>JAZQIF010000143.1:0-51081 GCA_045540935.1 Erysipelotrichaceae bacterium | reverse complement strand
GCGACCGACAGTGCGGAAACGACTCTTGGCGGAAGGATGTTACCCATCAGGATGCCAAGCGCCGTACCTAAAGCCCAGCAGGGTGCCGCAAAGCTGATGGCGCCGTAGGAAAAATACGGATCGCAATACGGTTCCTGGCTGATGGCCAGAGCGAAGTATTCGTCGGTCAGAAAGAAGCCCAGCAGGAGCCGATGGATCATTTTTGCCTTGGGATCGATCTTCTGCGAGAGGGCAAAGGACATGAGCACATAGCGGATATTGGAGACGACCGTGATCAATGCCATCTGCAGATACGGGACGGATTCTTTCATGGCAATGAATGCGGCATTCTCGCCGGCCGAGGCATTCATGACTGCCGAAGTCAGAAAGCCTTGGAAAGGATCGAGACCTGCCCAAGCAGCGGCGATGCCAAGAGAAAAGGCGACTGCGAAATAGCCCAGTCCGATGGGTATGCCGGTTTTAAATCCTTTTCTGAATGCGTCCATAGATGGTTTTAAAAAAGAACCAGGTTACTGGTTCCTTAAGATTAGAGTTTTCTGAAATCTTCAACGTTCAATACGAAGATGGTGGCACCTCCGACTTCCACTTCGATCGGATAAGACACCAGGGAAGACATATCGGTAGAGATTGTCGTCGGGACAGCTTCTTTTCTTCTCTGTGATTCGCTTCCTAGGATCTCTATGGCTTTTTCAACTTCCCTGTCTTCGCAGCCGATGATCAGTGTCGTGTTTCCCGAGGAGAGGAAACCACCGGTCGTTGCCAGGCGCGTTACATGGAAAGAGGCTCTGTTCAAAGCGGAAATACAAGCCTTAGTATCGTCAGTCGAGATTATAGCAAGAATAAGTTTCATATGTCTGCCTCCTCTATAAATACTATTTTATCATCAATCCGTTGATTTAGGTAAAAATCAGTATCCCTTTGTTTGTGGGGCCTATTCAATAGTGGTACAATGATAAAAGTATGATAGAATTCAAGAACGTTTCAAAGAAATATAAGAACGGTACCCACGCCTTAGAAAATGTTAACCTCAAGGTCAATGACGGCGAGTTTGTCTATATCATGGGTCCGACCGGATCGGGCAAATCGACCCTGATCAAACTGCTGGATGGCGAAGAGGTGCCGACGGGCGGCAGCGTCATCGTCAACGGCGTCAATGTCGGAAGACTGCGCAAATCCAAGGTCTATCTTTACCGCCGCAAGATCGGTGTCGTTTTCCAGGACTACCGTCTGCTTCCGGAGAAGACGGTCTTTGAAAATGTCGCTTATGCCCTTGAAGTCCTCGACCTGCCCAATGATAAGATCCGCAAGCGTACCAGAGAAGTTCTGAAGCTGGTCGACCTGGCCGATAAAGCCAACGTCAAACCGAGAGAGCTTTCCGGCGGTCAGCAGCAGCGTGTTGCGATCGCCCGTGCCATCGCCAAGCGTCCGACGATCCTGATCGCCGACGAGCCGACGGGCAACCTCGACCCTTCGATGACCGATGAAATGATCCGGCTTCTTGAGAAGATCAACATCGAAGAAAAGACGACGTTACTGGTCGTCACGCATAATGACGTCATGGTCGAATATCATCCGAAGCGTACGATCCGTATCGACTCCGGCCACATCGTCAATGACGGAAGCCGTACTCTGAGCTTCTATAAGCAGAACCTTACGGAAGTCAAGGGCGAGACCAGAAAAGAAGAGACAAAGGCTGAGGAAACAAAACCTCAGGAAAATAAAGAAGAAGTAAGAAGCGAAGCTGTCACTGAAGAAACAGCTGTCAAAGAAGCTCCTGTCGAACAGACAGTTTCCGAGCCTTCGCCTGTACGCACGGAACTCCACCGTGACCGCGACAAGCCAAGACACTTGCGTTCCGACGGATCGATCCCTTACGATGAGCGTCCGATCTCGGAAAGACATCTTTCCAAGGAAGAGGCGCAGGATGAGATGATCAATGAGATCACGATGCAGCTCGATGCGATCAAAGAGATCGCGGAAGGAGGAAGGGAATAATGGTATTCTTCCGCCGCTTTTTCAGACATCTGAGAGAAGGTTTCATCGGTGTCAAACGCCATTTCGGTATGGCTTTTTCGGCATCTTCCGCAGTCACCATCACACTGCTGCTGGTGGGCGTTTTCGGTGTCTTTGCCATCAACATGGCTTTTCTGACTCAGGAGATCGAATCTTCCATTTCGTTAGTCGCTTTGATCGATTATGAAGTTACTGATCCCTCCAGGATCACCAATATGAAAAACGATATCGAAAAGATGGAAGAAGTCGATCACGTCATCTATCGTACGAAGGACGAAGAATTCGACTTTTATAACAAGGAATACCCGGATATGGTGGAATTCTCCGAAAACTACCGTGCCGAGAATCCGTTCCACGATACTTTCCTGATCTATGTCAAAGACGGCATGAACATGGAAAGCGTCAAGAATGCCGTTGCGGCAATGGGCGGCATCGATTCCGTCCAGGACGGCGGCAACAACACCTATACACTGATCAATATCTTACATACCGTCAGGAACGCCGGAGGCATCCTGATCCTTTCTTTGATCGCCTTGGCGGTCTATCTGATCTATAACACGATCAAGATCACGATCGCGACAAGAAAAGACGAGATCTGGATCATGCGTAATGTCGGTGCGAAGAACTCCTACATCCGCGCACCTTTCTTGGTGGAAGGGGTCATCATCGCCATCATCGGTTCGATCCTGCCGATCGGACTGATCGTCTACGGCTACTACGAACTGTATAAGATGACAGGCGGCGTACTGGCAGGCGTCATCACGCTTGTTCCGGTGATCCCGTTCATCATCTATATCGCTGCGGGACTTCTGGTGATCGGCATCTTTGTCGGTTTCATGGGTTCCTATATTTCCGTATGCAAGTACCTGAGGCTCACCAGATAATGTTGAAAAAGATAGTGAACATCATCCTTGTCGTCTTTTTAGTCTTACCGCTTTGCAGTAAGACAAGTTTTATTTATGCCGATGAGGAAGAAGGCTACGAAGAAGAGTACGAAGAAGAAAAGACGGACTACGAAAAGTGCGTCTATGATAAAGACAAGGCAGCCTGCCGGGCGATCGCCAAGAATGCCCAGTCTTCATTGAAAGAGATCGAAGACCAGATCGCGGCAGCCCAGGACGACAGGGAAGCGGCAGCGGCACTGGCCAACGAATATGCGACCAAGGCCGAAGCCTACCAGGGTGAGATCGATACCCTGAAGATACAGATCGATGATCTGGAAAACAGGATCGAAGAGCTCACCGCGCAGATCGCCGAAAACGAAGCGAAAGTCGAAGCACTGAACAAGCGTGTCAAGAACCGTATGGTCGAGACACAGAAGACCATGCATTTCAACGGATATCTGGAATTCATCCTGGGTTCGAAGTCTTTCACCGATATGCTTTCAAGAGTCTATGGCGTTGAGGCTATCGTCTCCAAAGACAAGGCGGACCGTGAATCGCTGTTAAGCGTCATCGAACAGCTCAGCAAAGACAAGGCGGAACTCGATGCATCCAAGAAAGAACTGGATGAGAAATATGAAGAGATCGTCGCCAAGCAGGCGGAACTGATCGCAATGCAGGAATTCTATGAGGAAGAAGCCCTCAGGATCTCCGAAGAACTCGATGCGATGACCGAAGCCAGAGACAATATCTACAACACCTTCGATGATCTTCGTGAAGCGTTGAAGGCGACCGGTGTGACTGTCTCGGACGGTTTTGTCCCGGCGGTCCACAACTCCTGGATCTCGGCAAGCGTCTGGAATTATGACAATGACTTCCTTGGCGGGGCATGGCACCTCGGTGTCGACTATGCCGCATCCAGAGGAAGAGAGATCCATGCGCCGGCCGGCGGTGTGGTCATCCGTGCGGATGACGGCTGTTCGGACCCGGGCTATCTGGGATCTTCCTGCGGAGCCTGGATCTCCGGCGGCGGCAACCAGGTCTACATGATGTGTGAGGTCGACGGAGAGATCTACGGTTTCATCTTCTTCCACCTCAATCAGGTCTATGTATCTTACGGTGACTATCTTTTGCAGGATGACGTGATCGGTACGGTCGGTTCTTCCGGCTCTTCGACCGGTCCGCATTGCCATATCGAAATGTATTATCTGGGAAGCGGAGACCTTCTCGATTACCTGTCCATGGGCTGGAACGCGACCTTCTCGGTCGGACGCGGCCGTACGGCATACAACAACCGCTGTGAAAACGGAACACCGGCACCTTGTATCCTCAATCCGGAATACTATCTGCCGGCAAACTAGAAAAAATGGAAAACAATAACGACAACAACGAAAAAGTGCTGATCGATCTCAAGAGGAAACCGCTGGCTTCCGAACGCAAAGAGATCGCCCAAAGAAGGAAGAAAGGATTCCTGATCGTTTTGGTATGCCTGTTCTTCTTCTTGCTGGGGGCACTGCTTACCAGGATCTTCTTTCCGGTGAGAAGCGTCGTCTATAACGGCTATGGAAATCAGAGCTCCGGCGTCTACGAGATCGAACAGATCATGGAAAGATACTGGCTCTATGGCGATCAGTACGAAGACCTGCATCAGGAGCTGGAAGACAAGGCACAGTACGGGATGACGGCTTTTGACTTTGATCCGTATACGTCCTATATGTCGGCAGAAGAGATGAATTCCTTCTCCGATTCGATCAACCGTTCCTATGTGGGCATCGGCGTCGAATATACCTACGTCAATGATGCGGCACTGATCGTCCGCGTCTTCAAATCCTCGCCTGCCGAAAAAGCAGGGCTCAAAGCCGGTGACATCATCGTTTCCGTCGAAGGAACTTCCGTCGAAGGTCTCGATACCGAACAGATCCGCGAACTGGTCTTAGGCGAAGAAGGGACGATCGTCACTCTCGGCGTCGAACGGGACGGGGAAACAAGTGAGGTTGAAGTGACACGCGGTGTCGTCAATTCCACGGTCTTTGCCTACACGGAAGATGACTGTATCATCATGGAACTCGACAGCTTCGGTGAGACGACAGCGGAAGAAGTGCAGAAGTATCTGGATGAGTATTCGGATTACGAAAAGATCATCATCGATCTGCGTGCCGATTCCGGCGGTTATCAGACGGCGGTCAGGGACATCTCGGGACTGTTTATCGGTCCGGGCGAAGTCTATCTGCGCCAGAAGGGGATCGACGGTGTCGAGATGGTGGATGTCACACCTTCCAATATCAAAAAATATGACAATCTGAAAAAGATCGTCGTTCTCACTTCGGAAGATACCGCTTCGGCAGCCGAAGTCCTGGCTATCGTCTTACGCGAACGCTGCGATGCGATACTGGTAGGCGATACGACGTATGGCAAGGGGGTCATTCAGACCAACCGCGTCCTTTCCAACGGCGGCGTATTGAAACTGACGACCTATTACTGGTACTCACCGGATGGCGTTTCGATCGACAAGACCGGCATCGAGCCGGATGTCGAAGTCCGGATGCCGGACATCTATTATGAATATTATTATGATATGGAAGAAGAGGAATCCTATGCCTATGATTCCGTATCGCAGGCAGCAGCGATCAGCCAGAAAGCTCTGAACTATCTTGGTTACGATACGGGCAGGAGCGACGGTTACTTCGATGAAGCGACCCTTCAGGCGATCGATGCCTATAAAGCCGATCACGGCCTCGGACAGCCGGGCATCTTGGACCAGGCAACCTATTCCAGTATCGTCTCGGAGACCCGAAGACAGCTGGCCGATCTCTCCAAAGATCCGCAGTTTGAAGCGGCAAAACAGATCATGCAGGAAGGATAACGATACGAAAGTGTCGTTTTTCTTTGTTCATGTAAAAAGACCGCCTTTATCCAAACGTGTTATGATTATGAGTATGATAAAAAGACATACGGGAAAATTGGTAAAGATCTTCATGATCCTGCTGGTCGTATTCGGATCACTGTTTTCCTATATGTATATCGCTGAGCACGCAGATCATGACTGCGATCATGAAGACTGTGCGATCTGCCGTTCTCTGGATTTCTTCTTTGAAAACACAGGAAAGAAGACCCTTTCTTTGATGGTCGAAACAGGGAGCGTCGTCCTGCTGTTTTTTCTCACGCAGAAGCTCTTTTATCAGACTTCGGCATCTTTCAATGAAAGAAGAGCTCTCAGCCATATCCGCATGAACAATTAAACACTTTCTCGTTTTCTTTTTTAATGAATACGGGAGGTGTAAATGAATACTATAAAAAAGATCATATCTATCATAATGGTCCTGGTCTTGTTTGCCGCCTGCGGCGGGAAAAAAGAACAGGAAGAAGACACAAAGATACAAGTCGTGACGACGATCTTTCCTTTTTATGACTGGTGCCGGAAGCTGACTGCCGGTTCGAATAACGTCGTCATGACCCAGATCGTTTCTTCAAGCAGCGATCTGCACAGCTATCAGCCGACGGCAAAAGACATCCTGACGATCACACAGGCCGACATCTTCATCTACGGCGGCGGTGAATCCGATGAGTGGGTGCAGGGTGTATTGGAACAATCCGAAAATGCCGATCTTAAGACCATCGATCTTCTTAAAGAGCTCGGTTCCGCGGCTTTGGAAGAAGAGATCAAAGAAGGCATGGAAGCCGATCATGATCACGAACATGAAGAGGAACATGATCACGAACATGAAGAAGGCGAATATGACGAACATGTCTGGCTCTCTTTGAAGAATACACAGCTTTTCGTCAGATCGATCGCTGCCGCACTGTGTGAAAAGGATCCGGAAAACAAAGAAGTCTATGAAGCTAATCTTGCGGACTATCTGACAAAACTCTCGGATCTCGATGCCTTGTATCAGGAAGCGGCTGATGGGAAAAACAAGCAGATCCTTCTGTTTGCCGATCGTTTCCCGTTCCTGTATCTCTGCAAGGATCACGGATTGGATTATTACGCGGCATTCAACGGATGTTCGGCGGAAACGGAAGCTTCATTTGAGACGATCCGCTTCCTGGCGGAAAAGGCGAAGGAATATTCTTTGGATGTCATCCTGACGATCGAAGACGGCAACACCAAGATCGCCGAAACGGTCAAAGAAAACGCAGATAATGCGGATATTGTTATACTGAGTATGAATTCCATGCAGTCGGGGATGTCGGAAAATGATGACTATCTCAGTGTGATGGAGAAGAATCTGGAGGTCTTGAAAAAAGCCCTTCAATAGGAGGAAATATGATTTCCATAGAAGCGAAAGATCTGTATCTCGGTTATGAGAAACAGGTCGTGGTAAAAGATCTGAACTTCACCGTTCATGAAGGGGATTACCTCTGCATCATCGGTGAGAACGGTTCGGGAAAGACGACATTGTTGAAGACACTTCTGTCACTCAACGATCCGATACAGGGGACGATCGTCTTTTCGGGCGATCTGAAACGAAACGAGATCGGCTACCTTCCTCAGCAGTCCAACGTACAAAGAGACTTTCCGGCTACGGTCGAAGAGATCGTGATGTCGGGTTTTGCGGGGAAAAACAGCAGAAGGTTCTTTTGCGATGCGAGTCAGAAAGAAACAGCAAGACAGAATATGGAGAAGATGAATGTCTCAGAACTTTCATCTTCTTCCTTTTCCAATCTTTCCGGCGGGCAGCAGCAAAGAGTCCTTCTGGCCAGAGCGCTTTGCGCAAGTCAGAAGGTGCTTTTGCTGGATGAACCGGTCGCCGGTCTTGACTCCCAATCAAGTGTCGCGATGTATGAACTGATACGTCAGCTCAATAAGGAAGGCATGACCATCATCATGATCACCCACGACATCGAAGATGTGATCGGTGATGTCAGCCATGTCTTGCAGATCGGACACAGGAACCGTTTCATGGATATCAAGACATTTTTAAAGATGCACAAGGAGGAAGACTATGCTGTCTGAGCTTTCTTTGTATCTGAGTTTTCCTTTCGTACGCTATGCGCTGATCGTTTCGATCCTGATCGCCTTATGTTCCTCGCTTCTTGGTGTGATCTTAGTCTTACGGCGATTCTCACATCTGGGTGACGGATTGTCTCACGTGGCCTTCGGTGCCATGGCGGCGGCTTCGGTATTCGGATTCAGAAATGATATGGCGATCGTTTTGCCGATCACCGTTGTTACGGCTGTCTTCCTTTTGAAGAATGGCAAAAAAGGACAGATCAAGGGGGATGCCGCACTGGCGATGCTGTCAACGGCAGCTCTGGCATTCGGCTATCTGCTGATGAACCTGTTTCCGACATCGGGCAATATCTCGGGAGATGTCTGTACGACGCTTTTCGGATCGACATCCATCCTGACTTTGAAAAAGAGCGATGTCATCCTGTGCAGCGTGCTGTCAACGGCAGTCTTACTGATCTACATCCTTTTCTATGAGAAGATCTTTGCGATCACCTTCGATGAGGATTTTGCCAAGGCGACCGGCGTCGATGCCGACCGCTATAACCTGCTGATCGCAGTCGTGATCGCGATCGTCGTGGTCCTGGCGATGAACCTGGTGGGAAGCCTTCTGATATCGGCCCTGCTGGTCTTCCCGGTGCTTTCGGCGATGCGTTTATTCAACAGTTTCCGCAATGTATCGATCGCTTCGGCTCTGATTTCGGTGCTTTGTGCAGTATCGGGCATCCTGATCTCGATCCTGGCTTCGACACCCGTAGGTTCGACGATCGTTGCGGCTGATTTTCTGGTCTTTATTCTGTGCAGCATATTCGGGAGAAAAAAATGAGAAAGATCCTGATCGTTCTGTGCCTGCTTGCCCTCTGCGGCTGTTCGCCGAAGGAAGAAACTGTCGAGCCTGCTAAGACGGTAAGCCAGGAAACAAAAGAAGAAGTAAAAGAGGCGGACATCGATCTGAGCTTCGGTTCGGAAACGATCGCCTATGCCACGATCTCCAATATCCTGGAAAGCCCGGAAGAATATATGGGACAGAAGGTAAAGATGCTTGGCACCTATAAACAGTTTTATTCGGAGACCTACGATACGACCTACTATGTCTGTATGGTCACCGATGCTACGGCGTGCTGCCAGCAGGGGATGGAGTTCAAACTGAAAGATGAGAGTTCCTTTCCTTTGGATGGCCAGCAGATCATCCTGGAAGGGATCGTCGATATCTATCCGGAAGGAGAGTACTGGTATGCGTATCTGAAAGATGCGGCTTACAGAGTCTATTAAAACAGAGTATATTAAATAGGATGAGAAGAAAGATATTGGTCATATTGTTGCTGATGATGCTCAGCGGCTGTTCACAGAAGAAGGAAGAAAAGGAAACGCTCGACCTGAGTCTTTTGAATGACACGATGGCGTATTCGCAGCTGATCAATATCATCAAGGAACCCGAAGAGTATCTTGGCACACCGGTCATCGTCAAAGGGGTCTATACGGCTCCCTTCAACGGTTTTTCACACCAGTACAACTACACGGTGACCATTCAGGACAACACGCAATGCTGCGCACAGGGGATCGAATTCATCATGAAGGATGAAAACGATCTCGACAAGCTTCCTCAGGAAGGGGAGACGGTCAAGATCTCCGGTGTCCTGGAGCTGTTTGAAGAAGGGAAACATTCCTACTGCATCATCTCGGATGCACAGCTTACAGAATGATGTTTCGTATTGAAAATACGCCTTTAAAATATTAAGATTAAGGAGTAATCTTCAGAAACAGTAGTCATTTCTGTTCCTTCAGAGAACCGCTGGGTGGTGCGAAGCGGCGGAAGAGGATGGTGAACTCATCTGATAAAGTGATTAATCGTAGTTCTGCGTTAAGGACGATAAAGTTAGAAATTAAGGTGGTACCGCGCATCTGCGCCCTTTGTTATCACCTTTTTATTTTATGGAGGACAAGATGAGCGTATTTGATTACAAAACGATCGAAAAGAAATGGCAGAAATTCTGGGAAGAGAATGAAACGTTCAAGACGGACGTGAATGATTTTTCCAAGCCGAAATTCTATGCACTGGACATGTTCCCGTATCCTTCGGGCGTCGGTCTACATGCCGGACATCCGGAAGGCTACACAGCGACCGATGTCGTCAGCCGTTACAAGAGGATGAAGGGCTTCAATGTCTTGCATCCGATGGGCTTTGACTCTTTCGGTCTGCCGGCAGAGCAGTATGCGATTCAGACCGGAAATCATCCGGCAGGATTCACACAGAAGAACATCGATCATTTCACCGAACAGCTCAAGGGTCTTGGCTTCTCCTATGACTGGTCGAAGGTCGTTTCAACATCCGACCCGGATTATTACAAATGGACGCAATGGATCTTCAAACAGCTGTTCAACGACGGCTATGCAAGATGCGTCGAAATGCCGGTCAACTGGTGCGAAGAGCTGGGCTGCGTCTTAGCAAACGATGAAGTCATCGACGGTAAGTCCGAGCGAGGTGGTTATCCGGTCATCCGCAAGAACATGAAGCAGTGGATCATCGATATCCCGGCGTATGCGGAAAAACTGCTGGCCAACCTGGAAACGATCGACTGGCCGGAATCGACAAAAGAGATACAGCGCAACTGGATCGGTAAATCGATCGGTGCGGAAGTCGACTTCAGGATCGACGGAACGGATGAGAGCTTCACCGTCTTTACGACACGCTGCGATACACTGTTTGGTGCGACATATTGTGTCCTCTCCCCGGAACATCCATTGGTCGATAAGATCTGCAGTGCAGATAAGAGAGCGGAAGTCGAAGCTTATAAGAAGGAATGTGCTTCCAAGTCCGAAATGGAAAGGACCGAACTCAACAAGGATAAGACCGGTGTCTTCATCGGCGCTTATGCGATCAATCCGGTCAATGATAAGAAGATCCCGATCTGGATCTCGGACTATGTTTTGATGACATACGGAACCGGCGCGATCATGGCGGTCCCGGCACATGATGAAAGAGACTATGAATTCGCAAAGAAATTCGGTATCGATATCATTCAGGTACTGGAAGGCGGCGATATCTCCAAAGAAGCCTGGACGAAAG
This sequence comes from Erysipelotrichaceae bacterium, assembly GCA_045540935.1. Taxonomy (GTDB): domain Bacteria; phylum Bacillota_I; class Bacilli_A; order Erysipelotrichales; family Erysipelotrichaceae; genus Colivicinus. The sequence continues at coordinate 40,172 of JAZQIF010000143.1, read as the reverse complement.
ACGGTGTTCATATCAATTCCGGTTTTATGGACGGCCTCAACAAGGAAGATGCGATCCATGCGATGCTGGAATGGCTGGAAGAAAAAGGCATCGGCAAGAAGAAGGTCAACTACAAGCTCAGAGAGTGGATCTTTGCCAGACAGCGTTACTGGGGTGAACCGATCCCGGTCATCCACTATGAAGACGGCACGGTCGGTGTCCTGGATGATGAGGATCTGCCTTTGATCTTGCCGGAGCTCGACGACTATGGCCCATCCAAGACCGGTGCGCCGCTTGATAAGGCGACCGATTGGGTCAATGTCGAATATCATGGCAAGAAGGGCAAGAGAGAGACTTCGACGATGCCGGGTTCTGCCGGATCTTCCTGGTACTTCTTACGCTATATCGATCCGCACAACGACAAGGAATTTGCGGAATACAGACTGCTGGAACACTGGATGCCGGTCGACTTGTACATCGGCGGTCCGGAACATGCGGTCGGCCATCTGTTATATTCGAGGATGTGGAACAATTACCTGTATGACAAGGGTCTGGTCCCATGTGCAGAACCGTTCCAGAAGCTGGTCCACCAGGGTTATATCCTGGGTTCCAACGGAATCAAGATGGGCAAACGTTTCCCGGAATATGTCGTCAATCCGAGCGATATCGTTGAAAGATACGGTGCCGATACTCTGCGTCTCTATGAGATGTTCATGGGTCCGCTCGAGGCTGACAAGCCTTGGTCGACGCAGGGCATCGAAGGTGCGCACAGATGGCTGGAGAGAGTCTACCGTCTGATCACCGATGCAAGCAAGCTCACCGATACCAACGACGGGAAGCTCGATTATTCCTACAACTTCACCGTGAAGAAGGTCTCGGAAGATATCGAGAACCTGCGTCTGAATACGGCGATCTCCCAGATGATGATCTTCATCAACGACTGTTACAAAGAAGGCAAGGTCTTCAAAGATTATGCCGTGAACTTCGTACAGATGTTATCGGTATTCGCTCCGCATCTTGGCTGCGAAATGTATGAGATGCTGACAGGCAGGGACGATCTGGCTTACCGTGAGTGGCCGGAATATGATGAGTCCAAACTGGTCGTCGAAGAAAAAGAGATCGCGGTTCAGGTCAACGGCAAGGTCAGAGCGAAGTTCAATATCTCCGCCGATGCCAGCGATGATGAGCTCTACGAAACAGCTCTGCAGCAGGAAAATGTAAAGAAATACATCGAAGGAAATGAGATCAAGAAACACTTCGTCATCCGCGGCAGAGTTGTCAATATCGTGATTTAAAAGAATGGGTCAAACCATTCTTTTTCAAGTTAAGAGGAATTTTTTATGAATGAAATACTCAACTGGATCGACAGCAACATCATGTGGGGACCGGGGATGATCCTCTTCCTTCTTGGAACGCACATCTACCTCACATTCAAGACCGGTTTTGTGCAGAAGGAAGTCTTCAAGGGGATCGCCATCTCTTTGCGCGGCGACAGCTCCGAAAAGGGCGATCTTTCCGTATTCGGATCTCTGATGACGGCTTTGTCTTCAACGATCGGTACCGGAAATATCATCGGTGTCGGTACGGCCATCACGATCGGCGGTGCCGGTGCGATCTTCTGGACCTGGATCGGCGGGATCTTCGGCATTGCGACAAAATATGCGGAATCCTACATCGCCGTCAAATACCGTCAGAAAAAGAAGGACGGTTCCTATATCGGCGGCGCGATGACGGCGTTCGAACATCTGAAGATGCCTGTCATGGCAAAGGTGTTTGCTATCTGCTGCGCCTTAGGGGCGTTTGGTATCGGCTGTTCCTCCCAATCCAAGGCGATCGTCGATGTCATTTCCGGAAACTATGGCATAAATCCGGTGATCATCGGCATCTTTCTGTGCGTGATGACGGCTTTGGTGGTCTTTGGCGGTCTTCATTCGATCGCCAGGGTCTGCGAGAGACTGGTCCCGTTCATGTCGATCATCTATGTGATCGGCTGTCTCATCATCCTGATCATCAATATCGGCTATCTGCCGGAAACGGTAGGTCTGATCCTTTCCAGCGCCTTCACTGCGCGGGCAGCGATGGGCGGTTTCATCGGTACAGGCATCATGGCAGCTGCCAGGGCAGGTATCGCCAGAGGTCTGTTCTCCAATGAAGCAGGTATGGGCTCCGCTCCGCAAGCCTCTGCGGCGTCAGTCGCCGACAACGCGGTCAAGCCGGCCTTGGTCGCTTCGACCGGCGTCTTCTGGGATACGGTCGTCGTCTGTCTGATGACGGGGCTGGTCCTTGTTTCCAGCATCATCGCCAACGACAGTATCTCCTGCATTCAGGCGGATGGAAGCATCATCTCGGGAGCCGGACTTGTTTCGACCTGTTTCTCCCAGATCCCGTTTTTCGGCAAATCGCTTTTGAGCTTCGGCATCATCAACTTTGCTTATTCGACGATCCTGGGCTGGAGCTATTACGGAGAAAACTGTATCCGCTATCTTTATTCGGATAAGGCGATCGTCTATTACCGCGTCGCCTGGATCATCGTCATCTTCATCGGTGCGATCGTATCGGAAGGTGCCGTCTGGACGATGGCCGACATACTCAATGCCGCCATGTGCATCCCGAACGTCATTGCGGTCCTCTTATTAAGAGAGCAGTTGAAAGCAGATACCGATCACTACCTCTACGGAGGTCATCTTGAGGAAGAGGATAAGGAACTGCAGTAAACAAATATCACATATTTTTCATACAGAGGTCTTACAATAAAAGTATGGAAAAGACGAACGTATTATTCCTGCTGACGCCTAAGACCAAGGTCGCGTGTCTGACTGAGTCGATGAATGTGCGTCAGGCTTTAGAGAAGATGCGTGCTCACGGTTATTCGGCGATCCCGCTGATCGCAGAAGACGGCAGGTATCTGGGCACGATATCGGAGGGCGATCTGCTCTGGCACGTCGTGCAGGACGAAGAAATCAATATGGAGGGTCTCGAGGATGTCAGGATCACCCAGCTGCTCAAGGCCAACAAAGTTCCGGCCGTCAAAGTCGACGCCGATGCCGGTGAACTTGCCGATATGATCATCAATCAGAACTTCGTTCCGGTCGTCGATGACCGCAACGTACTGATGGGTATCGTTACCAGAAAGCGTGTCATGCAGGAGCTTTTCAGAAAAGAAGCTTAAAAAGAGAAAAAACAGCGTAAAAATAAGGCGATTGTTATTGCAAGAAATGGGAAAAACCCATATAATAATAACTGCCTTATTTTTTAAATTGAAGCCCCGGAAACTTCAAAGGAGAGAAAAATATGCGTCAAACGACTATGCTGAAACCAGCAGAAGTTAAAAAAGACTGGTATGTAGTTGATGCGACTGGCAAGACTCTTGGCAGATTGGCAACACAGTGTGCTGCGATCTTAAGAGGCAAGCACAAGCCGACTTACACACCGAATGTCGATTGCGGCGATTACGTGATCATCACGAATGCTGCAAAGGTCGTCTACACAGGCGATCAGGAAAACAAGAAGATCTACTATCACCATTCCATGTATCCGGGAGGATTGAAAGCAAGATCGATCGGTAAGATGAAGAGAGAATATCCTGTTGAGTTAGTGGAAAAAGCAGTCCAAGGTATGCTTCCACACAACAAACTGGGTGATCGCATGAGAACCCATCTGTACGTCTATGAAGGTGCTGAGCATCCTCATACTGCTCAAAAACCAATTGAGCTTAAATAAGGAGAAAATCAATGCCTAAAAAGAAATCAAATGTAAGTTACCTTGGAACAGGAAGACGTAAATCTTCCGTTGCCCGTGTCTATATGACTCCGGGTACCGGCAAGATCATGGTCGGTGAAAAGACTCTCGAAGAATATCTGCCGCAAGAGATCTTAAGAATGGTCGTCAAATCGCCATTAGTCGAAACAGGAACTGAAGGCCAGTATGATGTCTTCATCAATGTTTACGGCGGCGGTATGACAGGACAGGCCGGTGCAATGAGACACGGTATCGCCCGTGCATTGCTGGAAGTCGGCGAAGACTTCAGACCGGTCCTCAAGAAAGCAGGCTTCTTAACTCGTGATTCCAGAGTGAAAGAACGTAAGAAGTACGGTTTAAGAGGAGCTCGTAGAAGACCTCAGTACTCAAAACGTTAATTTACCGAATTGCGTTTCAAAAAGCACTCCATTGCTGGGGTGCTTTTTTCTTTTTACTGATAACGGTAATTGGCCGGATATCTGTTTTTCAAGATCCCGTTTTTCACTTCGCCAAATCCCAGAGGGAAGGAATCGACCGTGACTAAGACAAGTCCTTCCATATTTTTATCTTCGACTTTTAGCGTCTCACATTTGAGATACTTCAAGACTCTTTCATCTTCGATCGAAAGATCCAGCCTGTTATCATAATCTTCCTGTCTCAGCGCCATGGCCAGAGCCTGGGAAGGCTTGAAGCGGTCATGACGGATCTCTCCTAAGAAGAGTCCCGAGCGAAGTATCCTTGCCTTGCCAAGATCGAGGTCATAGGAAGGAAGAAGATAGAGCCGGTCGTTTCGTCTTACAAGATCTCTTCCTTTCACAAAGTTATGGAAGGCCTTTGGAAGAAATTCGAGAGCTTTTTTATCGATGATCGGTTCATGGGTCTTATTATTCTGAAGTATGCCGTCTTTCTGAAGCAGAGCCACGAAATGGCCTTCGCCTTTGATGAAGTGGGGGTAGAGACGGACACAGCCTTTGGTGTGCTGAGTCAAGCCGTCTAAAAATCCTTCATATTTTTGGATCGGCAGGACTTTGAGATCTTCAAACTGCTTCAAGGCATGTTCGATGACTTCTTCATCCTCTTTAGGATCGAAGGTGCAGGTGGAATAGACCATCATCCCGCCCGGTTTCAGCATCCTTGCGCCGGCTTCAATGATCTGTTTCTGTATCGGGACATAGTGATCGCTTCCTCTTTCTTCGAAGGAACGGATCAGTTCGCTTTCTTTGCGAAACATGCCCTGTCCCGAACATGGAGCATCGATCAGTATCTTGTCGAAGGTCTCATCGAGTCCTTTGAGAGCCGTGATGTCTTCAGCCATGACATAGGCATCGGCACAGCCCTGTTTTTCCAAAGTACTGAGCAAGACCTGGGCACGGCTGACAGAGATGTCGTTGCTGACAAGGACACCCTTGCCATGCAGCTTGTTGGAAAGCTTCGAAGATTTGCCACCCGGTGCCGCGCAGGCATCCAGGACCAGATCACCTTCTTGAATCGGCAGCACTTCCGCCGGAAGCATCGCGCTCGGTTCCTGCAGATAATAGAGCCCGGCAAAGTAGTAGGGGTGCTTGGCAGGTCTTTCTTCTTCCTTATAATAAAAGCCATCCTCACACCAGGGGATCTTCTCCAAGGAAAACGGGCAGATCTTTAAAAAATCTTTCACGGAGATCTTGGATGTATTGACTCTCAGACCATAGGAGCGTTCCTGCTCAAAACTTGCAAGGTAATCCTCATAGGAATCTTTCAAAAGTCCTTTCATCAAAGAAAGGTAATCTTCGGGAAGCTTATTCATATCATAAGTGTAACAAAATTGTAAATTTTTAAAATAATTTTAGGTATCGGCCTTCTTTTTTACAAATAATGAGTAGGAGGGTCAGATGAAATGTCCAAGGTGCAGTAACAGCGATCCCGCATATTTCTATAAAGGAGGCAATGGTTTCTATTGCCGCAAGTGCATCCGCTTTTCCCGTGTGCTGCTTGAAGAAGAACTCGAAGGTCTTGACTACGAAGTGGATCCCGAGGCGAGCGAGTATTCCTTTTCCTATGAGCTGAGCAAGGATCAGAAGGAAGCATCTTTGAAATGTGCCGAAGCCTTGAAGGAAAATGATGTGCTCTTGCATTGTGTCTGCGGTGCCGGCAAGACCGAGATCGTCATCGAAAGCATCGCCCGCTATCTTGTTAAAGGACTGAAGGTGGCTTATGCGATCTCGCGCAAAGAAGTGGTCATCGAACTTTCACAGCGTTTCACTTCCATCTTCCCCAAAGCGAAGATCACCGCCGTCTATGGCGGTCATCACGAGTGTCTGAAAGGGGATCTGATCGTCTGTACCTGTCATCAGCTCTACCGCTATCACAAGAGCTTCGATCTGCTGATACTCGATGAGGTGGATGCCTTTCCTTTAAAGGGCGATGAGACACTCATGAACATCGCAATGAATTCCTGCAAAGGAAGGATCATCTTTTCCACGGCGACCGTGGATGAAGATCTTGAAAGGATCGTGAAAGACAGAAAGGCGATGACCATACGGCTGTATGTGCGGCCTTCTTACAGACCTCTGTCGGTCCCTGAAGTGATCTGCCTTCCGCAGTTTTTCACTTTCTTTTATCTGCTGCGTCTGATGTCGCTGACGGCCAACCAGTGCATCATCTTCGTCTCCGGAAAAAGAAAGTGTGAACAGCTGTACAGGATCGCTTCGCGTTTCTTTTCCTGCACCTATGTGTATTCCGACCTGAAACAAAGAAAGGAGAACATCGCAGCTTTCAGGTCAAAGAAGTACCGCTTCCTGATCTCGACGACCGTCATGGAACGGGGCATCACGATAAGGCATGTCTCGGTGATCATCCTTCACTATGATCACGTCTTCAATGAAGGGAATCTCGTACAGATGCTCGGAAGAGTCGGAAGAGGCGTGGGCAATGATGAGGGAAGATCCTATCTATTCTGCGACCGTAAAGACACTGCAGTGAAAAAGACACTGACTTATCTGAAGGAGGCGAATTCGTATTTATGAGGTGTCTGTATTGTGATGCACCGATCGAGACTTTCACCTTGCGTTCGCTGCTTTTAAAGAAAGACGAACTGTGTCCAAAATGTCGCAAGAAACTGAAAGTGAAGCGAAGGATCATCGATCTGAAGGAGTTTCAGGTGGAGACCTTTTTCGACTACGAAGGGCTTTTCCGTGATCTGCTTTTACAATACAAAGAGTGTCACGATGAAGCTTTGAAAGATGTGTTCCTCTATGAACTCAAGGAGTATCTGGAACTGCGCTATCACGGCTACCGGCTGCTTTGCATACCCAGTACCCTAAAAAAGAGGGAAGAAAGGGGCTTTGACCACCTGAAAGAGATGTTTCGAACGGTACAATTGGTGCCGCTTAGCGAGGGTCTTGAAATGAGACAGCAGATCACTCAGGAAGGCAAGGATCTCGTGCAAAGAAGGCAGATGGAATCAAATTATATCTATAATGGGCCAAAAGTGGATAAAATCCTGCTTGCAGACGATATTATGACCACCGGTTCGACCTTGAAAGGGGCTTTTTCATGCATAAAAAAACATGCCGAAAAGGTCAAAGTTATATCACTGGCTTACAAAAACATTACTTTACATCTTTAAAATAAAGTATGGTAGAATAATATTCATAAAAAGGAGAATAAGGAAATGTTAGGCAAGGTAAAAAGATTCAACAAGGTTAAGGGATTTGGCTTCATTACAGCAGATGACGGTCGTGATGTCTTTTTCCATTATTCTCAATTAATCATGGACGGTTACAAGACCATCAATGAGGGTGCACCAGTTGAATTTGATCTAGTTGAAGGTGATCGAGGTCTTCAAGCTCACAATATAAAAGAGATTCAAGAATAATCGAGAAACACAAAAGAAGTTGGCCGCCGGTCGGCTTTTTTTGTGATGTTGTATTATAATGGTATGGTATTGGAGAAAAAATAATGGGTTTATTTGACAGATTATTCAATAGTGATAAAAGAATACTTGATGAGGTCGAAAAGGGCGTCATCCCCGTTGAAAAACTGAAAGACGAGATGGCGGCTTTGAGCGATGATGAGCTCAAACACAAGACCGTAGAATTCAAGCAGCGGCTTGCTAAAGGTGAGACCCTGGATGATATTCAGGCGGAAGCTTTTGCGGTCGCCAGAGAAGCGGCAAAGCGTGTGATCGGGGAGTTCCCGTTCTTCTGCCAGCTCGAAGGTGCCTATGTGCTTCACAGAGGCGACATCGCCGAGATGAAGACCGGTGAAGGAAAGACCCTGACTTCCGTTATGGCAGTCTATCTGAATGCCTTGGAAGGAAAGGGCGTCCATGTCGTCACCGTCAACGAATATCTGGCGGAACGTGACAGTGAGTGGATGGGACAGATCCACCGTTTCTTAGGTCTCAGTGTCGGTCTCAACCTGCGTGCTCTTACCCCGGCTCAGAAAAGGGCGGCTTATGAGTGCGACATCACTTACACGACAAACTCGGAAGTCGGCTTCGACTATCTGCGTGACAACATGGTCACCAGAGTTGAAGACCGCGTACTTCGTGAGCTCAACTACGCTCTGGTCGATGAGGTCGACTCGATCCTGATCGATGAGTCCAGAACACCTCTGATCATTTCCGGCGGTGAAAGAAAGACAGCCAATCTGTATATCAATGCCGACCGTTTCGTCAAGAGACTCAAGAGAGACGAAGACTACGTCATCGATATCAAGGACCGCAATGTCCAGCTGACGGAAGAAGGCGTCCATAAAGGTGAAAAAGCCTTTGGCGTCGAGAACCTCTATGATATCGACAACACTTCCCTGGTCCACTACATCGCACAGGCTCTCAAGGCCAACTACATCATGACCAGAGATGTCGAATATGTCGTGGAAGAAAACGAAGTCATCATCGTTGACCAGAACACCGGCCGTAAGATGCCGGGAAGAGAATATTCGGATGGTCTGCATCAGGCCATTCAGGCAAAGGAAGGCGTCCCGATCAAACAGGAAACGACGACCTGGGCGACCATCACGTATCAGAATTTCTTCCGTCTTTACAACAAGCTGGCCGGCATGACCGGTACGGCAAAGACCGAAGAGGAAGAATTCCTTTCGATCTACAACATGCGTGTCGTCGAGATCCCGACCAACCGTCCGGTCGCCAGGATCGATTATCCGGACCTGGTCTTCGGCACCAAGAAGGCGAAATACAATGCCCTTTTGGAAGAGGTCAAAGAGCTTTATGCGAAGGGCCAGCCGGTCTTAGTCGGTACGATCTCCGTTGAAACATCCGAACTGATCTCGCGCATGTTCAAGCAGGCCAGGATCCGTCACGAGGTCCTCAATGCGAAGAACCACGCAAGAGAAGCCGAGATCATCGCCAAAGCCGGAAAAGAAGGTTCCGTCACCATCGCCACCAATATGGCAGGCCGTGGTACCGATATCAAACTGACCGACCGTTCCAGGGAACTGGGAGGTCTGGTCGTCTTAGGTTCGGAGCGTCATGAATCCAGACGTATCGATAACCAGCTGCGCGGACGTTCGGGAAGACAGGGCGATCCGGGTTATTCCCGTTTCTATGTCTCTCTGGAAGATGACCTGATGGTCAGATTCGGTTCCGATCGTATCTCCGGTCTGTTCCAGCAGATGGGCGATATCCCGATCGAAAACAAGACCGTTTCCAAGGCGATCTCTTCGGCACAGAAGAGAGTCGAAGGTCTCAACTTCGATGTCCGTAAGGCATTGCTGGACTACGACGATGTCATGCGTCAGCAGCGTGAGACGATGTATGCTCAGAGAAACTATATCCTGGAAAACGAAGACATCCATTCGGTCGTCGAAAATATGTTCGAGAGAGTCTGCGAGAACATCGTGAGCTCCGACACGACGCTTGACGGCAAAAAAGAAGTCATCGATTATGCATCGATCGTCACCCGTCTCAACAACATGGGTGTTGCCTCACTTACGCTTTCCGATATCGAGGGTCTCGATAAAGAGAAGACCATCGCCAGGTGCAAGGATGGATCGTTCAATGCCTATGAGGCTAAGATCAAACCGGTCAAGAATCAGATCATGCCGGTGGAAAGAACGATGGTCTTACGTCTGATGGACCGTGCATGGCAGAATCACATCGATGTCATGTCGAAACTCAGAGAAGGCATCCATCTTCGTTCCTATGCACAGAACAATCCTTTGCAGGCATATGTCGAAGAAGGCTACGAATTATTTGAAAACATGATGAATACGATCTCTTCGGATGTCGTTACCTTCTGTAACAATCTGAAGATCGTCATAAAGGAAAAGTAGATTTGGAACTGTATGAAATGAGACAAAGCCTGAATACTTCTCTGAAGAAGCTGAAGGATTTGGGCGAATCACTGGATCTGGAAGAGATCTCCAGACAGATCGAGGAACTTGAGGAAAAACAGAATGCGGACAACTTCTGGTCCGACCAGAAGAAGGCCCAGGCCGTCATCAAGGAGACCAACAAGCTGAAGGATCTCAAGTCCAGATATTATAGCAACAAGGAAGGCATCGAAGGCATCCTGGCTGAGCTCGACGAGCTCAACAAGAACTACGATGCGGAGCTTTTCGAATTGCTGGAAGAAGAATACGAAGAGGTCAACAAGAACTTTGAAGACTTCGAGATCAAGGTCCTTCTTTCCAACGACTACGACCACTCCAATGCCTTATTGGAGATACATCCGGGTGCCGGCGGTACCGAATCGCAGGACTGGGCGGAGATGCTGTTCCGCATGTACCAGCGCTATGCCCAGAACAACGGCTATGGCTTTGAAGTGATCTCTTACGAAGAAGCGGATGAGGCCGGCATCAAGTCCTGCCTTGTCGCCATCAAAGGCGATATGGCCTACGGCTATCTCAAGGGCGAAAGCGGCGTGCATCGTCTCGTGCGTATCTCACCGTTCGATGCATCGAGCCGCAGACATACTTCGTTTGCCTCGGTCGAAGTCCTGCCGGAGTTCAACAACGAGATCGAGATCGAGATCCGCGACGAAGACCTTGAAGTCGATACGATGCGTTCTTCCGGAGCCGGCGGCCAGCATATCAACAAGACCGACTCGGCCGTGCGTATGAAACACATCCCGACCGGACTGATGGCGTTCTCGCAATCCGAACGTTCACAGATCCTCAACAGGGAAAAGTGTCTTGCCATCCTGAAGGCAAAACTCTATCAGAAGGCGATCGAAGACAGAGAAAATGAAAAGCGGGCTCTGAAAGGCGAACAGCGCAAGATCGAGTGGGGTTCGCAGATCCGCTCCTATGTCTTCTGCCCATATACGCTGGTCAAAGACCACCGTACCAATTACGAAGAAGGGAATGTCGATAAGGTCATGAACGGGGAGATCAACGATTTCCTGTTCGCTTATCTGAAATCACAGATCTGACATGAAAAGAAATATCAGTTTACTCACACTGATCTGCCTTGCCCTGGGGATCCTCTCAGGGCTTTTTGTAAAACCGCTGGTCACTTCACTTTCCTTCATCGGTTCGATCTATATCAATCTTCTGAAATTCCTGATCGCACCGATCGTTTTCAGCTCGATCGTTCCGACGATCTTTCATTCTTCCAAGAAGAAAGATGACACGCTGCAGACTGCGGTGATCACCTATATGGCGATGTTTGTCGCGACCTTTCTGCTGACTTCGCTTGTCGTGACGATCCTTGATCCGGCGAAAGGCTTCTCTTTCCCGTCCCAGGAATGGAACGGCAGCGTGCAGTCTTTGTCCGTACAGGAGATCATCGTCAATCTCTTCCCGAACAATCTGGTCTCGATCTTCGCAGATACGAAACTGTTTGCGATCATCTTATTTGCCTATATGCTGGGCCTGTGTGCCGGGAAGGTGGAAAAGGGCGAGAAGATCATCGAAGGCATCGAGATCTTAAGGGACATCTTCTTCAAGATCCTGGAATACGTCATGTATCTGACGCCGCTTGCCGTCTTTTCTTTGATCGGCAACACGATCGCAAACTATGGCGTGGTGATCATTGGTGTCGGATTGAAATATATCGCGACCGCATATCTGTGCGGCATCCTGAGTGTGATCTTTGTGATGATGCTGCCGGTATGGCTGATCGCTAAGATCTCGCCTGTCGATTACTTCAAGAAAGTCTATAAAGTTTGGCTGGTCTCACTTACGACCTGTTCTTCGGCTGCGACATTGCCTACGACGATGAAGGTCTGCGAAGAAGAATTCGGCGTCTCCAAAAAGGTCGTCGATATCGTTTCGCCTTTGGGCTGTACGATCCACATGTGCGGCGGTGCAGTTTCCTTCGCCTTATTGGGCCTGTTCTGTTCGAAGATGTACGGCATTGATATCTCTCTTACCGACTATATCCTGATGACGGTATTTGCACTCCTGATCAACATGTCGGCACCGGGCATCCCCAATGGCGGCGTGGTGATCGGTGCGACGTATCTGTCACTTCTTGGCATACCGCTTGATTTCATCGGCTTTTATTCGGGCATCTACAAGATCCTCGATATGTTATATACGACACTGAATGTGACCGGAAATATCACGGCAAATGTCATACTGAATCATCTCAAGAAAGGATTATGATTTCTTGGGACATTATGTTAGAATAGAGTTGTTTTGATGGATAGATCGTCTTTGGAAGCTTACAGAGAGCTGGCGTTGGGTGGAAGTCAGCAGGGGAAAAGGGCGAAGATGGATCCTGAACATCCCTGTCGATAGGTAGGCCGGGACGTAGATCTGCGTTAAAGACAATGAAGAGATAAATCAAGGTGGTACCGCGCTTTGCGCCCTTAATATCACCTTTTTTATTTTAGGGAGGCATTATGGAAAACAAGGGAAAATACTACATCACTACCGCGATCGCCTATGCCAGCGGCAAACCGCATATCGGCAATACCTATGAGATCATCATGGCGGATGCGATCGCCCGTTACAAGAGGATGTCAGGCTATGATGTCTATTTCCAGACCGGTACTGATGAACATGGTCAGAAGATCGAGGAAAAGGCAAAGGCGGAAGGCATCTCTCCGAAAGAATTCGTAGATAAACAAGCCGGTGAGATCAAGAGGATCTGGGATCTGATGAACACTTCCTATGACCGTTTCATCCGTACGACGGATGAGGATCATGAAAGACAGGTCAAGAAGATCTTCAAGAAGCTCTATGATCAGGGCGATATCTACAAGAGCGAATACGAGGGCTGGTACTGTACGCCATGTGAGTCTTTCTGGACCGATTCGCAATTAGTCGACGGCAAGTGCCCGGACTGTGGCAGAGAAGTCCATAAGGAAAAGGAAGAATCCTACTTCTTCAAGCTTTCCAAGTATCAGAAGGCTCTGGAAAAATACATCGAAGAACATGATTTCATCGAACCGGAATCCAGGAAGAACGAGATGATCAACAACTTCCTCAAACCGGGTCTTCAGGATCTGTGTGTCTCCCGTACTTCTTTCAAGTGGGGCATCCCGGTCGATTTCGATCCGAAACATGTCGTTTATGTCTGGATCGATGCCCTGTCAAACTACATCACGGGTTTAGGCTACGATGTGGATGGCGACCATGGCGAGCTTTATAAGAAGTACTGGCCGGCAGATCTGCATCTGATCGGCAAGGACATCATCCGTTTCCACACATTATACTGGCCGATCATGCTGCTGGCACTCGACGTACCGCTTCCAAAGCAGGTCTTCGGTCATCCATGGATGCTGGTAGGGGAAGACAAGATCTCCAAGTCCAGAGGCAACGCCATCTATGCGGACGATCTGGTGAAGTTCTTCGGCGTCGATGCCGTACGTTACTACGTCTTGCATGAGATGCCGTTTGCCCAGGACGGTACGATCACCTGGGGACTGGTCATCGAGAGGATCAACTCCGATCTGGCCAATGTCTATGGCAACCTGGTCAACCGTACGGTCGCCATGACCAACAAATATTTCGGCGGACAGCTGAACAAAGAATTCGTCAATGATCCGCTGGATGAAGAATTCAAGAAGACCATCCTTGACAGCGTCAAGGCGGTCGACGGCAAGATGGACCAGCTTCGTGTCGGCGATTCGATCGAAGCGATCATGGAAGTCTTCAGAAGATGCAACAAGTACATCGATGAGACGGCTCCTTGGGTCCTGGCAAAAGATGAAGCCAACAAGGCAAGACTCAACACTGTCTTATACAACCTTCTGGAAGGCATCCGTTTCGGTGCTGTCCTGATGGAACCGTTCATGCCTGAAACAAGCGCGAAGGTCTATGAACAGATCAATACAAAGATGACGGACTTTGATTCCTTACAGAGCTTCGGTGCTTACGAATGCAACAAGGTCACCGAAAAGCCGGAAGCACTGTTCGGAAGACTGGATCCGGTGAAGACGATGGACGAAGTCCATGCATACCTTGGCAAACCGGAAGAGAAAGTCGAACATAAGGAAAATATCGAATTTGCCGATTTCGAAAAGGTCGAGATGGTCGTCGGTCAGGTCAGGTCCTGTGAAAAACATCCGAATGCCGACAAGATCCTGGTCTTTGAAGTCGACTTCGGCTATGAGACCCGTCAGATCCTCTCCGGTGTCGCTGCTTACTACAAGCCGGAAGAACTGATCGGCAGAAAAGTCATCGCCGTCATGAACCTCAAACCTCGCAAGATCAGAGGCCTCGAGTCCAACGGCATGCTGCTGTCGGCAGTAAAAAACAAGGACGGCAAGGAAGTCCTTGAACTGCTCTCCTCCGACATGGAAGTCGGTTCGATCGTATGTTAGAAAAAGAGTGATTCACTCTTTTTCTTTTGGCTATAATAGTGTTATGAGAAAGTTTTTAGCGATCATTATATGTAAAATCACCAAGAAGATCTGCAAGTATTTCGGCAGAGGTTCTTCTTTTCCCGGCCAGATCGCTTTGAAGATCTGTCCGGACATCTTATCGAGGATCGATCTTCCGGAAAACATCATCGCCGTCTCCGGTTCCAATGGCAAGACTTCGACGGTCGAGATGATCCATTCGATCATCGAAAAAGCCGGCATGAGCCTGGCTTACAATTATGAAGGTTCCAACCAGATCGAAGGCGTCACGACGCTCGTCCTTTCCAATTGCGACAATTCGGGTCGCTTCAATAAGGATGTATTGCTGATCGAGGCGGATGAAAGATATGCGAAGTATATCTTCTCCTATATCACTCCGAAGTATTACGTCATCAACAACCTCTACCGTGACCAGATGACCAGAAACGGCCATCCCGAATACGTGCTTTCCGATATCGCAAAGTCGATCCATGAAGGATGTACATTGGTACTCAATGCCGATGATCCTTTGATCTCATCTTTATCGAAGAGATTCGACAATGATGCCGTATTCTTCGGCATCGAAGAAAATCCATATATCAGTGAAGTATGCAAGAGCGTCTACGATGACGGCTATTACTGCCCGGTATGCAAGAAGAAGATGGTCTATGAATACCGCCAGTTTGCCCACGTCGGAAACTACGAATGTAAGAACTGCGGTTTCAAAAGAGCCGACCCCGATTACAAGATCACCGATCTCGATCTGGAAAAGGGAAAGATCACGATCAACGATTCCGTTTCCATCGATCTGGCTTTACATACCATATTCAATGCCTACAATGTCCTGGCTGCCTATTCGATCGGATCCTTATTAGGGATCGATGAAAAAAACATCATCACGACCTTAAACGATTACCTGATCGCCAACGGACGCATCAAACGCTTCAAGATCGACGAGATCGAAGGAACGCTTCTCATATCCAAACATGAGAACACCATTTCCTATGACCGCAATATCGAATATGTCACCGGCAAGGAAAAGATCACGCTGCTGCTGATCATCGATGATATTTCCCGGAAATATTTCACATCCGATACTTCCTGGCTCTGGGACATCCGCTTCGAGATGTTAGGCAGAGACAGTGTGGCAAAGATCGTCGTGGCCGGCAAATACATTTCCGATGTGGCGATCCGCCTGGAATATGCCGGTATCGATATGAACAAGGTCGTCCTGTTCCGACAGACAGCGGATGCCGTGAATTATCTGAAAGATCATACGGAAGGAGAGCTTTATGCTCTGACCTGCTTCTCGGATGAAGGAAAGCTTCTCAAGGAGGTCGTTACATTATGAGGATCTTGCATCTTTACCCGAATCTGATGAATCTGTACGGTGATTACGGGAACCTGACGGTATTGAAAAAACACCTGGAAGACCAGGGCATCGATGTGACGATAGAACGCAAAGAGATCGAGGAAAGCATCGATCTGTCCCGTTACGATATGATCTATATGGGCTCCGGCACGGAAAGTGCCCAGCTCATTGCTTTGAACGATCTCATGAAGTACCGTCATCATCTGAAGAAGGCGGTCGATGAAGGAAAAGTCGTCCTGTTCACCGGCAATGCGATGGAACTCTGCGGCAAGATGATCGACGATCATAAGGCCCTCGATCTCATCGATTTTACAGTGGAAACGACAGAAAAACGTTATACGGGCGATGTCATCGGCGTCAATGAACAGATCGGTGAAGTCGTCGGTTTCATCAATAAGTCGACGCTGATCCACGGCGGGGAAAAAGAGAAGCTTTTTGATTATTCTTTCCGCTATGTGACGCTGAAAGATAACGATCACGAAGGATACAGGCTGCATAATCTATTCGGTACCCACATCATCGGTCCGATCTTAGTCAAGAATCCTTCGTTCATGGAACTCATCGTGAAACTTCTTGTGAAAGATGAATACAAGAAGATCGAATATCCGTATGAAGAGGATGCCTATCGCACGACTCTTGAGGAACTGAAAAAGAGAAAATAGATGGATATGATCTTTCCGTCCGACTATGAAGCCGGACTCATCATCACTATCCAGCAGCTTATCGGCAAGTGGCCTTTTCTGAAAGGCCTTTTTCAGTTTTTTACGTTCTTTGGCGAACCGGTCTTTGCGGTGGCGATGATCGGTTTCATCTACTGGGGTTACAAAAAGGAGTGGGGAAGGTATCTGATCTTATGCGTCATGACGACGCAGATCTTCAACAACATGCTGAAAAACATCTTCTTACGTCCGCGTCCGTATATGGAATATAAAGAGATCCAATGCCTGAAAGCACCGGAAAGCGGAGGCGACATCTATGACCCGGTCGTTCAGGGTTACTCATTCCCGAGCGGACACAGTTCCTGTGCCTCTTCCTTTGCGGCATCTTTGA
Organism: Erysipelotrichaceae bacterium; assembly: GCA_045540935.1. Taxonomy (GTDB): domain Bacteria; phylum Bacillota_I; class Bacilli_A; order Erysipelotrichales; family Erysipelotrichaceae; genus Colivicinus. The sequence goes on along the minus strand of JAZQIF010000143.1, from coordinate 23,297 downwards.
ACATGCATAAAAAGGATAAGAGATTACGTATCCTTTCCTGTACTGTGGCAGTGCTTGTGGGGGTCTCGCGTTTTGCCCTGGGTGTCCATTATCCGAGCGATGTACTGTGCGGCTTTCTTTTAGGGATACTCTCGGTCTTGCTGATCGACTTTCTGTTTCATAAGATGAAGATCGAAGAACTTTATCTGCTTATCGCTCTGATCGGCATCGCCGGTACGTTCTTCTGTAAGAGCGAAGATTATTTCTCGGTCTTTGGCATCTCCCTGGGTTTCATGTCAGGGGAACGCTATGAGAAACGATACATCGGCTTTGAAAATACAGAAGATATCAAAAAGATGATCCTTCGAACGATCATCGGCGGTATTTTTTTCCTGTCGTGCAGTTTTCTGCTGAAACAGATCTTTTCTTCCTTCTCCATCAAACAGGACATCATCGTCCTGCTTCTTCGAAGCCTGCGTTACGGGGTCGCTTCCTTTGTGGTAATGGGACTTTACCCGTATCTGTTTTCTCTTTCGTTCCTCAAATAAAAATAGTGACTTTCGTCACTATCGGTTGCAGGTAATGGGGTGAGGAAGATACAGCTCTTCCAGATATTCGACATCTTCCTTCTTCAGATCGACACTGAAACAAGAGATAGCGTCGTCGATATACTTTTCCTTGGTGATGCCGATGATCGGTGCGGCAACACCTTTTTTATATTGCCAGGCCAGGTTGATGTTGGCCATCGATATGCCATACTTCAATGAAAGTTCATAGACCCTGCGAGCGATCTGCTTGTCATAGTCCTCATTCTTGTCATATCTTGTGCCTTCCTGACGATCCAGAGTGGAACGCTTGGAATCGGAGTCCCAGTTTTTCCTGGAAAGACGGCCGGCAGCATATGGGGCAAAGGAAGTTCGGGAGACAGAGAACTTTTCGGCGACCGGGATCAGATCGCGTTCGTCTTCGCGGTAGATCAGATTGTAGTGGTTCTGCAGCGTCGTGAAAGGCTGGAAGCCTTTTTCTCTGGCAGTGTAGCAGTATTCGGCGAACTGGTAGCCGAACATCGAACTTGCGCCGTAATAGCGGATGCGTCCGGCTTTCACTTCTTCGTTGAGAGCTTGTAACGTATCTTCGACCGGCGTGTCATAGTCGTATCTGTGAAGTACGAGAAGATCGATATGATCGGTGTCGAGCCGTTTCAAAGAGCCTTCCACTTCGCGGTGAATGGCTTCCGGGGAAAGCTTGCCGGGATTGAAGTAGCACTTCGTGGCGATCACGACGTTATCTCTTCCCAGTTCATTTATCGCTTTGCCAAGAAAGATCTCGGAAGTCCCGTTGGAGTAATTGTTGGAGGTATCAAAAAAGTTGATGCCTGCCTGATATGCCTTGTGAATGATCTTCTTTGAATCTTCATAGTCCAGAGTCCACTGGTACTGGCCTTCTTCCGCCACGCCGAAGGACATGCAGCCCAGGCAGAGCCTGGAGACTTTCAGATCCGAGTTGCCTAATGTGATGTATTCCATAAATTCATTATACTTTCTGGTATGCTAAAATAGTTTTATGAAATTGATATTTCAATATAATGATCTGATCCAAAGAAACAGAACTGAGCTTTTAAGTGAAACGGGGGAGCTTTGTTACTGGGGCATCTATGATTTTGCGTTCAAATACCGGACGCGGATCTTTGACAAAGACGATATCGAGGCGGCTTTTGTGGAGAAAGATATCACCGCTGAAAAGGATTGTGTCTTGTTTTATGATGCGGCAGGGGAAAGAAGTGACGCTTTGATCAGGGAAGATGGAAGGCTGATCCTGGAAAAGGAAGGGCTGATTTTTGAAGGAGATCTGCAAAGCGGAAAGATCGAAGGTCTCATGAAGGTCTGCGAAGGCGTCCTGGAAGTCGAGGATGAAAAGGATGTCATCAAAGCTGTGCAGGTCCTGTTTTCTCTGGTCGAGATCGACAGATAGGAGGCTCGCATGAGAAAAAAAGAATTCAGATTCCGTTCCAGCAACGGCAGTGTCGATATCCGGACGATGGAGTATATCCCCGATGAGAAGATCGTCGCCATCTTACAGATCGCGCATGGCATGGTCGAGTTCATCGACCGTTATGAGGATTTTGCGAAATATCTCAATTCCAAAGGGATCCTGGTCGTCGGCAATGACCACTTAGGTCATGGCGGATCGGTGAATTCGGAAGATGACTGGGGGTATTTCGGAGAAGACGGCAACCGCCATGTCCTGGACGATATGCATAAGCTCACAGTGCTGACCAAGGAGAAATATCCGGGTCTTCCGTATTTCCTTTTAGGTCATTCGATGGGTTCGTTCTACGCAAGACAGTATCTTTGCGAATATGGTGATGAGCTTGACGGAGCCATCATCATGGGTACGGGCTTCGAACCGCTTTCCACGGTCAAGGCCGGCATGTTTTTATGTAAGCTCATTGCCGCTTTCAAGGGCTGGCGTTACCGTTCGACTTTCGTCAACAATATCGCTTTCGGTTCCTATGGCAAAAAGTTCGAATCGCTGCGTACCAGGGCGGACTGGCTAAGCAAAGATGAGGCACTCGTTGACTGGTATGTCAATGAACCGCGCTGCAGTTTCTTATTCACGCTCAACGGTTACTATAATATGTTTGAAGGCATTTCCCGCCTGCATGACAAATCTTTGCTGGCAAAAGTCCCGAAGGATCTGCCGATCTTCTTTGTTTCCGGCAAAGATGACCCGGTCGGTACCTTTGGCAAGGAAGTGGAAGCTTCCGTGAGATCTCTTGAAGAGGCCGGCGTGAAAAACATCGAAGTCAAGCTCTATGAAAACGACAGACACGAGATCCTAAACGAAACGGATAAGGAGATCGTCTATGTCGATCTGTACAACTGGCTGAATAAATATATCAAGGAAGGGGAATAGCCCTTCCTTTTCAAAAGAAAAAGCAGCGTTTTCAGCTGCTTACTCCGTTACATGTTCGATCCCCTGGGAAATGATGTTGTAGACATGATCGTCATCCAGGGAATAATAGATCGTCTTGCCGTCGCGGCGGTTTTTGACGAGTTTGGAATTCTTTAAGAAGCGTAACTGGTGGGAAATGGCCGACTGATTCATATGCAAGAGGTCGGCGATCTCCGTGACGCTTCTTTCTTTTTCAAAAAGACAGTAGAGGATACGGATCCTGGTGGAATCGGAAAAGTTTTTGAACAGTTCCGCCGTATCGTATAAAGTATTTTCATCGATCTTTGTGTTCACAGGTCTTTTACCCCCAGGGCACGGATCGCGTTGAGTACGGCGATCACCATGACACCTACATCGGCGAAGATAGCCATCCACATTTCTGCTTTGCCAAAGGCGGACAGAAGCAAGGTGATCAGTTTCACACCGATCGCAAAGGCGATGTTCTCATAAACGATGGTCATGCATTTGCGGGAGATGCGGATCGCTTTGGCGATCTTGAGCGGGTCGTCGTCCATTAAGACGATATCCGCTGCTTCGATCGCGGCATCGGAACCCAGGGTTCCCATCGCGATACCCACATCGGCCAGCGAAAGGACCGGCGCATCGTTGATGCCGTCACCTACATAGACGACACTTTCGTTTTCATTTCTCTGTTTCAATATCTCTTCAAGACAGCCGACTTTATCCTGCGGCAGCAGTCCTGCCCTGACTTCGTCGATCCCGACCTTGTCTGCGACTTCAAGCGCAGCGCTTTCTTCATCGCCCGTCAGCATGATGGCCTTTTTCACACCGTTGGCCTTGAGTTCAGAAACGGCCTTTTTCGCGTTCGTCTTGAGCTTGTCGCCGATATGGATGTGTCCGGCATAGGAACCATCGATCGCGATATGGACGATCGTTCCGCCATCGTGACATTCCGTTACCTGTACGTCATGGTCGTTCATCAGTTTTTCGTTGCCGACATAGATGATCCTGCCGCCGATCGAAGCTTCGATGCCCTTGCCGGCGATCTCTTTGATCGAGTCGATGCGGGTCTTGTCGATCGGTTTTTCGTATTCTTTGACGATCGATCTGGCGATCGGATGATTGGACAAAGCTTCACTGTAAGCGGCATATTCGAGAAGTTCTTCTCTGCTTAAGGAAGAGTTGTGGATGGTCGTCACTTCAAAGACGCCCATCGTGACCGTTCCTGTCTTGTCGAAAGCGACATAGCGTGCTTTGGACAGTGCTTCAAGGTAATTGGAACCTTTGATCAGCACACCGGCTTTGGAAGCACCGCCGATCCCGGCAAAGAATGTGAGCGGGATCGAGATGACCAGCGCGCAAGGGCAGGATATGACCAGGAAGGTCAGTGCGCGGAAGATCCAGGTAGCAAAATCCAATGGTCCGCCTGAAACAAAGCGGATGAATAACGGCGGTAAGACTGCCAGCGCCAGAGCGCTGTAGCAGACGGCCGGGGTATAGTATCTGGCAAACTTCGTGATGAAGTCTTCCGATCTGGATTTATTGGAAGTGGCGTTTTCGATCAGGTCGAGAACTTTGGCGACCGTAGAATCATCATAGAGTTTTTCCGCTTTCACTTTGATCACGGAGGTCATGTTGATGCATCCGCTGATGACCTTATCATTGACTGTCACATCTTTCGGCTTGGACTCACCGGTCAGTGCCGAAGTATTCAGGGATGTCGTTCCTTCTGTGATCACACCGTCAAGCGGGATCTTCTCACCGACTTTGACGACGAAGATATCGCCGATGTCAACATCGCTGGGATCGACTTCTTCGATGCCGCTCTCCGTTTCCAGATTGGCATATTGCGGCGTGATATCCATGAGTTCGGCGATGTTTTTTCTCGATCTGCCGACGGCATAGGATTGAAACCACTCACCGATCTGGTAGAACAGCATGACTTCCACGCCTTCATGGTATTCACCTAAGGCGATCGCACCGATCGTGGCGACAGCCATCAGGAAGTTTTCATCGAAAGGCTCCCTGTTTCTGATGCTTAAGAATGCTTTGCGCAGTATATCATAGCCTACGATCAGGTAGGGGATCATATAGGCAGCGAAACGGACCGCTTCATTTTCGACAGGCAGGAAGTGAAGCACGATCATCAGAAACAGCGAAACAAGGATCCTTATGAGATTCCGTTTCTGTTTCTTGTTCATAGAAAGATCTCGCAGTCGGATTCGGCTTTCTTGCAGTTCTTGAGGACTTCGTTCATGACCTGAGCGACGTCTGCTCCTTCTTCAAATTCGACACTCATCTTCAAAGTCATAAAATTGACGACGGCATTTTTGACACCGGCCGTATTCTTTGCAGCTTCTTCCATCTTGTTTGCGCAGTTGGCGCAGTCGACGTCGATCTTGTAAGTCTTTTTCATATCTGATTCCTCCATAATGAACATATGAACATTTGTTCATATGTATTATAGCTCCATATATCTGTCATTTCAATACAGAAGTGACGGATTCGTATCTCTTCAGCATGTTAAAAAAAGAAGGACTTGCTGATATAATGAAGCCGTAAGAAAGAAATCGTTTATGAATGCACTGGATTATATAAAAACAAGAGGGGATCTGAGTTTTAAGGTCGATCCCTTCAATGAAGCAGATAACCTTGTTTTTTCGCAGCTGATCTATGCGAATTTTGATAATGTATTAAAAAAAGAAGATAAGGTCACGATACAGAAACTCGGTGAACTGTATCTTGAAGATGCTGAAAAGCATCTGAAACTCAGCAAGCTCTTCGGCAGAAACGGTATGATCGTACTGGAGGCAATAAAAGATACTCCGCGTTATAAAGACTGTGTGGTCTACAATTATGAATCGCTCCTGCACGCCGATACGGCTGAGCAGTTTGCCGCATTTATGGTCGATCTGCCGGATCGTACGACAGTCATCTGCTTCAAAGGAACGGATGAAAGCCTGATCGGCTGGAAGGAAGACTGCTATCTGGCTTACAAGAAGATCGCTTCACAGGACGATGCTCTGGCCTATGTGAACAGACATTTCAATCTTTTCCGCAAATATCGGATCATCGGTCACTCCAAGGGCGGCAATCTGGCGATCTATGCGGCGATGCATTGCAATCCTTTGATCAGAAGCAGGATCATCCAGATCATTTCCAATGACGGGCCGGGTCTTCGTCCGGGTTCATATGATGAAAAAGAATTTGACAGGATCAAAGACCGTTATCAGCTGATCGTTCCGGAAAAAGACGGTGTCGGTACGATCTTTGAAATGGGTCAGAACCGTACGATCGCCAAGGTCATGACAAAAAATATCGTTGAAGCCCACAACATGCTGAAATGGCAGATCAAAGCCAATCGGATCGATCGGGCAGACAGCGATTCTTTCCAGACCGACAAGACCAGGATCGCTTTGCTGAAATTTCTGAATGATTCCAACGACGAACAGAAGGAGATCTTCACTGAAGAACTCTTCAAAGCATTCAGGGAAGCAGGCATCGATTCTGTTGATGATCTGGCGTCCGGTGGTATGAGAGTTTTGTTGAAAGTCATCAAAGAGCTTTCGGAAATGGATTCCGTTGCCAGATCGATCGCGATCGATCTTGCCAAGACTTTCTCGATCTCAGTCTCCAGCGGACTTGGTCTGACAAAGAAAGTATCTGAAAAGGCCAGCAGCATCAAAGCCAAGGCAAAACATGCCGAGGTCTCCTTTGCCAGCCGGCTGATCGAAGACTACATCAATGAAATGAAAGAAAAAGAAGACAGCTAGTCTTCTTTTTAACAGTTCTTTCCATCGATCGAACAGGCCGGTCCGGTCTCTTCGTAGAACGGTTCGAATCCTTTTTCTTTGATCCATCCTGCCCAGTCCAGAGACAAAGTTCCATCCTCCCGAATGAAAGCGGGGATACCGATGGAATGATTCTTTTTCACTTCGTCAAAGACTGGGTCCTCATCTCTTAATGCCAATAAGGCCTTGAGATCACGAAGACTTCTGTTGATGTCGATGATCTCGTATCGTATCTGGTAATGGTCGAGATTTTTCTTGAAGTCCCGGCAGTCCGGGCACATTTCGCTGCTGTATATCTTTATCATAGTGTCACCTCGTTTTCATTATAACAGTTACAGCTGAAAGGTTTTTGTCACACGCATTGTTGAAAAATGTCGGTTTAGTAAGTAGAATGAAAGAGTTATTACAAGGGGTTTTAAGTATGGATAGATTTGATGCCAAATATTTGAAAGATACGGATTCCATGCATTTCATCATGCCGTTCATGTTCCCGGATCGCTGTGATAATCAGACGTATTTCACGTTCCAGATCGATCTGACCAACCTGAACGAGTTCATCAAAAAGAAAAATGCCGAAAATCCGGATTACAAGTACAATATGTTCCAGTGCATCGTTACCGGTGTTCTGAAGATCGTTACACTGCGTTCCAAACTGTCTTTATTCATCCATGACCGCAAGATGTACAGAAGGAATGAAGTCTCTGCGGCATTCACGGTAAAACAGGAATTTGCGGACAACGGCGGCGAAGTGCTTGCCTTCATCCACTCCAAACCGGAATGGAACATCGACGACGTTCATAACGAACTGAGAAGACAGCTTCTGAAACTGAAGAACAAGTCCTATGTCGATGAGTCGACCGGTTTCATGGACAAGTTCAACAAACTTCCGAAGTTCATCTCCCGTCCGGTCCTTCGCTTCGTATGCTGGCTGGAAAAGCACAGCTGGATCCCGAAGGCACTCATCGAGACTGACCCGTACCACTCTTCCGTCGTACTGGCCAACCTGGGCTCCATCGGTCTTCCGGATGGCTATCACCATCTGACCAACTGGGGCACGACTTCGATGTTCGTCGTCATCGGCCAGTCGGGAAAGATGCCGTTCTTCGAGAACGAACAGGTCGTCTTCAAAGACGGCGTGAAGCTCGGCTTCACGGTCGATGAAAGGATCGCCGATGGTTATTATTTCTCGAAATCGATCAAGATGCTGCAGCTGTTCTTGGAGAATCCGGAACTGCTGGAACGTCCGCTGAACGAAAAACTGCCGGATGAGCTCTGGGCAAAGATCAATATGAAATAAGAGTATCTCAGTAGATACTCTTTTCAGTTATGATCATATCCATGGGAACGTCATGTTCTTCTTTGAAGTGTTCTTCCGTTTTCTGTATCTCATAGGCAACACCGATCTTTATGGCGTCGGTGTTTTTTAAATAGCGGTCATAATAACCGCCGCCATAACCGAGGCGCTGCTTCTTTTCATCGAATGCCAGCAATGGAACGATGATGACTTCAAGATCTTTCGGATCGATGACTTTGCTTTGTCCGGGATCGGGTTCTGCGATGCCGAAATCGTTGATCACAAAGGTGTCCTCTTGAGGAAGAAGGGCTTCCATCTTATGATCCTTCAGAAGATGCGGGTAGGCGGCATGATATCTCTGGTTGACAGAAGAGACATCGACTTCACTGCTGATCGGCGCATAGGAAAGAAATCGCTTTCCCTCGATCAGAGAAGTGAGCTTTTCACAGATGATCCGGGAGCATTCGCTTCTCTCCTCCTTAGAAAGAGCATTTCTCAGCTTTTTGTATTTTCTTCGCAATTCTTTTTTATCGGTCAGAGGCATAGTGTGTCAGATAAGTAGAAATGAAACCGGCCAGACAGCCGATCAGCAAAGCGATCGCGGCATGGACGATCGAAGAGTTTTCGCCGATCGTGGAAACGATGCCGAATATGCCAAACGACGCCATCGCATAAGACTTGACGCCCGTAATACCGGCGTATAGTCCGGCCAGCAATCCGCTGAGCGAGAGACAGGCGAGCGCCTTGTAGTCTTTCATGACGACACCGAATAAGGCGGGTTCACTGCTTCCGGCAAAGGCGGAAGTAAAGGCACAGGCCAGAGTTTCGGACTTGCGGTCTTTGAAGTATAAGGCCAGGGTGACTGCCCCGAGGATATTGTTGTATAAGACGTTGGCAAAAAACAAGATCGGATCGCAGCCGCTCGATGCCAGCAACAGCATCGCCGAAAGATTGGCGCCGCTGAGTCCGGCGATTGTGATGAAAGGAATGATGGCACACATGATGCCGTTTCCGATCGGACCCAGAGATCTTAACCAGAGGATCAGTTTTACCAGCAGGTCGGAAAGTCTGACTCCCAGAGGACCGATGAGGCAGAAGCTGACCGGCACCATGATCAGGATGATGCACAGCGGGAAAAGGATGGCCTGCAGGTTTTCCGGCAGGATCTTTTTCAAGGCTTTGGAGATCTTCGACATGATGAAGACGGCAAGGATCGAAGAGATGACCTCGTTGCCATAATCTGTCATGGCGATCGGGATCGAGAAGATGCTCAAGCGGATCCCTTCCTGGGTGAGGCTTACAAACTGCGGAGAAAGAAGCATCGCTCCTGCAAAAGCGGCCAGATAGCGGTCGACGCCGAAGACATCGGCCGATGCCACTGCCGCATAGATCGGCATGAAATAGTATCCGGCTTCCGCAACGAAAGATAAGACGATATAGGTATCGGAAGATTCTTTTAATATATTGAAAGCCAGCGGACCAAGCAGGATCAGAACCACCTTCAGCATGCCTACACCGATCATGATCGGCAGGGTAGGTGTGATGCAGCGGATCAGGTCCTGAAGCAGGATATCGATGATATTTCGAAACTTGTCAAAGAGTTCCCTCATGATTTCATTCTAGCATCAAAAGAAAAGATCTTCGAAATGAAGATCTTCAACGGATCGAATAGATGCAGCCGCAATAGTCCTGATGATACAGACCCAGCTTTTTGTTCATCCTGTCGTTCATGATGATACCGTCGCCTTTTTTGAAATCGGCATACAGATAGGTGGTTTCGGGATATTTTTCCTGCAGCTTTTCGCCGATCTCATTGATCCAGTCGGCATTCTTGCGATTGGAGATCGACATGACCGTCGTGCAATAGGCGTAGGAGTGTTTTGCGGCGTAGGCAAAGGTCTCTTCCATGCGCTTTTCATAGCAGAGCTTACAGCGTTTTCCGCCCTCCGGTTCGTCTTTGAACCTGGCGAGATCTTTCATATAAGACGCGTTGTCATAGCGGTCTTCGATGAGACGGATCGAATCATCGTCAAGATATTGCAGATACTGTTTTAAGGCATCGAGTCTTTTCTGATATTCCTCATAAGGATAGATGTTGGAATTGGAGAAAAAGACGGTGATCTTGAAGTATTGGGAAAGGTATTTCAAAGGATAGACGGAACATACCCCGCAGCAGATGTGGATCAGTAAGTCCGGCTTTCCTTTCAAAGATGCGATCTGTTTGAGATGTTTCTGATAATTATTCATTGTCCAGGAACATGGAATCGCCGAATGAGAAGAAACGGTATCTCTCTTCTACGGCAACTTTGTAAGCATGTAAGATCATCTCTCTGGAACACTGGGCAGCGATCATCATGATCAGCGTCGACTTGGGCAGATGGAAATTGGTGATCTGCGCATCGATGCTTTTGAAGGTGTATGGCGGATAGATGAAGATGGCGGTATTGCCGCTGCATTTTTTGAATTCGCCGTACTGATTGATGATGGTCTCCAGCGTCCTGGTGGAAGTGGTGCCTACGGCAATGACCCTTCTTCCTTCCTTTTTGGCAAGGTTGAGACGTTCCGCCGTATATTCATCCATTTCGTAGTATTCCGAATGCATGACATGGTCTTCGATCTCGTCTTCCTTGACCGGCTTGAAGGTGCCTAAGCCCACGTGCAGAGTGACATCGAGGATCTCGATGCCTTTGTCTCTTATTTTCTGTAAGAGTTCATCCGTGAAATGAAGCCCGGCTGTCGGGCAGGCGGCGGAACCGTTGATCTGCGCATAGACGTTGTTGTAGCGGGAATTGTCTTTCAGTTTCTCGTGGATGTATGGGGGAGTGGGCATCATGCCGACCTCGTTGAGCACTTCCAGGAATATGCCTTCATAGTGCATGCGGAAGATGCGGATGCCTTCATCCTTTCGCTCGATGCATTCGCCATAGAGCTTGTCGGAAAAATCGATGATCGTGCCGGTCTTGATGGCCTTTGCATTGCCGCAGAGGCATTCGCAGATGTCTCCCTCTGTTTTTAAGATGAGAACTTCCACTTTGGCGCCGGTATTGCGTTTGGTGCCATAGAGCCTTGCCGGTATGACTTTGGAATTGTTTCTGACCAGAACATCTCCCGGGTGCAGATAATCGATGATGTCATAAAAATGTTTATGTTCGATTTCCCCGGTATTCTTATGCAGGACCATGAGCCTGGACTCATCGCGTTTTTCTGAGGGATGCTGAGCGATCAGCTCCTCCGGCAGTTCAAAATCAAAATCACTCAGTTTCATCAGAATCCTCTTTCATCAAAACCGTATTTGTTCAGGATGTATTCTTTGTATTCCGTAAAGCGGTCTTCGGCGATGGCTTTACGTATGCCTTCCATCAGACGGATCAGGAAACGCAGATTGTGTATGGACATCAGACGGTTGCCTAAGCCCTCGTTGTTTCTGAAAAGATGGTTGAGGTAGGCCTTGGTATATTTGGTGCAGCATTCGCAGTCGCACTCCGGATCGAGCGGTGTGAAATCTTCCTTGTAGATGTTCTTCTTGATGTTGATCCGTCCCTGTGAGGTCATCAGCGTGCCGTGTCTTGCGATCCTGGTCGGAAGGACACAGTCGAACATATCGACGCCGCGTTCCACACCTTCCAATATGTCGTTGATCGCCCCGATACCCATCTCATAGCGCGGCTTGTCTTCCGGCAGATAAGGAAGGGTGTAGTCAAGCATCTTGTAGTGGGTCGCCTTGTCTTCACCGACCGAAGTGCCGCCGATCGAATAGCCGTCGAAATCCATTTCGATGAGCTTTTCGGCGCAATACTTTCGCAAGTCGGCATATTCGGAGCCTTGTACGACGCCAAACAGCGCCTGGTCTTTTCTGGTATGGGCATCCTGACCGCGTTTCGCCCAGCGCAGAGTGCGGTCGACCGATTCCTTGGCGTATTCGTAAGTTGCCGGATACGGGATGCATTCATCGAATGAGATGGCGATGTCCGAGCCGATGGATTCCTGGATATGGATGGAATCTTCCGGTGACATGAACAGCTTCGTTCCGTCAAGATGGGACTTGAAAGAGACGCCTTCTTCCTTGATCTTACGGGAATCCGCCAGAGAGAAGACCTGGTAGCCGCCCGAGTCGGTCAGGATCGGTCCGTCATAGTTCATGAACTTATGGATACCGCCGGCCTTTTCCAGGGTCTCAGGACCCGGACGCAGCCAGAGGTGATAGGTATTGCCTAAGATGATCGATGCGTTGAGATTTCTGATGTCATCGGATGACAGGAATTTGACGGTGGCCTGCGTTCCGACAGGCATGAACACCGGTGTATCGACTATTTTGCCAAAAACGTTGAGCTTGCCTAAACGGGCATTGCTGTGAGCGTCTTTATGTATCAGTTCGTATTTGAATCCTTCGTTTTTCATACACTATATGATAACATATGCGTGTTATACTGAATTCATGAAATCCAAGGAACTCAAGACGTATAATCTTCCGGAAGACTCCATGGTCATGGCCCAGATCGACGCCAAACCCAATTCGCTGTTCGGCGCGATGATCATTGCCGGACTGTTCTTGCTTCTTCCGTCGATCCCGAAGATCTATGGCATCGTCCTGATCTTATTTTCTTTGTGTGCCTTGATCTATACGCCGCGGGTCGTCCTCATGGAATTCTACAACGACTATCTTGTCGTCTATAACCGTGCCGATAAGAACAAGTGTGTCCTGATCTATTACGACGAGGTGCTTTCCTGGTCGTACAGCAGGGGGACCAAGCGCGATTATCTGTATATCGAGCTCGATGAGGGCAAACAGGAAAAGATCGAAGCCTTCTCCAAAACGGCCTTTGAAAGCAACATGAACCGCTTTCTGAAGGACAAGTACAGGAAGTTTGCCCAATGAAGATCGTCGCACTGGATTTCGAAACGGCCAACTCTTCTCCGGCTTCTGCCTGCAGCCTGGGTGTTGCGGTCTATGAGGAAGGGGAGATCTTGGACAGTTTTGAGTGGTATTTCAAACCGCCGTACCGCTACAACTACTTCACCAATTCCCACATCCACGGCATCTATAAGGAAGATGTGGAAAACGAAGAGGAGTTCGTCTATTATTACGAAGAGCTCGCGGCTTTATTGAAGGATTCGATGATCGTGGCACATAATGCCAGATTCGATCTGGATGTACTTAACGCGATGTGTGATGTCTACGGCCTGGATCATTTGAAGAATCCGTATATCGATACGGTCCTGATCTCAAGAAAGGTCTATCCGGAGCTGTACAATCACAAGCTCAATACGGTCTGTCAGTATCTGGATATCGACCTGCATCATCATAACGGCAAGTCGGATGCCTTCGGCTGTCTGATGATCCTGTTGAAGGCAATGGAGGCGTATGGCCTCTATGATATCGATGAATTCCTGAAACGGATACGGATCAATGTCAGATATAATATGTAAATATTTTCATTTTCAGAAAAAGTTTACAATTAGCATATCTTAGCTTATAATTGTTATATCGTAGTTTTTCGGAGAGTATTGAAAATGAGTGAATTTGAAAATAATGCTTACTTCTGGCAGAAGGTCGATACTTTGTACTCCTCAGGAGATTTCAAAGTCGTATGTAAAAAAGGCAGTGCACACAAAATGTATCCGTCTTTGACCTATCCTTGCGATTTCGGTTTCATCGAGACCCTGTCTTCCGATACGGACACTCCGATGGAAGTCTTCCGTTCGGATAAGAAAGGAAATGTCGATGCGATCGCCGTCTGTGCCGATATCATCAACAAACGTTTTGAAGTCAAAGCCCTTGTCGGCCTGAACGAAGATGAGTGTCAGGAAGTGCTTCATTTTCTCAACTGTACGGACTATCAGAAGTCGGTCCTGTTAAGAAGAGGAAGACAGATCCCTTCATGGAGTGAGACAGAGTAGCATCCGCTACTTTTTTATTTGTCCGTTTTGGTACAATAATAATATGGAAAAAAGAAAAGAATTCATCATCAACGCTTTATATATCGCAGTGATCTTTGCGATCGTATATATCAGTGTCAATTATCTGCTGGGAGTCCTGTTTCCTTTTCTGCTGGGCTTCTTGTTTGCCTATATCGCTCTTCGTATCCGCAGACGTTTCCTGACAGATGATGCGAAATGGAAAAGATGTCTGGTATTGTTAGGCTTATATATCGCGATCATCCTGGTCCTGGTATTGCTGATATCCTTGGGTGTCACAAAACTCGGCGACTTCATCCGTACGCTGCCGGGCTTCTATAAGAACACATTGGAACCGTATATCGGTCAGATCGAGAATTCCTTATTGCAGGTCGGTCAGAATCTGCCGGAGAACATCTCGGCCGTCTTCAACAATGTCACCGACGGCATCTTCGAAGGCTTGAAGAGCTTGCTGACGAGGATCACCACAGGCTTAGTCAACTTCACGACTTCTTTGATCACTTCCGCACCGGAACTGCTGGTCTCCTTTGTCGTCATGATCGTTTCCTCTTTCTATATGGTCTCCGATTATGAAAACATCTCCAGATGGTTCGTCGGCGTCATGCCGGATAAGGTAATGACGGTCCTGGTGGATATCAAAGACTTTTGCGAAAATACATTGTTCAAGATCATCGGTTCCTACGCTGCGATCATGGGCCTGACATTCATCGAACTGTTCATCGGTCTGAGCGTATTTGGCATCTCCAATTCGGGCATGTGGGCAGCCATCATCTCCGTTCTGGATATCCTGCCGGTATTGGGTGTCGGTACGGTATTGATCCCTTGGGGCGTTTCGGGTCTGATCACCGGCAAGATCCTGCTCGGTTTCGAGATCTTAGGCATGTATCTGGTCATCACGGTCATCCGCAATATCGTCGAACCGCGTCTGGTCGGTACGAACCTGGGCCTGCATCCGCTGGCGACGCTGATGTCGATGATCTGCGGTGTCCGTCTTTTCGGGGCGTTCGGAATGTTCGGATTGCCTCTGGCGTTATCGTTCCTGGTCTCCCACAACAAGGAGAATCCGATCCTGCTTCGTCCGGAAAAACCGGTCAAGCAGAAACCGAAGAAAAAGACGAAGATCAAGACAAAGAAAAAACAGGGCTGACCTGTTCAATCTTCAAAGAGCTTTACCGCTTGTGACAGATCGTCAAAGACGGCCAAGCTTTTTTCTTTTATGTCTTCCGATACATCAGCGAGATCGGGGATGTGGACGACTTTCAGACCGGCCGCATCTGCCGATAAGATGCCGTTTCCCGAATCCTCGAAGGCCAGGATCTCTTCCTTTTTATAAGGGAAGGCTTCGATGGCTTTCAGATAGATCTCGGGACGCGGTTTGGATTCTTTGAGATCGTCGCCATAGACGATGTGATCAAAGCGCCCGGTCAGACCTGTGATCTCAAGGAAGCGGTCTGCCGTCTTGCGTTTTGTGGAAGTAGCGATGGCCTTGCGTATGCCTTTTTCTTCGAGGAAGGAAAGAAGTTCGTCACAGCCTTTTTTCTTCTGTATGGAATTCTTTTCAATATATTCTTTTTGAAGGACTGCTCTTTTATTCATGAACTCCTCATATGGAAAATCCTCGCCCATATACTTCATATAGCGGTTTCTGGTCTCGGCGGAATTGTTGCCCATGGTGGAGCGGATGAGTTCCTCGGACACGCCGTAACCATAGAGTTCGGAACATTGTAAAGCAGTCTTGAGATAAATGATCTCCGTGTCGATCAAAAGACCGTCCATGTCGAAGATGCAGAGTTTGTATCTGTTCATGTCTGCATTGTAGGACATAGTAAGGAATGTTTTCAAGCTGAAGGCGGGAGTTTCTCACTTTTAAATAACCTTTTCATATTTTAAAATAATAGTAGATAAAAAATATGGGGATTGTAATTTCGATAAGTCTGTTCATGAACAGAAATTCCTGAAACTGTTCGAGAAAGGGCTTAAGATCATATCGATTTACATGAAGTTCTGCTATTTTTTATTATATTGATGGCGGATTTCGGAAAACCATCCGGTATCCGGATGTTTGACGAATAATAAAACAGATTCGAAAGGAAGGATGAAAATGAAAAAAAGAATCGCTCTGCTGTTTGTTTTTGTTCTTATTGCAACTTTATTCACAGGCTGCGCTAAGAAGGAAGAACCTGCTCCTGCACCGGAAGCTGAAGCAGAAGCTGAGATCAATGATCAGCTTGCTGAAATTCAGAAGGCCGGAAAGCTCGTCGTCGGTATCGAAGGTACATACCCTCCGTTCAACTTTGTTGATGATGCAGGAAACTATGCCGGATATGATATCGATGTCGCAACAGCTGTTGCAGAATATATCGGTGTAGATGTCGAATTCGTTATGGCTGAATGGGACGCACTTCTTGTAGGTATCGATTCAAAGCGTTGGGATACTGTTATTGCAGACGTTACTGCAACAGATGAGAGAAGAGAGAAATATGATTTCTCTGATCCATATCTTTATACCGGAAGACAAGTCGTCGTAAAGAAGGGCAACGAAGTCAATATTCATTCTCTTGAAGACCTTAACGGAAAAAAGGTCGCTACCAATACAACAAATTCCTGGGCATCCAAGCTGGAAGAATTAGGTGCGACGATCGTTCCTATCGATAATACCGATCAGTGTGCACAGGCCGTCATCAACGGAAGTGCTGATTTCTGTATGTTCAACAATATCGTTATGGGTGAATATCTGTCGAATCACCCGGAAGCTGAACTGGAAGTTGCATTCGTCATCGAAACAGATGTCAATGAAGTTTCTATTCCATGCCGTAAAGGCGAAGAAAGATTATTACAGGCTTATAATGATGCACTGGCTCAGCTCAGAGAAAGCGGCAAGCTTGCTGAATTATCTGTCAAATGGTTCTATGACGATCTGACCAATAACCCTTTAGGCAACTAGTTCAATAAAGAATCATAGTTTTTTATCAGCGATAGAAGTAATTTTTATCGCTGATTTTCTTTAAGGAGAGTCAATAATGGACAATTCTATTTTTGTTTTCAGTGATCGCTTTATGCGTATCGTCAGGATCCTGATCGAATCGTTTCCAAAACTGCTGGTCCCTTGTCTGCAGATCACGATCACTCTGACTTTATTATCGTTTTTCTTTGGTCTGATCCTTGCGCTGATCATCGCTTTGGTGCAGGTAGCGGATATCAAGGGATTGAAACAATTGGCACGGTTTTATGTGTGGATCTTCAGAGGAACGCCGCTGATGCTGCAGCTGTTCATCATATTCTATGGCCTTCCTTCTTTTGGGATCTTTTTCAACGGATATGTGGCAGCGACGATCGCGTTTTCTTTGAATCTGGCAGCTTATAACTCGGAGATCATCCGCTCTGCGATACAGGCAGTTCCGATCGGGCAGACAGAAGCAGGTTATATGATCGGCCTCAACTACTTCCAGATCATGGCAAGGATCGTACTGCCTCAGGCCGCAAGAATAGCATTCCCTCCTTTGTTTTCGTCTTTGATCGGTCTGACGAAGGATACTTCGCTGGCATCTTCGATCACAGTCATTGAAATGATGTCTGTTGCAAAAAGGATCGCAGCTGTATACTATGAACCGTTCTGGATGTATATGGAGGCCGGTTTTATCTATCTGATGATCTGTACAATACTGACGAAGCTGCAGACTTTGTTCGAAAGAAAAATGGAATGGAAGCAGCCGGCTGGTGAAACGGAATCGGTTGAGACTGTGAAACAGATAAATGCCACATTTAAGAAAAGATGGCACTGGGGGAAAGACTAAATGTTAGGTGTAAAAAATCTTCACAAATCGTTCGGAACGAATCAGGTGCTGAAAGGCATCGATTTTGAAGTAAACGAAGGTGAGGTCATTGCGATCATCGGCTCGTCGGGTTCCGGCAAGACAACTTTATTGAGATGTATGGCTTTCCTTGAAGAAGCAGACGATGGTATTTTTACATTTGACGATCTGTCTAAAGATATCCGTTCGATCAGCAAAAAAGAGATCAAAGAGATCCGAATGAAGATGGCTTTTGTTTTCCAGAGCTTCAATCTCTTTCGAAATATGACTGCTTTGCAGAATGTTATGGAAGGTCTGGCTGTTGCTCGAAAGGTCTCAAAAGAAGAAGCTAAGAAAAAATCCCTGGAGATGCTGGAAAAAGTCGGTATGCTTGACCGTGCGGATTATTATCCGGATCAGCTTTCCGGCGGGCAGCAGCAAAGAGTCGCTATAGCCAGAGCCCTGGCGACAAGCCCGGAAGTCATACTCTTTGACGAGCCGACTTCTGCTTTGGACCCGGAATTGACTGGCGAGGTCCTCGAAGTTATGATCAAACTGGCAAGAGAAGGAACGACGATGGTCGTCGTGACTCATGAGATGGAATTTGCCAGAAACGTCGCTGATCGTGTGATTTTTATGGAAAACGGCATCGTAGTCGAAGAAGGACCTGCAGAACAGATCCTGAGCGATCCGAAGCAGGAAGCGACCAGAAGATTCTTGAAAAGGATCTTGCGCAAAGAAGAACAGGATTGATCAGATCTTGCAGCGTTGACCTTTACGTACGATCTGTGATGAAATCAAGAAAATATCCGGCATCACTTTAACAGGGCCGGATCAGTTTATACGAGGAGGAGAAAATATGAGAATCAGCAATGTAGGACTTATGGTCAAAGACTTGGAAGGCGCAAAGGCTTTCTTTGAAAATTATTTCGGTGCAACGGTTCATGCGGAGTATTCCGAAGATAACGGATATAAGTCATATATCATGAAATTTGATGAAAATCCGAAATTGGAGCTTATGACCAAACCGGAAGTCATCGATGCGGAAAAAAATAAAAACAATGCAGGCTTCATCCACATCTGCATCAAAGTTGACAGCAAGGAAAAATTCGAGGAGATCCTGGGCAAAGTCAAGGCAGATGGATATGAGATCCTTTATGAACCGGCAACAGTCGGTGGGCAGGAATTCCGGGCGATCACGTTCGAAGATAATATCATCGAAGTCTGTTATTAAGGATCGGGAATATGAATCTGTTCAAAAAAATATTTGGTGATACAAAACCGGTCATCGGCATGGTGCATCTCAAACCGCTGCCCGGAGCACCGGGCTTTTGCGGGGATCTTGAAGAGGTCTATGATGCTGCCTTGAAAGACCTGAATGCTTTGGTCGCCGGCGGTGCGAATGCTGTCATTGTTGAGAACTTTGGTGATATTCCTTATGCTACCGATCAGGAACTGATCACAACGACTGCATTTGCTTCGATTGCCGCAAGGCTGCGGCAGGAATGTGATCTGCCGATGGGGATCAATGTGCAGTTCAACAATTATGAAGCAGAATGGGCTATCGCATATTCCTGCGGCTATGATTTCATCCGGGAAGAAGTTTTTGCAGAAAACAGGATGGGACCAAACGGTGTCTGCATATCATCAGGTCCTGCTCTGATGAGAATCAAATCAAGATATCCGAAAGACATTGCGATCCTGGCGGATGTGAATGTCAAGCATACATTCGCGATCGTTGAACAGCCTCTTGATTTCACCATCGAATCGATCATTGAAGGAGGAGCGGATGCTTTGATCTGTACTGGTATCATGACAGGCAGATCTCCTTCGGTGGAAGATGTTGCGGAAATGAAGTCTATCGCAGGTGATATCCCTGTTGTCGTAGGAAGCGGAGTCAACGAAAAGACGGTATGTGATTATATAGCAGTTTCTGATGGCGCGATCATCGGCAGTTCATTCAAAGAAAACGGAAATGTGATGAATCCGATCGATGAACAAAGAGTCAGATCTTTGATGCAGAAACTGAAATAATGAAAAACAAAGTGTGTGTGATCACGGGGGCGAGCGGCGGTATTGGCAGAAAGATCGTTGACAAGTTCCTCGAAAATGATTTCTTTGTCGTTGTGAGTTCTTCCTCAATAAAGAAGCTGGAAGAATTGATCGATACATACGGTCTTGATCTTTCAAGGCTCATGCCTGTTGAGATCGATATCTCAGATCAGGGATCTGTTGAAGAAGGGATAAAGAAGATCATTAAAGAATGCGGCCGGATCGATGTGCTTATCAATGCGGCTGGGATCTGCGGCAAATACGATCAGATCATCGATTATTCGTTTGAAACATTCAGAAAAGTATATGAAATCAACGTTTTCGGAACTTTCCTGATGATCAAACACACATTGCCGATCATGCTGAAACAAGAGAAAGGATCCATAGTGAATTTTGGTTCCGTTTCCGGAATGAGAGGCTATTCGTATGAGATCGGTTACGGTTCAAGCAAATGGGCGGTGATCGGTATGAGCAAAAGTGTAGCGAACGAATATGGCGGAAAGGGGATACGCTGCAATTCCATATCACCTGGTTGGGTCAATACTTCAATGATGGATAAGACACTGGAAGGCTACAGAGCTCTCGGTGTCGAAGACCCCGATTCACTGATGTCGTTCGGCTCGATCAGCAGAGCTGCTGAGCCATCAGAGATCGCTGATGTGGTGTATTTCCTGTGCAGTGATCAGGCAAGTTATATCAATGGTGCCAACATCGTTGTCGATGGCGGCATGACAATTATTTGAAGGAGAAGAAAAGTGAAAGAATTTTTTAATGGGAAGAAAAAAGTAATCGGTATGGTCCATTTGCTTCCACTGCCATCAAACGCAGCTTACAAAGGGAATAAAGACGAGATCGTTCAGTTTGCGCTGGAAGATGCCAAAACTCTGATCGACTGCGGCGTTGATGCGATCATGCTGGAAAATTTCAATGATTGGCCGCAATATGCGGATGAGATCCCTATGGAATCATATACCCTGATGACGGCGGTAGCATCCAAGATCAGAGATCTTTGCCCGATTCCGTTTGGTGTCAATATCGAAATGAATGCCTGGCAGCAGGAATGGATCATGGCTTGGGCAGTCAATGCGGATTTTATTCGTCTGGAGGCCTTTGTAGATAACCGAGGCGGTTCCTTCGGCTATATACCGGCTTGTTCCACACCGCTTTCAAAAGTGATGAAAGATTACCCGGCAGATGTCATGCTTTTTACTGATGTTCGCACTCAGGAAACTTACGGCAACCCGGATGTTCCGATCATTGAACTCGCACATAACGCGATTGGTCATGATTCCAATGCGATCATCGTAACCGAAAACGATCAGGCGAAAAGGATCACGGTAGAAGATGTCAAAGCGATGAGAGAAGACATTGGTGATTTCCCGATCATTGTCGGTTCCGGAGTCAAAGCAAACAATGTCCTTGACTATTTTGAATACGCGGATGCAGTTATTGTCGGCAGAGGATTTAAAACAGGTGACCGCATCGATCCTGCGAAAGTCAAAGAATTCATGGATGTTGTAAAAAGCAAGTACTCATCCCTCTGAAAAATAGATTATCCAGTCTAACAAAGGGGCTGTTACGAAATGACTGATCCAGTCAGGCCATAATAAGCCTCTTTTTCTGTCTGAAAAGAAAAGATCGCTCCGGGAATCCAACCCTCAGGCGATCTTTCGAGAGCAATATGAGTCTTTTCAAGCTCATTGATCCTCTTAATCCTTATTCTACAGTATATTAGGTTTGCACTCCTCATATATAGTATGCGGAGGAATGGACACTTTCATTCTTTTATCAGATAAGAAAGATTCAAAAAACATAAAAAAACGGGGCTTACGATAATGAATCTGATGATTCATTTCGTAACAGCCCCTTTTTTCTTGAAAAGCGGGTTTTTCGAATATATAATCATCTTAAAAAATGAAAAAAGAAGAATGGTTCACTCCGAATTATTACCCGGAATTTTCCTGTAAAACCGATAAATGCCGCCATACCTGCTGCAGCAGCTGGCGCATTCCTGTCAGCAAGAAGGAATACCAGAAACTGATCACGATGGAATGTTCCGATGAGCTCAACCGCCGTGTACAGAATGCCTTTGTGATGCCGGAAACCGTGAGCGATGATGTCTATCGCTATGTCTCGTTCAACTGGCTGGGTCAGTGTCCAATCCAGGAAAAGGGCCTCTGTTCCCTGCATGCCGAGAAAGGGGAAGGCTATCTTCCGAAAGTCTGCAAGCTCTATCCGCGTTCTCTCAAGAAAGTCGGTCCTTACAACGTCGCTTCCTGTTCGAGTTCCTGCGAACGGGTCATCGAGATGTTATATGAAAATGATGACTTTCATATCATTTCGATCGAAATGGAAGCCGAGAACCAGCTGTTCTATGAGGCCGGGGAGAAGGAAGGCGAGCAGATCCTTTTGTTTCAGAACCTTCTGAAGGATCACACGACTTCCTTATGTCAGAGCATTTCCGATATCTGCAAGATCATCAATCAGAATGAATTTGAAAAAGACTTTAATCAGGATCTGGATCCGTTAAATGAGGGGTTGAAACTGATCGGACGTTTCATCGATCAGAACAACCTCTTCGGTGAGATCGCTAACGAAGTCTTTGGACGCTATGAAAAGGATCCGGGTCTTTATGAAACGGACAAAGAGGCTTTTGAAAAGATGTATCCCTATTGGATGGCTTTCTTTGAAAGAGTCATCAACAATTCGATGATCTATGAATGTTTCCCGTTCGCCGATAAAAGGGCAGACCGCACTTCAGTCTACAAGGGACTCTGTCTGACCTATGGTCTTATGCGCCTGGTGTGTATCGGCTATTGTATCATGCATGATAAAAAAGAAGACCTGATCGATGCTTTGGCGGCTTTATTCCGCCTGATCGAACATACGGCCTTCTATTACAATGCGCCTTTGATCTGCGACAATGCCGCAGTGTTCCTCAAATTATGAACAGGCTTCGTCCTGTTTTTCTTTTGCGAGTTTTTTCAGACTGCGCACCGCTTTCTTTACATTGGAAAGTGAAGTGGCAAGGTTGATCCTGACCCAGGAAGGATAGTCTTCGCCAAAGCTTTCGCCGGCATTAGGCAGGATCTTGCATTCAGCGACCAGCGTCTCAAAAGCGGTCTTTCCTTCAGTGTATCTTCCGATATCGACGAAAAGAAGGTAGGTGCCTTCAAGATTGGTCATCTTGTAATAAGGAGATAATTCCTTGCGGAAGTAACTGTAGTTTTCATAGATCACATCGATCACATCGTCCAGCCATTTGTTTCCGTATTTATAGGAATAATAGGTGGATAAGGCATTGAAGACGTTGACACTGCCGGTATGCGTATGCCTCTGGTAGGCAATGAACTTCTTGCGCAAAGAAGGATCGGGGATGATCACATGGCAATGCGAGAAGACAGCAAGCGAGAAGCTTTTGGCAGCCGCACATATGGATACGATGTTCTTACGGTATTTCTTGAAGGAAAGTGCCGGATAGAATTCCTGGTCAGGCATGATGAGATCGCAATGGACAAGTCGGAGGCCAAGCGGTCTTAGGAAGACAAAATATCTCTC
>JAZQIF010000142.1:0-3531 GCA_045540935.1 Erysipelotrichaceae bacterium | reverse complement strand
GTCACACCTGGTCCCATCTCGAACCCAGAAGTTAAGCACTTCATCGGCGAGCATAGCTACTCGTATGAATAGTGAATCAAGCACGTTGCCGGTTAAAGACCTCTACGAAAGTAGAGGTTTTTTTATGGAAAATGAGGTATATGGGTTTCTTTCGTTTCGTTTTTGTTAAGATAAGTCTATGAGTTTCATAAATATCCTTCCTGTCGGTTCCGGTTCTACCGGCAATGCCATATATATCGAGATCGGTCCGCATCGTATCCTGATGGATATGGGGATCGGCTTTAAGAAGATCCGCGATGCTTTATTGAAATATGAAAGAAACATCGAAGATATCGAGGCGATCTTCATAACACACGGCCACTATGATCATGTCAGATCGGCCAAGGCGATCGCCAACCATACTTCCTGCAAGGTCTATGCGGAACCTTCCAGCATGTATCCGATCCGCGATATTAACGCGGAAAGGGTATCGGTGAATATCGATGAGCCTTTCGAACCGCTGCCCGGATTGAAAGTGACGATGTTTCTTGTGCCGCATGATTATGTCAGGACCTGCGGTTATATCTTTGAATATGAGGGAAGGAAAGTTTCCTATGTCACGGATTGCGGCAAGATGAATGATAAGATCTTCTCTTATATCTGTGCAGCCGATGTGACGATCATCGAATCCAACCATGATGTGGAAATGCTGAAAAACGGTCCTTATCCGATACAGTTACAGAACCGCATCCTTTCCAAGTTCGGACACCTTTCCAATGATGACTGTGCCGATACGATCGCCAGGCTTTACGATACGGGCAGCCGGAATTTCTTTCTTGCCCACTTATCGTTAAATAACAACACACCTGAAATCGCCTTATCGACGACGATGAATAAGATGGAAGGAAAAAATGTTCATATCTTTGTCTGTCCGGATGCCGGGGATCAGATCTATTCCTTCGATTAGAGCAGCGCGATGCTGCTTTTTGTATGGATCGCATCTTAAAGAAAGAAATGTATTATACTTTAAATCAGAATATGTTTTCAGATCACTTTGATCTGCCGACGATCTTAAAAAAATCATTGAATGAAAGGATGAGCGCATGAAATTGTTATTTATCGGCAACAGTCACACATTCGTACATTATGTCCCGTTCAGAGTCAAAGCCTATCTTGAAACCAAAGGCGAAAAGGCGGATGTCACGATGCTGACGCATCCGGGCATGGGACTCGACTGGCATCTGAAACAGTCGCCGACGTATTTCAATCTGATCTATGGTGATTACGATGCCGTGGTGCTGCAGCATAACGCCCATCCGTTCCCGGGCAGGGATTCGCTTGTAAACAGCGGTATCGAAATGAAAAAACTGATCCCGGAAAAGACGAAGGTCTATCTGTATATGACCTGGAGCGAAAAGAAGAATCCGCAGGGACAGGAAATCATGACGAGATCTTATGAGGAACTCGCGGAAAAGATCGGCGCAGCGATCTGCCCGGTCGGAAAACTCTGGTGGCAGATCAAAGAGAAGTATCCGGACGAACTGTATTTCGATGATGGCGAACATACCTCTGTCTTCGGCGCAAGCCTGGCTGCTGCAGTCATCGGCAAGACGATCCTTGATGAAACGATCGAAATGACCGATGTATATAATGACGCCAAGGTCCTCGAGGAATCAAAACTCGATCCGAGGATGATCGATCTGGTGATGAAGGACGGGCAATATGATATGTGTCCGATCGGCGAAATTGAGAGGAATGAAGATGAGTAAAAAGATCGTTGCCGTAAACTGCGGACCGAGGATCGGTTTCAACACCGACACGATATTGAATCATGCGATCAAAGGTGCGCAGGACAGCGGAGCTGAGGTTAAACGCTTCGATCTGTACAGACTTGAACGGTTTACCGGCTGCATCTCCTGCTTCGGCTGCAAGAAGGAAGCTTTCAAAGGACACTGCATATGTAAAGACGGTCTGAGCGAAGTCCTCGATGCGATTCGGGAAGCCGATGGAGTGATCATTGCTTCGCCCAATTATCTTTCGGACCTGACCGCACAATTCAGAGCTCTGTATGAACGTCTGGTCTTCCAGAACCTGACCTATAACAGGGAAACGCCGTGCTGTAATGAACATCTGATCCCGGTCCTGCTGATGATGACTTCCAACGCACAGGAAGGCATGTATCAGAAACTTCTGGAGAATTACAAGGGGACGCTGTCCAGATTTGTCGGACCGACAGAAGTCTTTGTCAGCGGTGACACGCTGCAGTTAAAAGATTACAGCACCACCGATTGGAAATGGTCGATGTTTGATCCGGAAGCCAAGAAGCTGAGACATGAAACGATCTTCCCGCAAGAATGTGAGAAAGCTTATGAAGCCGGAGCTTCCTTATTACAAAGATAGGACATACGGTACAGATTCTTTCAGATGAAAATATAGAAATCGTATGCGTGTTATACTTCAGATAATGATAGGAAAGGGGATTATTTATGATCATTAAAAACGGACTGATCCACGACGCAGTCAACAAGGATGCCTATATCGCTGATATCCGCATCGAAGAGGGAAAGATCGCAGAGATCAAAGCGGATCTCGAGGTCAAAGAAAATGAAGAATGTTTTGACGCCAAGGGGCTGAATGTCTATCCGGGCTTTGTCGAAGCACATTGCCATCTGGGCCTGGATGGCTGGGGGATCGGCTTTGAAGGAGCAGATTACAACGAACATGGCGATGTGTGCACACCACACTTAAGATCGGAAGACAGCTTCAATCCGCAGGATCCGACCGTATATCAGGCCGCAAAAGCCGGCATCACTTCCGTTGCTACCGGCCAGGGCAGTGCCAACCCGATCGGCGGTACCTGGATCGCCGTCAAGACAGTCGGCGACTGCGTCGATGATATGATCATCAAAACACCGGTCGCCATGAAATGTGCACTGGGCGAAAACCCCAAACGTGTCTATCGTGATAAAGGCAACGCAGCCCGTATGTCAACAGCCAGCGTGATCCGTGGAATGTTATTCAAGGCAAAGGAATACCTGGCAAAGAAAGAAGCTGCCGGTGACGACATCTTCAAACGTCCGGCGTTCGACTTCAAGTGTGAAGCGATGATCCCGGTATTGAAGAAAGAGATCCCGTTGAAGGTCCATGCCCACCAGGCAAACGATATCCTGACAGCGATCCGTATTGCGAAAGAATTTGATGTCTTATTGACGATCGAACATGTCACGGAAGGCCATGTGATCGCCGACAAGCTCGAGAACTGCCCGTATCCTCTGGCAGTCGGTCCTTCCTTGACCCATGCGTCAAAATTCGAACTGCAGAACAAATCTTGGACGACACCGGGCATCCTGGCAAAGAAAGGCTGCCAGGTCTCGATCATCACCGACTCACCGGTCATTCCGCAGGAATATCTGCCGTTATGCGCAGGTCTGGCTGTCAAAGCCGGCATGGACCCGTTCGATGCCCTGAAGGCCATCACGATCAATCCGGCAAAACAGATCGGGATCGCCGACCGCGTCGGCTCTCTGGAAGAGGGCAAGGATGCGGATATCG
>JAZQIF010000141.1:0-44633 GCA_045540935.1 Erysipelotrichaceae bacterium | reverse complement strand
TTTATGATCTTCATAGTACCAGGCAACATCATCGGAATCCTTGTTGTAGTATAGGATCCTTGATTCTGCCATCGGCGGACGGGAGGCATAGCGCATCATATAGGAGACGCAGCCTTCACAGTCATAGGCATCATATCCAAGATATGCCGTTTTGCATAACAAAGTCTTTTGAACATTATCGAGCACCGCATCTCTTAATCTTTTTCCTCATATGTCTTCTCGATCCAGTCATAATGTTTCCACACGATGTCCTTGATCTTTGGCTTATCGGGATCATAAAAGACCCTGTTGGCTTCATAACTGATCTTCTTGAATTCATCTGCGCCATTGTGCAATCTTGGATCGATCATCTATACCCATTATAAAAGAAAGGGCAGACCTTACGGTCTGCGCCTTCTTAAATAACAGTACAGATGTCCGCAATGATTCAAGCCGTTCTTCTGACAGAATCAACGTGAGCGGATGCGAACTTTTTATATAATGAAAGAAAGAACAGAAAAATATAATATCGACAAGGAGGCACTATGTTTGTAAAGTATATCCCTGATGGCTATTACTCTTCCTATGGAAATGGCTTGTATCCTTCCCATGAGGCGGTCTGTGTGATCAATCCCTATGAAGAAAAGATCACGATCCGCCTGACTCTGTATTTTGAAGACCGGGAAAAGATCGACGGTTTTCTCGTTGAAGTGGAAGCGGAGCGCACGAAACATATCCGCATGGATAAGATCGTAAACAAAGACGGCATCGGTGTGCCGAAAGATGTCCCATATGCCATTCAGATCGAATGCGAGAAGCAGATCCCGATACAGTACTCGCGTCTGGATACGACGCAGGCCGAGATGGGCCTGTGTACGACGATCGTATGAAGAGTATTTTCCACTTCAAAAGAAATTGTGTTGTATAATCAGATCAAGTAAAGACGGCGAAAGGAGACGGGATATGTATAGAAACGAAATGAGAAATTGTTGTTGTATCTGTAGATGCACCCGGATAAGTCGCCAGGGATCTTTTCAGATACTGTGATCTCATTGATTTTAAGCATTTAGACTATATCCGGGTGAAATGATCCCGGATTTTTTATGCCGTTTCTTACAAAAAAGGAGAAAAGAAGAATGAATAAAATAAAGACATCGGTAACTGAACTGATCGGCAATACGCCGCTGCTGGAATTGAAACACATCGAAGAAAAATACGGATTACAGGCAAAACTCTTCGGCAAGATGGAATATCTCAATGCGACCGGTTCGGTCAAGGACCGCATCGCCAGAAAGATGATTGAAGACGCGCAAGAGCGCGGCATATTGAAACAAGGTTCCGTGATCATCGAACCGACATCGGGCAACACCGGGATCGGTCTGGCAGCTGTGGGTACCTCTCTTGGCTATGAGGTCATCATCGTCATGCCGGAAACCTTCTCTATTGAGAGAAGGAAACTGATCCGTGCCTATGGGGCAAAGATCGTTTTGTCCGATGGCAAAAAGGGCATGAAAGGTGCCATCGAAAAGGCAAACGAACTCTCGACCGGGTACGAGAGTGCCTTCATCCCGTCGCAGTTTGACAACCCTGCCAACTGGATGGCACATTACGAAACGACAGGACCGGAGATCTATGAGGATCTTGAGGGGAATGTCGATATCCTGATCTCGGCAGTCGGTACCGGCGGAACGATCACCGGTACGGGAAGATATCTGAAAGAAATGAAGAAAGATGTGAAAGTGATCGCCGTAGAACCGGCTGCTTCACCGGTACTTTCCGGCGGTCAGGCCGGTCCGCACAAGATACAGGGCATCGGTGCCGGATTCATTCCGAAGGTATTGGATACTTCCGTCTATGACGAAGTGATCACCGTAACAAATGAAGATGCCATTGAAACAGGAGCGATGTTCGGAAAGACTGAGGGACTTTTAGTCGGCATCTCTTCCGGTGCCGCTTTGTGGACAGGTATCAAAGAGGCGGAAAAGAAGGAAAATGCCGGGAAACACATCGTCGTGATCCTGCCGGATTCCGGTGACCGCTATCTTTCCACTGATATGTTCGGCGATGAATGAGGATATCTTATACGAACTGCAGACCGGCCGAAGTACGATCCGGGATCTCGATCGTTTCTATATCGAACCCGATAAGATCATTTCGGTATGTTACAGGATCCGTTCCCTCTTCTTTCCGGAACACTTTCCTTTGAAAAAGTCGGAGCCGGACACGCTTTCAAGCATCGAAGAGGATTTAAACAGGCAGATCCTGCGTGTCGACCTGGACTACGCAAGGATCACTTCGCAGTTCCTCAAGCGCCTGCCCCAGATCCAGCAGATGGTCTACAAGGACCTGGATGCGATCTACAACGGCGATCCTTCCGCCAAGACCTGCACAGAGATCATTCTGAGCTTTCCCGGTTTTCTGGCCATCTTATTTCACCGCATCGCCCATGAATTCTATGAACTGGGCGTGCCGATCCTGCCGCGGCTGATCAGCGAACATGTCCACGAAAAGACCGGGATCGACATCCATCCCGGGGCAAAGATCGGCGAGTCTTTCTGCATCGACCATGGCACGGGGGTGGTGATCGGGGAAACGGCTGTGATCGGCGATCACGTCCGCATCTATCATGGTGTGACGCTGGGAGTGAGAAACTTCCGCAAGGATGAAGACGGCAATCTGTTAAAAGGCGGCAAACGTCACCCGAACATCGGCAACCGTGTCATCATCTATGCCAACGCGATGATCCTGGGCGGGGATACGTTCATCAAGGATGATACCGTCATTCCGGCGGGTTCGATGGTCCTTCATACACCGGAAACTTTCCTATAGTGTCAAAACAGCCTGTTCAGGCTGTTTTATCATTTATCAGTTCATCGATCGCTTCGAAGAGATGATCGAGGTGATCGTCAAGTTTTCCCAGTGGGATGCCGCCATAGCCGATCAGCAGGAAGTTTTCTTTGGATCTGTTTTCATCTAAATAATAATTTATCGTCGGGTAGACACCGATCTGTCTCTCACTGAAAAAGGAGATGATGTCTTCCTGTTTCCTGGCTGTCGGCAAAGCAATGACGAAGTGGGTGCCGCCGCCGATGCCGTAAAGCCGGATCGTATCGCCATACCTTGAACGGAAGCGGCTGATGATCTTGTTGTGTTTCTTTCGCAAGAGATTGCGCATCCTGGCGCTCATCCTTCGATACTGCCCTGAGCGGATATATTTTTCGATCGTCAGCTGCATCAATGCCGAGACCGGTGAAGAGATCAGATCGTCACTTCTTTCCGGCGTCAGACTGTCCGGTAAAACGATATAGGAGATCCTGAGGTCCGGGGACAGCGTCTTGGAAAAGGAGCCCAGGTAGATGACGCTGTTATTTCGGTCGAGCGAAAAAAGGGAAGGGATCGGCTGTTCCTTGTAACGCAAAGAGGCATCGTAGTCATCTTCGATGATGAAGCTGCCTGAGGCCTTTGCCCACTTGAGCAGCGAAAGCCGGCGGCCGATCGGCAGGATCGCCCCCAAGGGAAACTGATGGGAAGGGGTGACGTAGGCGATCGCCTTGTGCAGGGAAGTGATCGAATCGACCTTCATGCCGTTGTCATCGACATCGATAGGGATGATGCGGTAGTCTTCCTTGCGGAACGTCGAAAAGCTGTCGTCATGTCCGGGTTCTTCCATATATAAGGTATCGATGTCTTCGGGAAGTATCTTCTGTAAGATCGAGATCGAATAGTGATGACCGCCGGTGATCAGGATCTGTTTGGGGGAGACATGCATATCCCTGGCCTGAAGAAGGTGCTCGCTGATGGCCTGCCTGAGGCCATAGAGGCCATAGGGCTCATCGTTGGAAAGATTCTCTTTTGTCTCAAGCTCATTCATTGCCTCTTTTAAGGAATGGCGGAAACCGCTGGTCTTGTAGAGATTTGGTTCCAGTGCCCCATAGCGGAAGTCATAGAGGAGCTTTCGTTTCTTTTCCAGAGGCTGTATGACGGGATCCTTTGTATTCTCATGGGAAAACTCGGGGATATCTTCCACGTAATAGCCCGACCCGACTTTGGAATAGATGAAGCCTTCCGATTCCAGCTGCTGGTAGGCATTTAGGACGGTATTGCGGCTAAGATGATACTCCTGGCATAAGGCTCTTGTCGCCGGCAGACGTTCCCCGGTCTTCAATTCTCCCGAGATGATCTGTTCCCTGTATTGGCGGTAGATCTGCAGGTAGATGGGATCTTTGTCATTTTTATTGATCTTTAACATAATTGGTACCATTAAATTATACAAAATTGGTACTTTTAAGTAAAACGCTTTACTGGTACTGTAGTGTTGACAGAGGGGGTAAGGCATATGACGAATTATAAAACGCGAAGGCTTGTCTATACGGCTATGTTTGCGGTGATCAACTATGTTGCTTTCACTTACGGCAAGATCACCATACCGGTGACGGCCGGTACTTCGACGGCGATCCACATCGCCAATGCGATCGTCGTTCTTTCCGCCTGGTTTTTGGGACCGGTCTATGGCGGACTGTCCGGAGCGATCGGTCTGTCGATCGCCGATGTTTTCGATCCGCGCTACATCACATCGGCACCGAAGACATTCTTACTGAAATTCATGATCGGCTTCATCGCCGGAACTCTGGGGAATCATTTCCGTCTGAAAGAAAAGACGGAGCGAAGAGATATCATCTTAATCACCACGACTTCCGCGATCGCAGCCTTAGGCTTCAATGTCCTTGCCGATCCGATCGTCGGTTATTTCTACCGCAAGTATCTGCTGGGCATCCCACAGGAAGCGGCGAAGATCATCGCGACCTGGGTGGCCGGTTCCACGGCGATCAATGCGGTTGCGTGTGTATTTATTTCTGTTATCCTTTATTTAGCGCTGTATAAATCATTTTTACCGCGTTTACCAAAGGAGTGATAAGCTATGAAGATCATCGTCATCGACGGCCAAGGCGGCAATATCGGAAAGCAGCTGGTCAGATCGATCAAGGACAGTTTCAAGGATGTCTATGTGCGGGCCATCGGTACCAACTCCACCGCGACTGCCAACATGCTGAAGGGCGGAGCGGATGAAGCGGCGACCGGCGAGAATGCCTTTATCGTTGCCTGCCGGCAGGCAGATGTCATCGTAGGCCCGATCGGTATCGCTGTTGCCGATGCCTTATTGGGAGAAGTATCGCCGGAAATGGCCAAGGCTGTCGGTCAGTCGGATGCGGTCAAGATCCTGATCCCGCTCAATAAATGCGATGTCCTGGTCCCGGGTGTTTCCGATAAATCGACTTCGGACTTACTGAATGACGCTTTGAAGATGATCCGTGATATAATGTGAACAGTCTTACTGAAGTGAGACGTTCAGACAGAAGTCTTTAAAGAAAGAAGAACCATATCGATATCATGAAGGTATCGCTTTCTCGGCAAGAGGAGGGATACCTTTATTTTTTGGAGAAAACATTATGAACAACACAAGAAAACTGATCCTGACGGCCATGTTCATTGCGATCGGCGTCGTCCTTCCGCAGGCTTT
Organism: Erysipelotrichaceae bacterium; assembly: GCA_045540935.1. Taxonomy (GTDB): domain Bacteria; phylum Bacillota_I; class Bacilli_A; order Erysipelotrichales; family Erysipelotrichaceae; genus Colivicinus. The sequence continues at coordinate 39,136 of JAZQIF010000141.1, read as the reverse complement.
CCACATGATCCCGAATGCCGGATCGATCATCCTGCCGATGCACATCCCTGTACTGATCGCCGGTTTTGCGGTGGGTCCTCTGTATGGTGCACTGTGCGGTTTTTTCACGCCGCTGCTTTCCCATCTGATCTTTTCCATGCCGCCGGCACCCGTGCTTCCTTCGATGTTATGTGAACTGACGGTTTACGGTCTGATGACGGGATTACTCAACAAGGTCATCAAAATGGAAAACGGCATCGCAAAGAATTATGTCGTGCTGATCGGCGCGATGCTTTGCGGAAGGCTGACCTATGGCGTATTGAACGCTTTGATCTTCAGGGCAGGCTCCTATTCGCTGGCCGCCTGGACTTCGGCTGCCTTTGTCACGGCACTCCCGGGCATCATCATCCAGCTTCTGCTGATCCCGATCTTAGTCGACCGTCTTGAGAAAGCGCATCTGTTCTAAACGAAAAAAAAGGGGGTATGGCTCAGGTCATACCCCTTACTTTGTAATTTTTGATTATTCGATCGTGACAGTCTGTTTCGTTTCGATGGATTTCTGTTCCTTGGAAGGAAGGACGATATTTAAGATACCGTTTTCGAATCTTGCCTTGACATCTTCTGCCTTGATGTTTTCACCGACGTAGAAGCTTCTTGAGCAAGTACCGAATCTTCTTTCGGAACGGATCAGGTTGCCCTTGGCATCCTTTTCTTCATTGGAGACATTGTGTGTTGCCTTGATATTCAGATATCCGTCGACCAGATCCATCTGGACGTCTTCCTTGGCATAACCCGGAAGTTCGATATCGAGGTTGTAGTAACCGTCTTTTTCATAGACATCGGTACGCATCACGCTGTTGTTATATACCGGTTCTTTTGTGAAGAAACCATCGAGCATATCATCAAATACATCTAAACTTCTTGGAAAATACTTCATACTAATTTACCTCCTGTTCAGGGATCTTTATTTACCCTACACCTATATACTAGCACAAAAATTAGCACTGTCAAGCTTTAAGTGCTAGCATAAGTGATAAACAAGTGCTAAATCTCTTGTGGGATAATGATAATAAAGATGAAGAAATATCATGGAGGAAAGAGATGTCGAAAAAGAAAGACTGGCGATTGTTTCGTGAAAAGCTGCCGAAGTGGCAGGAAGATCATATGGCGAAGCTGAATGAAGAGTATATCGGAATACTGAGCAGAAAGGATAAGAATCCTTCAGAGAATTTCTGGGAGCTTTATGAAAGGATGCGGAAAGACAAAAAGGATCCCGGAGTCCTCATCAGCGATCTGCGTCCTTCCAACTTTGATTTGTATCTGGGCAGTCTTTTGGCGCAAAGCGTCATTCAGGAAGAGGATCTTGAAGGCTTTTCCGAGGAGCTGAAAGAAAGGATCCGTTACAGGCTGCAGGATTAAAAAAAAGACCTTTGCGGTCTTTAGTCGAATAATGGAGTGGAATAGTAGCGTTCGCCCGTATCCGGTAAGACGGTGACGACGACTTTTCCTTTGCCTAATTGCTTTGCCATCTGAAGGGCAGCGGCCACATTGGTGCCGGAAGAGATGCCGCAGAGCAGTCCTTCTTTTTTTGCCAGCAGTTTGGCCATGCCGATGGCAAGCTCATCGGAGATGATACAGATATCATCGTAGATGTTCTGATCGAGGATCTGCGGTATGACGCCGTCGCCGATCCCCATCTGCAAGTGTGTCCCGATCGGAAGACCTGTAAGTATCGCCGCATTCTCCGGTTCGACAGCCCAGATGGTCATATCGGGATTGTGTTTCCTGAGGACTTTGCCGATACCGGTCAGGGTCCCGCCGGTGCCGATGCCTGAGCAGAAGCCGTCGATATGCGGAAGGTCTTTGACGATCTCTTCGCCGGTCTTTTCCTGGGCGGCGACGTTGGCCGGGTTTTCAAACTGGCCCGGAACGAAGACATATGGATCTTCTTTGGCGGAATTGCGTACGATACGCTGGCATTTTTCGATGCATTCGCCGATGTTGCCTTCATCGTGGACCAGGCGGATCTGTGCCCCGTACTGCATGATCAGTTTTCTTCTTTCCACAGAGACCGAATCGGGCATGACGATGATGACGCGGTAGCCTTTGATGGCTCCGATCATTGCCAGGGCAATTCCCTGATTGCCGGAAGTACATTCCACGATGACGGAATTCTCGTTGAGCAGGCCTTTCTTTTCGGCGTCTTCGATCATATTGAAAGCCGTCCTGGTCTTGATGGAACCGCCTAAGTTGACAGCTTCGAATTTGACATAGATGTCAGCGAAGTCTTCATCGACGATCTTATTGAGTTTTAAAAGCGGCGTATTGCCGATCGCATCCAAAGTATTCGTATATAACATAATCTCTTACCTTTTTACAATATACCACAAGAGAGGCAGCTTCTTTGTCAAAAATGTAAATCTGCGGTACTGGTCTCTAGGTTTTACAGAAGTATAATGGAGATGAAAAGGAAAGTATACATCATGAAAAAACTTTTGAATATACTGATCGTATTGTTCATCTGCGTCACTTTGTGTTCCTGCGCGAAGAAGAAGGAACTCAAAGATGATATCTATATCTTTTTCACTTCGGATGTCCACTGCGGCGTCAATGAGGGAGTGGGTCTTGACGGACTCAAGGCTCTGGTCGACGATACGAAGAAGGAACATGAGTATGTCACCCTGGTGGATTGCGGTGACTACTTACAGGGCGGGACCCTCGGAACACTTTCGAAAGGGGAATTCATCATCGATCTGATGAACGATGCGGGATACGACATCGTGACGATCGGCAACCATGAATTCGATTATGGCATGGAGCAGCTTTCCGCTCTGATGAAGAAGATGGAATTCGATCAGGTCTTATGCAATGTGAAGTACAGCGGTAAAAAGGAGAATATCTTTGCGGATACCAAGCCGTATAAGATCGTCGAATACGGAGACTATAAAGTCGCCTTCATCGGCATCCTGACACCGGAGACGATCGTTTCTTCGACCCCGTCCTTCTTTATGGAAGACGGCGAATTCGTCTATGACTTCTATGGCGGAGAAGACGGTGATCTTCTGGCGGCAAAACTGCAGGAGAGCGTCGATGCGGCGAGAAAAGAGGGTGCCGATTATGTCGTTGTCTTATCTCATCTGGGCTCGGAAGCGGCCGTTCCGACTTCGATCTCCATCATCCATAAGACTCAAGGCATCGATGTCTTCCTGGACGGTCACTCCCATTCCGTGATCACGGAAGACAAATATCCGAACAAAAACAACGAAGATGTCATCGTGTCTTCCGTCGGTACGAAATTACAGAGCGTCGGTGAGCTCATCATCGGCAAAGACGGCACTCTGACATCAATGCTCATCGAAGGATATGACAGAAAAGATGAGACAATGGCTTCCCAGATCAACGAGACCATGCAGAAGCTCGATGCCATCCTGGCGGAAAAGATCACGACCCTGGATCACGACATGTACATCAAAGATGAAGAAGGCATCCGTATGGTCCGTTCCAGAGAGACCACGATGGGTGATTTCGCTGCCGATGCGCTTCGTTACTATATGGATACCGATATAGCCTTAGTCAATGGCGGCGGCGTTCGGGCAAATGTCGAAGCCGGCGATCTGACCTATGGGGATCTTCTCGATGTCATGCCGTTCCAGAACGAACTGGCTTCCTGCTACGCCAGCGGCCAGCAGATAGTCGATGCCTTGGAATACTGTTCCAGACTGACGGAAGGCATCTATAAACTCGATGGCAATGCGGTCGGCGAAAATGGCGCATTCTTGCAGGCTTCGGGCTTAAAATATACGATCGACACTTCGATCCCGTCCAGTGTCATCCTGGATGGCGACAACATGTTTGCCGGCTTTTCGGATGAAAACCGCCGTGTGAAAGATGTCATGGTCTTAGAAAACGGTGAATATGTGCCGATCGATCTGAACAAGATGTATTCGGTCGCTTCGACCAATTATGTCCTCTTCCACAAAGGCGACGGCAATACGGCTTTTGAAGGATGTGAGGCGATCGTCGAAGAGGGTCCGGTCGATGTGACTGCCCTGATCGAATACGCAAGATCTCTGCCGTCTTTTGAAGGCAGATATACGGATGTTGAAGGAAGGATCATCGTCGAGTAAAAGAACCGCGGTCATCTTTGCTTTCCTGATATGTATCTTGAGCGGGTGCACGAAGTCCGCCAATGCGGGAGCCGAAAGTTTCCGTAATGGCAGGTGTATCGCCTTTTATGCACCGCAGTCGGCGAAAAGCAGCGACTACGCAAGGGAGCTGTGCGCGTCAGGGGAAGAGATGATCTTTGACTATACCGTAGAAAAAGCGGGAGATCTTTTCAAGGTCTCGTATCTCGACGGAACTGTCTTTTATGTCGATGAGGATCTTCGTGACATCGCTTTGAAAGTCACGGGCGGCGAAGAGATGCTGTCGGACATGTTACGTTATGACATGAAGAAAGACGGGATCGAATATGCCTATACTTCTTCCTTCTGGCTTGAGACAGCGCCGGAAACCCTCGATCTTTCCCGTATCGGCATTTCGATCATCGATCATCATATCCATCTTGATTTTTCGGACTTTCAATATGAGATGGATCTGCCGGTCGGTTATCTGAAAAAGCTGACGGGCCTGGACCTGGGTTTTGAGAAGATCGATACCTATGAAAAGAAGATCTATGTCGATGAACACAGACCGATGATCGCCATCACCTATGACGACGGGCCTTATGCGGATGTCGATTACGACCTCTATGAGACCTTTCATAAATACGGAGGCAGGGCGACCTTCTATTCGGTCGGTTCGCGCATGACGCCGGCTGAGCTCGATAACATCCGGGAAGGGATACGGCTGGGGATGGAATTTGGCTCCCACAGCGAGTATCACGCCAATCTGGCAAAACAGGAGATCGATGAGGCATATGCGGATATCATGGAGCCAGTGAATTATGTCGATGAAAAACTGGGTTACCGGATGAAGACCTATCGGCCGCCCTACGGTAACCGCAACTACGAACTGGAAGATCTCGTCTCCATGCCGGCGATCTTATGGTCAGTGGATTCCAAAGACTGGTCCAACCGGGATGAAGATATCACCTATGATAACATCATGCGGAATATCGAGGATGGCGATATCGTGCTGATGCATTCCCTCTACCGCTCTTCCGAAAAGGCGACCAGGCGGCTGGTCCCGGATCTGATCGATCAGGGCTTTCAGTTAGTGACGGTGTCGGAGCTTCTGAAATACAAGGGCTATGACATCGATACCTTGAAAGTATTCGGGCACAATTGAAAAATCATTTCACTTAAAGGCACCATTTCAAAAGAAGCGGTGTTTTTTCATCTAAACTTCAATCCGACTTCACTTCAAGTTCAGACACTTCCTAAAAAATGGTATCTATCAGGAGGTGTTACATATGAACGATATTATCTGCATCATCCCGTCGTACTGTCCGGGCGACAGACTGACGGAAACGATCGACTCTTTGTCAAAACAGGATATCGCCTTGGTCGTGGTAAACGATGGTTCACCCCGGGAGTATGACGATGTTTTTGAAAAAGTCAAAGAGAAGTGCACTCTTTTGTCGCACGCAGAAAACCGCGGCAAAGGAGCTGCTTTAAAGACAGCCATGGCCTATATCGATGATCACTATGAAAACAAGATCATCGTCTGTGCCGATGGCGATGGCCAGCATTTGGTCAAGGATATAGAGAACTGTGCCCGAAAGGCGAAGGAACATGAAGGCACACTGGTCCTGGGCGTACGAAGATTCGACAGGGAAAACGTACCTTTCAAATCCTATTACGGAAACAAGATCACGGAAGCCATCTTCCATCTTTTTACCGGTGTCCATGTATCGGATACCCAGACGGGACTCAGAGCCTTCGATCAGGAGCTGATGAAGAAACTGCGCACTGTGGAAGGCGACCGCTACGAATACGAGATGAAACAGCTTCTTTACTGTATGAAAGAAAAGATCCCGTTTTTTGAAGAAGAGATCGAAACGGTCTATGAAGGAAAGAATGAGTGTTCGCACTTTCATCCTCTGCGGGATTCCTTCGTGATCTATAAGCAGCTTTTAAGCTTCTGTCTTTCTTCGATCCTGTCTTTCTTTGTCGACTTTTCTTTGTTTGCCTTGTTGTCACAGGTCTTTGAAGAACTGGCCTTCGCCAATGTCTTTGCCAGGATCGGCTCGGGACTTTTCAATTTCGAAGTGAACCGCAAGGCAGTCTTTGAAGACGGATCAAGGCCTTTCACTTCCTTTGTCCGCTATGCGCTTCTGGCGGGCAGTATCCTGTTAGTCAATACATTACTGCTGTATGTCTTTGTCTATAAGTTAAGGGTCAATAAGATCATAGCGAAGCTCTTTGTGGAGGCGGGACTCTTCCTTGTTTCCTGGTACATGCAGAAGAACTATGTCTTCGTAAGAAAGGCGGCCTGATATGAAAAAGAGAAAAAAGATGTTTTCTTTCATCGACTGCCTATTGATCCTGCTGCTGAGCTTATATGTGCTTTCGGATACATTCCTGATCCAAAGGACCTATGCGGAAGTGAATGATTCAAGGTCGGAAAAAGAGATCTTCGGCCTGACGCAGGAGACAAGTCCGGCCGCGGAGGCAAGTATCAGCGAAAACAGCTATGAAGATGATGACATCTCGATCCGCCTGGAGGAATATGTCTATCTGGATACGGTGATCTATGTGGCGGATGTAAAGATCTCATCGATCGATCTGTTATACTCCGCTTTTGCGGATGACAGCTATGGCAGGAACGTGACCGACAAGGTCTCTGAGATCTCTGAAGATAACGATGCCATACTGGCGATCAACGGCGACTACTACGGCGCAAGAAATAACGGCTACGTCTTAAGGAACGGCACGATCTATCGTGAGACATCTTCCGGAAGCAATCAGGAAGACCTCGTCATATTGACCGACGGCTCTTTCGCTTTCATCAGGGAAGGGGAAACAAAGCTTCGCGAGATAAACGATGCCTTGCAGGTATATTCGTTCGGCCCGGCTTTGATCGAAGACTATGCCATCAGCGTCGATGAAAATGATGAAGTGGGCAAGGCGATGGCTTCCAATCCGCGTACGGCGATCTGTGAGATCGAGCCTCTGCATTACCTGTTCGTGGTGTGTGATGGAAGAAGCGATGAATCGGAAGGTCTGTCCTTATACGAACTGGCCTGTTTCCTGGAACAGTTCGATGTGAAGAATGCCTATAATCTCGATGGCGGCGGTTCTTCGACGATGGTATTCAATGGGGAACTCATCAACAATCCGACGACCAGCGGAAACAGTATCAAAGAAAGGAGCGTGTCAGATGCGATCTGTATCGGCTATTAGATCATGTAAAGTCTGGATGGGGATCTTCCTGTTCTGTCTTGTGTTTTCGATCGTCTATGAGATCTTCTCTTTCGGGGTGATCTCGATCCATATGGTCTGTCTTTCTCTGTATCCTCTGATATTGGGTGCGCTGGTGAGCCTCATCTTCAACAGGAAGACCGGAAGATTCTATAATGATGGTGTCCTGTTGCTGACGGCGGCATCGGCGCTCAACGGGATCCTGGAGATCTATGGCACGGATTCTGTCTATCCGTTCTATATGATCCTGCTGGGATCGGGGCTGATCTTGGTCTCGATCGCCGGCTTCGATGCGGGAGACGCTTATGAAAGAAAAAGGATATCCGGATAAGAATTTTATCCTGACGATACTCAAAGGCATGGTCGTAGGCACCGGAGCCATCCTGCCGGGCGTTTCCGGCGGGGTGCTCTGTGTCGCCTTTGGCATTTATGAACCTCTGATCGAGGTGCTTTCCGATCCGAAAAACAATCTTAAGAAACATCTATCGCTGTTTTTACCTTTCGGGATCGGCTGGCTTTCCGGTTTCTTTCTTCTGGCGAAGGTACTGCAGTACGTCTTTCTTCGCTATGAGACGCTGGCGACGGTCTTGTTTGCCGGACTGATCATCGGCACGCTTCCTTCTCTTTTAAAGGATGTAAAGAAGGAGACGAAGTCGTATCTCATGCTGGGGATATGGACGGCATTGTTTACCGCATTGTTTATCGCCCTTGAATCCGGCAGGTCTTTCGATATTCAAGCCAATGTCTTCTGGTATGCGGTCTCAGGTGCCATATGGGGTCTTTCGATGATCGTACCGGGTTTGAGCTCTTCGTCCTTACTGATCGTGATGGGTCTCTATCAGAAGATGACGGCCGGTATCGCAAGCTTCGATCTGACAGTCATACTGCCGCTGCTGGCAGGTCTGCCGGCAACGGTCTTAAGTCTTTCAAAACTGATGAAGCATCTTTATGATCATTATCGGGAATCCATTTCTTTATTCATTGCCGGGGTGATGATCGCTTCGGTCATCGGGATGCTGCTGAAGCTGACATATCAGACCGATCTGATCCCGGCATATCTGGCTTTGTTCATTGCAGGATATTTCATTGCCGGCAGATTGGATGGCTGAGATAATTCACACTTTAAGCTCTGATCTCAGAGCTTTTTTGTACAATGATAGAGGATATGGAAACAGAAGATCTGAAACAATACATCGTTCATGTCGATATGGATGCCTTTTATGCCTCCGTGGAGATGCGCGATGATCCATCCTTAGCCGGCAAGCCGTTGATCATCGGCTCTCTTCCTCATGAACGGGGCGTGGTTTCCACCTGCAACTATGAGGCGAGGAAATACGGTGTGCGTTCCGGCATGAACATCAAGGAAGCCTATCGTCTGTGTCCCAAGGGGATCTACAGACATCCCGATTTCAATAAATACAGGACAGTCTCGCAAAAGCTCCATGAGATCTGGTACAGCTATGCCTCGGAGGCGGAAGCCATCTCTTTGGATGAGGCCTATCTTGATATCAGTGAACAGGCCAAAGACCTCGAAGGAGCCAGAAGGATCGCCAGAGCGATCAAGGAAAGGACCAGGAACGAAGTCCATCTGACCTGTTCGGTCGGACTCGCATACAGTAAGACGGCAGCCAAGACGGCCAGTGAGGAAAAGAAGCCGGATGGTTATTTTGAGATACTCAGTCCTGAGGATTTCGTGGCTCTGGTGAAGGACCGCGACGTCAGAGTCCTGTATACGGTCGGTGTCAAGACGGCGGAGAAGTTACATGAAGCGGGCATCCATACGGTCAAAGACGTCCAGGAAAATACCGAAAAGGTCATCGCCTTATTGGGAAAACAGGGAAGGTGGATCTCCCGTATCGCTTTCGGGATCGACAACGAGAAGGTCAAGACCTATCATCCGGAAGATGCCAAGTCGATCGGCCGGGAGATCACGTTTCAGCAGGATGTCGATGACTATCTCTTTCTGGAAGATGTGCTGGTACTATTGTCATTGAGTGTTTACCGCCGTTTGAAGAAAGTCGGACTGAGTGGGAATGGCGTGAGCCTGAAGCTGACTTATTCCAATATGCAAAGCATCTCCCGCTCGCGTCTTGTCGAAGAGGTATCCTGCGCATATGATATCTACCGCAATGCACTGTCTTTGCTCAGACAGGTGAAAGAGAGACGGGTACGCCTGATCGGCGTCAGTATCTACAATCTCTCCAACCGCGTCAGCCGACAGCTTTCTTTGTTTGAAGAGGCAGAGACGGAAAAAGATGAACGGCTGGGTTTTGAAGAACTTTTCGCCTATATGCAAAGACGCTACGGTCTGGATTTTTACAACAACCTGGATAAGATCTTTACGGGAGAGACCTTATATCGGACGATCGAGTATATGCGCAAACACATGTGATCCGATCAGAAGATGTCAGCCCAAGCATACTTCACATCTCTGTGAAACATTTCTGATGTGATGTTCTTATCGTCGGATGGCCACAGGAGGATGGATATGTTTTGGAGAATCGTCTGTCTGTTAACGGCATGTTACGCATCCGTGTATCGCAGAGTCATCGCATTCTTTCTGTAAAAAAAGAGATAAACAGTATATAACAGTTGACAACAGTTATATACTGTTTTATTATGAAATCGAGGTTTGATATATGCGCATAATCATCCACAACTCTTCCATGGTCCCGATCTATGAACAGGTCGTGAACCAGATCAAAGCACAGATCATATCCGGTGAACTGAAGGATGGAGACGTCTTGCCTTCAGTGAGGAATATGGCGGCAGAACTGAGGATCTCTTCTCTGACAGTCAAGAAGGCCTATGATTTTCTGGAAGAAGAGGGTCTTGTTACGACGGTCCACGGCAAGGGGACTTTTGTGAACGCGGCAGACGGCCAGCTGGCGGCGGAAGCGAGAAGAAAAGCGATCGAAGACGATCTTTCCAGTACCGTCCTGAAGGCACTGACTGCGGGATTAAGTAAAGAAGAACTTAGGGATATCTTTGAGATCATCCTGGAGGATTATGATGATACAGATCAACGGAATCAAAAAGAATTATAAGGATTTTTCATTGGACCTGTCTTTTGATCTGCCCAAGGGAAGGGTCAGCGGATTGGTCGGCAAAAACGGTGCCGGCAAATCCACGACGCTGAAGGCGATCCTGGGACTGATCAGGCCCGATGAAGGAAGCGTGAAGGTCTTCGGCAAGGATGCCGCAGGACTCACTTCGCAAGATAAACAGAAACTCGGTGTCGCCTTATCAGAATCTTCGTTTTCGGGTTACCTGAATGTCGATGCCGTAAAGAATATATTGAAAAACATGTATGACTCATTCGATGAGGACGAGTTTACGGGCCTGTGCAGGAAGATGGGTCTTCCTTTTGACAAGCCGATCAAAGAGTTTTCGACCGGCATGAAGGCAAAACTCAAGGTGGTCGCCGCTTTGTGTCATAAGGCGAAGCTGTTAGTCATGGATGAACCGACTTCCGGACTGGATGTGGAGGCACGAAACGAGATCCTGGACATCCTGCGTGACTATCTGGCAAAGGATGAAGAGACATCCTTACTGATCTCTTCACATATCTCTTCGGATCTGGAAGGACTTTGCGATGATATCTATCTGATCGATGAGGGGAAGCTGCTTTTACACGAACGGACCGATCAGCTTCTGGATAAATATGGCGTCATCAAGGCGGATGAAGAGACATTCGAGAAGCTCGAGAAGGATCATGTCCTGGCTTATAAGAAAGAAAAGTACGGGTATTCTCTGTTTACCGATGAGAAAGACTATTACAGAGAGAATCATCCGGATCTTGTCATCGAGAACGGAAATATCGATGATCTGATCCTGATCATGACGGGAGGGAAAAAGAAATGAAAGGCTTGTTTCTGAAAGATTTCTATCTGAATTTTTCCAATCGCCGCAACCTTGCGCTGTTCCTGTTCATGTCGGTCTTTATGGCTTTTGCGATGGATGGCTCGTTCATCATCGGCTATGCCGGGATGCTGATGGGGATACTGGCGATCGGGACGATCAGCTATGATTCGTTTGAAAACGGAATGGCTTTCCTGATGTGTCTGCCGGCAAGCCGGAAAGACTATGTGAAGGAAAAGTTCATTTATACCTTCCTGATGGAGACGGCAGGCTGCCTGGTCGGGACGCTTATTTATTTTGTGATCTGCGCTGTCAAGCATACGGCGGTCGATCCGATCTCACAGCTTTCTTTCGGTGCGACTTTCGCACTCGTCATCTCGATCATGATGTCTGTGATGATCCTGATCGAACTGAAGTTCGGAGTCGAGAAAAGCCGGACGGCGATGTTCGTCATGTATGGGATCGCGTTCGTCCTGGTGTTTGCGGTAAAACAGATCAAGGGCCTTCAAAGCAGTCTGATCGCTTTTGTAAGCATCCTTTCCAAGATGCCTGTCAGCGTGCTGATAGCAGCAGCTTTGATCCTGTATCTTCTGATCCTGTTCATCCTTTACCGTTTGTCCTTGCGGGCGATGGAAAAGAAAGAATTCTGAATCGATCAAAAAATCTGCAGAAATGCAGATTTTTTTATCGGGTCAGCAGGTTGCCTTCCCACTCAATGGAATTGCCATCCTGGGAGATGGTGATCGTTTCATTGTACACGGTGATGGTGTTTCGATCGATGATCCTGATCCTTTCGAAAGGACAGGGAGGAATGATCGGCGGCACAGCCACAATAAATTCCGGTCCGGAGGCATTATACGCTTCTACTGCTGAAAAGAGTTCCTGTGAAGGTTGGATATATACAATGTCTTCTTCGATAGAAAAATCGATCGATTCCTCAGCGATCGAGGTGTCAATCAGACTGAAGTGTGGCACATCGCCTTTCCAGAACCCTGAAAATTTGGAAAGAACAGCCCTCATTTCTTCTTTGTTCAAATACTCTGCCTGAACGCCTGCATCAGCGATCTTTTTTGCGACATCCGGGTCGTTTTCGATCTCGGCGAGCGCAAAACCATCCACGTCACCGCCAATGGCGATATCTGATACGGTGATACTTGTCTCGCCTTGCGGATCCGTTGAAATATCTGCACGCTGCCCGCTTTTCAGGGATATCGTTTCTTCCCGAGTGGTGATCTGCGCCTGCCCTTCGATGAGGACGACGGCACTCAGGTTTTTCGAGAAAGCTTTGACGATGCCTGTAGTCCCGCGTATGGCCAGAGTCATGTTGGAAGTCTCGAATTCCAGGGATTCTCCGTTGCTCAAAGGCTCTTTCACACAGAAAAACAGTTCACCGCTTGAAACGTCGATCTTGAGCTTCTTTCCATCTTTTCGGATCGATGCATCGGTCTCTTCGTCCATTTTCAATAGCTTTGCCTGATCCAGAAGGATCCAGCCATAACTTTCCTCTTCAGTCCTGAGGCCGTAGCCGTCATATAGGTTCATGCCGGCAAAAGCTTCTATGTCTTTTCCCTTGTCATTTACCTGCATGATCCCTTCGTATTTTTCAAGAGACATCTCTTCGCCGCTACTGTTTCCGTTTGCGGAAGAACAGCCGCCTGTAAATAAGAACAATCCCAGCAAGATTATCGTGATCTGTCTTTTCATCGTCTTTTCCTTTGCTTCCTTGTAATGAAAGATCTTCTCTTATCTATTTTCGCACGGGGTATATCGATGATGGAAGCTCATTTATTTATACGATGAGGATTTTTCAAGAATTTTACAGTTTTTAAAAACTTCCATCAAATCAGCCTTTTTTGAAGACGGATACCTTTGTCTTAAGAGCGCGTGGCCTTTCTTTTTTAAATGATTTTGGTATAGTTTTTAATAAAGGAGTCAGGATCTTGGAAAGTACGAGCTTCTTCTATGAATTCTTACATCTGCTTGCCGGTATCGGTATTTTTCTTACGGGCTGTGAGATGATGTCTTCCAATCTGGAAGCGGTATGCTCGGACAGATTGCGTGAATTACTGGCAAAAGTATCAAATAATAAGATCATCGGTGTCCTGATCGGTACGGTGGCGACGATCGCCATCTCGTCTTCGGGTGCCATGACGGTCATGGCCATCGGTTTTGTCAATGCCCACATCATTTCGATGCGGCAGGCTGCCACGATCATCTTCGGCGGTGAGATCGGTACGACGCTGACCGGTCAGCTGGTCGCCTTAGGTATGATGGGCGGCGGAGACGGCATCGATATGAACTTCTTATTCTCCGCCTTGGCGGGTCTTGGTGTCTTCATCACGATGTTTGCCAAGAAGGATAAGGTCAAACTCTTCGGCGCGGTCCTGACCGGTTTCGGACTTCTGTTTGCGGGTCTTGATATCATGTCAGGCGCCATGTCCGGTTTCTCACAGTCACCGGCTTTGAAAGATGCGATCGCCCGCGTGAATTCTTCCTTGCTGCTGATCATCTTCGGCGCGATTTTAACAGCACTCATCCAGTCTTCGACAGCCATCACATCGATCTCCATTTCGATGGTCGCAGTCGGACTGATCAATATCTCACAAGGTATCTATCTGACTTTGGGTGCCAACGTCGGTACCTGTCTGACCGGCATGCTGGCGGGGATGAAGTCGGACGGCATCAATGCGAAGCGTACTTCGCTCATGCAGCTGATCTTCAATATCGGCGGTGTGATGCTGGTCTATGTCATCGATATGATCATGAAGATCGTTTCTGGCGGAGCTTTGTCCTTTGGCATCCTGTTTGAAAGGATGTTTCCGGGACTCCCGCATACCCAGCTGGCGATGTTCCATACGATCTTCAATATCGCTTCGGTCATCATCGTCCTGCCTCTGGTCGACTCGCTTGTCGCTTTGACGGAAAAGCTGATCAAGGACGAACCGGTCAAAGAGAGAAAGGAAAAGTTCTATTTTGTCGATGAGAACATCCTGTCCACGCCTTCGATCGCGGTCGAACAGATCAAGCAGGAGATCGTCCACATGGCCAATACGGCGATGCAGAACTTCAATATCTCCATGGATATGATCAAGACACTGGATTTTGAAAGACAGAGCGAACTTGACGATAACGAAGCGGAACTCAACTTCTTGAATAAGGAACTCGTCGAGCTGATCATCAAGCTGGGTCAGGAACAGAAGATGAACAAGAAAGATACGAGGTATCTGTCTTCGACCTATAAGACGATCGCGGATCTGGAAAGGATCGGCGACTATGCGACCAACCTGGCCGGCTACGCGAAGAACCTCAACGGTGAGAAGTTCTCGGATGCGATCGTCAATGAACTTGAAGTCTTAAGGAATCTCATCAACCGTCTCTATCTTGTGATCATCGATTCCTACAAGAACGACAAGCGCAAGATCACCCATCAGATCAAAGACCTTCGGGACAACATCCAGGGTCTGGTCAACCTGATGGTGAAGATCTACATCAAGAGGCTCAACGAAAAGGAACTGACGACCGTCTCTTCCGGCGAGTATCTCAAGATCTGCAACGATACCAAGCGTGTCGCCGAGCACCTGATCAACCTGATCGATACCGACTACGTGCTCAACCACTAGATCTATACAAAGCTTTCTTCATGGAAAGCTTTTTTGATGGGATGAGCTTCCGTTTTGAACCGCATAGCTTTGAAATCAAACCGATTTTATGGTAAAAAATAAGTGTTGAGTTGCTTTGCAAGCGTAAGTCCGAACATGGGCTTACGCTTTTTTTCAAACAGAGGATTTGCGCCAGCGGGGCATGCCGGGAGATGGGCATGCAAGGAGGTAGATGACATGGCATTAAAAGGAAGATCGGTCACATCCAAGGCAAGCGGGATCACAGGGATGATCACCGGCCTTGATAAGAACGGATTGCGGGTCACATTCACGAAGTATCAGGATGTCATCGTTCCTTTGAATAAGATCGGCATCCTTCTCGAGATGAAGGATGAGGTCAGAAACGAGATCACCAACGCTGCCGAAAAGCTCAAACTTGCCGATAAGATCCTCGTTCTTGAATAAAAGGATCCGTACGCGTTAAGCAGAAATATATTCTTTGACATCTTTCCTGCCGGCCTGAAAAGGGAGCGGCGTTTTTCTATGCTACAATGGGGAAGATGAAAAGATTATTCGTTTATCTGAAAGCTTATAAGAAGGAAGCTTTGATCGCTCCCTTTTTTAAATTGCTGGAAGCACTGATGGATCTGATCGTCCCATTGGTCATCGCCGATATCATCGACAAGGGGATCGTGAATTATGATCAAGGCATCCTGCTTCGTGATTTTATCTTTCTGGTCGTCCTGGCGTTTGCGGGCATGGGTTTTTCTTTCGTTGCCCAGTATTTTGCCGCCAAGGCTTCGATCGGTTTTTCTTCCGATCTCAGACAGGCCCTCTTTGACCATATCGGAAGCTTCTCCTACCGACAGCTCGACACACTGGGCAGCGGCACTTTGATCACCCGTCTGACTTCCGATATCAATCAGCTGCAGACAGGTGTCAATCTGGCCCTGCGTCTGCTGCTGAGAAGCCCGTTCATCGTCTTCGGAGCGATGATCATGGCCTTCACCATCGATGTAAATCTGGCTCTGATCTTTGCGGTCGCCATTCCGTTATTGTGTCTGGTGGTCTTCAGCATCATGTTGAAGAGTATCCCGTTATTTGAAAAAGCCCAGATGGCTTTGGATAAGCTCCTGTCATCCTTAAGGGAGGATCTTGGCGGTGTCAGAGTCATACGGGCCTTCCTCAAGGAAAAGGATGAGATCAATTCTTTTGATGAGGATTCCGATGCTTTGACCAAGATCAACGTCCTTGTCGGCCGTCTTTCGGCTCTGATGAATCCGGCCACCTATATCCTGATCAATCTGGCGACTGTCATCCTGATCTACGCTTCGGGTCAGCGAGTGGAGGCTGAGATACTGCAGCAGGGTGATGTGGTCGCATTATACAACTACATGGCACAGATCATCGTCGAGCTGATCAAGATGGCCTCTTTGATCATCACGATCAACAAGTCACTGGCCTGCGGCAAGCGGGTGGCGGATGTGCTTTCCGTTTCCGGCGAGATGAGCTATGGCGAAAAAGATCTTGAGATCGAAAATGCAGAGACTGCCGTCGAATTTGAAGATGTCAGTTTTTCCTATAACGAAAACAGTGAAGATGCCTTGAGCAATATCTCTTTCAGTGCTTTGAAAGGTCAGCATATCGGCATCATCGGTGCGACCGGATCGGGTAAATCTTCGATCATCCAGCTGATCCCGCGTTTTTATGATGCGGGCAAGGGAAGCGTGAAAGTCTTCGGCCATGATGTAAAGGATTATTCCAGAAAACAGCTGATCGATTTAGTCGCCAGCGTTCCGCAGAAGGCGGTCCTGTTTGAAGGAAACATCCGTGACAACCTGAAACTGGGCAATGAGACGGCGAGCGATGAAGAGCTTTACGAAGCCTTGAAGATCGCTCAGGGCTATGATTTCGTAGCGGCCAAACAAGGAGGTCTCGATGCCCACATCGAACAGGGCGGCAGGAACCTCTCCGGCGGTCAGCGCCACCGTCTGACCATTGCCCGGGCATTGGTGAAAAAGCCTTCCATCCTGATCCTTGATGACAGTGCTTCGGCACTGGACTTTGCGACTGACCTCAAACTGCGTCAGGGCCTGGCGGCGCTCAAAGATATGACAGTCTTCATCGTCTCGCAGAGAAGCTCCAGCGTCAGACATTGCGATACGATCCTGGTCATCGATGACGGAAGACTTGTCGGTAAGGGAGACCACGATCAGCTGATGAAGGACTGTCCGGTCTATCAGGAGATCTATTATTCGCAATTCCCGAAGGAGAAAGTCTCATGAGCGGCGGGATCGTATTGAAAAAACTATTGAAGATGATCGGCACGTATCTGCCGCTTCTCATACTGTCGCTTCTTTTATCGGCGCTGGCTGTCGTGATGCAGATGTATGTGCCGGTATTGTTTGGAAGGATGATCGACTGTCTGGCCGATCTGAAAAACATCGATCATATTTCAATGATCGGCTATATGAAGCAAGTCATCCTGATCGTCTTTGTCTCTTCGCTTTTCACCTATCTGATGTCCGTTATCAACAACCGTATCAGTTACAAGGTCGTCGAAGATATCCGCAAAAAGGCGATACGGAAGATACAGAAGCTTCCTTTGTCCTATCTCGATGCCCATCAGACCGGTGACATCTTACAGCGGGTCATCGGTGATGCCGACCAGCTATCCGAAGGGCTCTTATTGGGTTTCAATCAGCTGTTTGCCGGTGTGGTGACGATCGCCGTCACATTCTATTTCATGCTGAGCAAAGACACGATGGTCACATTGGTCGTACTGGCTCTGACACCGTTAAGCTTCCTGGTTGCAAGATTCATCGCTTCAAGATCTTATAGGATGTTTGAAGCTCAGAACAAGGCCAGAGGAAAACAGACCGCTCTGATCAATGAGATGGTCTCAAATGAAAAACTTATACGTGCCTTTGCCTATGAGGATCGTGCGTCACGAAGGTTTGCGGAACTCAACAAAGACCTCAGGGAGGCTTCCCAGGGTGCGACGTTCTTCTCATCTCTGACCAATCCTTCGACGCGGGCCGTCAACAACGTGATCTATGCGATCGTCGCTCTGGTCTGTGCTTTCAAGATCCTTGCGGGTCAGTTGAGCATCGGTGATCTGAGCGTCTTGCTGTCTTATGCGAACCAGTACACCAAGCCGTTCAACGATATCTCTTCCGTCGTGACGGAACTTCAGAATTCGCTTTCCTGCGGTGCCAGGATCTTCGAACTGCTGGAAGCCGAGGAATTAAGCCCCGATCCTGAGACAGAACTGGCAGACGCCAAGGGTGCGATCGATATCGACCACGTGTATTTCTCATATAACAAAGATCGAAAACTGATCGAAGATTTCAATTTCCATGCCGACCCGGGCATGAGTATTGCGATCGTGGGTCCGACGGGGTGCGGCAAGACGACACTGATCAATCTGCTGATGCGCTTCTATGACACGGACAGCGGTGATATCAAGGTGGATGGCCGGAAGATCAAGGAGATCGCAAGAGCTTCCTTACGTAAAAACTACGGTATGGTCTTACAGGAAACGTGGTTAAAGAAAGCGAGCGTAAGAGATAACATCGCTTTCGGCAAGAGCGATGCCAGTGATGAAGAGATCATCGCTGCCGCTAAGAAAGCCCACAGTTATGAATTCATACGAAGGCTTCCGCAGGGGCTTGATACGATCATCGATGATGATTCCCTTTCCCAGGGCCAGAAGCAGCTCTTATGTATCACGAGGGTCATGTTGAAGATGCCGCCGATGCTGATACTGGATGAGGCGACTTCTTCCATCGATACGCGTACCGAGCTGCAGATACAGCAGGCTTTCAATGCCCTGATGGAGGGTCGGACTTCGTTCATCGTTGCTCATCGTCTTTCGACGATCCGCAATGCCGATCAGATCCTGGTCATGAATGAAGGAAAGATCATCGAACAGGGAACACACGAGGAGCTCATGGAACGTAACGGTTTTTACAGCAGGCTCTACAATTCGCAATTCGCTCCGATCGAATAAGTTTTACAGATCCCGGATCTTTACGGGGTCTTTTTTCATAATGGGTTTTTCGATAATAGCGGTACAAGAGAAATCCGCAAAGGATCGATGGTAAAATAAAAGCGAAGAGAGATAGGAAAGATCATGAATAAGAAAGGAAAGAGGATCATGAATCTGTTGGTTGCCGGCACATTGCTGTTTGATCTTTTTGGCTGCAGAAACAAGAAAGAAGTTACAGAAGGACCGAAAGACGGAGAACATATTCATACGGTCGATCCCGATGCACCGAAAAACATCGAGTCATCCGATATCGTTTCTGCAGATATCGCCGTTTTCATCGCAAATCGTTATTATGGCGATGAGAATCATGATTTTCATTTTCAGGTCTATGAAGAAAACGGTGAGATGATGATCTTTGAAGAGTTCAGCGGTGTCGAAACGGCTGCAGATGAGAAACTGCTGTCCGGTCTGCAGAAAGTCATTGAGGACAATGATCTGGCATCGTTCAACGGCGTCTATGATGTGACGGCGGGCATAGCTCCCGAGTATCAGGCAAGGCACTTTCTGGTGACCTATGGTTCGGGGGAAAAGATCGAATTTACGCAGGACAACAACCCTTATGCCATCTGGAGCGAAGAACTCTACGATGTCATTGCGGATCATCTGGCAGAAAAAGGAGATCAGACCCTTTATCCGGAAGAAGATGATTCGCTGATGAACCGTTTCCGTTTCACATTTGAAGAAGACGGGATAGAGACGGAGTTTTCCGATATCTATATCAGTGACGCGAAGAGCGAAAACGGGAAGAAGCTGGTCCTGCAATACTCGGTCTACAACACAGAAAAAAACAGACAGATCAAAGAGAAATACATCGAATTTCCATCCTCATATTTTGAAGATCTGACAAAGATCATTGCGAAAAGTGATGTAAGAAGAAAATACCTTTTCAGCCGATATGACCATAAGGCAGACAATTACGGAAATCATGAAGAGGGTTATTACGGAATGGGAGATAAGACGACATTCGATGAAGAAGAAGACAGCGAAACGCTGTTTCTGGATCTCTACATGGTCTATGAATCGGGAAAAAGGATCAATATCGAGACAAGGAAAGAAAGCGAGATCGAGGGTTTCCGTCCTTTGATCGAAGAGCTGATCAGATATCACGAAGACTTATTCAGATAGCCATTAAAGCCTTCAAAAGAAGAAAAACATATTAAAAATGAAAACACTGATATACAAATCAGTGTTTTCTTCTATAATAAGAAAGATAAAAATTAACAGATGGCAAGGTGAGGTCCGGTTATGAAAAAAGTTATGGTATGCGGCTGCGGTGCACAGGGTTCAACGATCTGCAGAAAACTTGATATGGAAGCCAATATCGAAGAAGTGATCTGCTGTGATTATGATCTGAAAGCGGCAGAAGCTGTCTGCGCTCTGATGAAAAAGGGGACGCCGCGAAGAGTCGATGCCTCCGATCTTGAACAGGTCAAGGAAGCGGCGCAAGGATGCGAACTGCTGGTGAATGTCATGCCTTTGGAATATGGGGCCAATGTATTGAAGGCGGCGATGGAGCTTGGTTGCTGCTATCAGGATCTTGCGGCCGTTGAGGATCTTCCGGAAGTCATGGATGTGAATAAATACGACCGCTGGCTGGCCGGCATAAAGTACATGTATGAAGAGTATGGCAAGGTCTTTGCGAAGAACGATACGACAGCCATCATCGGTACAGGTTCGGCACCGGGTATCATGTGCGTCATGGCAAGAAAGTGCGTCAATGAACTCGACAGCTGCGATACTTTGAATATGATGGTCTATGAAGGCGTTGAGGCAAAGCGTTTTCTTCCGTTCTGGTGGTCGACGGATGTCGCACTGGCAGATATGCAGGAAGATGCCTATGCCTTGGAGGATGGCAAGATCATCCGTACCAAACCGTTCAGCCGTAAGATCTGCCGCAGATGGCCGGAATATGACAATGCACCGGTCATGTTATGCGAACATGCGCACGATGAACCGGTCTATGTCGCTTTCAACAGCGAGAAATACTTCAAAGGCTGTAAGAACGCCTACTTCAAATACGGCGGACTGGGCATACAGTTCGCTGAACCGCTTTACCGTTCGGGTCTGCTTTCTTATGAAGAAGAGGAAGTCGATGGGGAAAAGATCATTCCGCACGACGTGATATTGAAACATGTGCCGTTAGCTCCCAAAGATCCTTCCCAGATCAAAGAGATCATCGATGAAGGCATCGAATCGGATGGCGGAGCGTTCGTCATCGAGGCCTATGGCAAAAAGGATGGAAAGGATGTCATGGTCGAACTGCATCTGAGTGCACCGGGCCTGCTGGAAGCCTATCAGCGGGCAAAGATGACCGGTGAGATGTATCTGACCGGCCAGGGGGCGTTCTTATATACCAAGCTCTTCGTCAACGACATGATCGGTCAGAAGGGTCTGATCTCTTCGGATATGCTCGATGAGAAACAGGTCGAGCAGTACATCAGGTGGGCGGAAGAACTTGGGATCACCTATACGATGGAGATCAAGGAAGGTGTGACCCCGACGGATCTGAAAGGCTGATCGATAAGATGAGATAACCATCTGCGATGCGGGAGACTGCAGAAAGGCAGATGGTTTTTATATGGCTTCAAAGAAAAAGCGCCATCCTTTTCGGATGACGCTGTATGCATTAGTGATCAGATGTCGGTCAGCTTGAGATCTTTCACCTTGCGAAGTGCCGACTGGGCGATCAGGAAGGAGAATAATGCCGTGACTGCCACTGCGATCGCCGCGCCCGGATAATAGATGCTTCGATCGAAGCAGTTGGTGTTCTCCAGCAGCAATATGATCTTATAGCCTAAGAAGGCGCCTAACGGAAGACCCAGCAGGATACCGATCGTCGTTGTGAGGATGAGTTCCTTACCGACGTAGTTCTTGACTTCTTTTACAGTGAAGCCGTTGATACGCATGATGGTCAGTTCACGTTTCTTCTGGTTGATGAACATGTTGACCAGGTTGAGCAGTATGAAGTAGGCCATCGCAAAGGCCATGGCGGTCAGCAGGATGACCATGGCTCTGGCCAGAGAGACGAAGTCGTTGAAGTCGCCTCTGTCGCGGTCGGACGGGACGATACCGTTGACGCCGTCGATGGCCAGCAGCTGTTCTTTGATGTTTTCCGCAATGGCATCGTCGATCTTGACCAGATACTGGCTGTCGACAGGTTCTTTGCCATAGACTTTTGTGTAGGTGTCGCGGGACATTAAGAAGATCCTCGCGGCATACAGCATGAAGTCGTCTGCGACATCGGCATCATAGGAATTCATGATGTCATCAAAGACCGTGATCTTGCCTTTTTTGGTGTAGCCGGCAGTTTCGTTGGCCTTGATCGTGACGTAGATACCTTGTTTGTCCAAGACCATCGGTTTCTTGGTCCTGGTGTCGGTGATCAGTATGAAATCGTTGAGTTTTTCCAGATCACCGATCAGGAAACGGCAGGAATCGAGCTCGTCCCCGTTGAGGAAGGCCTGGTTGGATATCCTGACTTTGAGATATTCGCCGTCGTTTTCATTCAGGACAGCTTCGATCTGACTCTCGGCTTTTTCGTTGAGCGTCTTATCATAATCGACCTGGAAATCGTAACGATTGATGTAGTCGAACTGTAAGTCGGCAGCTGAAGAGATCGAGTGAAGGATGCTCAGACCAATGAAGATCAGTGCACAGGATCCGGCGATCGAAACGATCGTGACTAAGACTCTCTTTGGGTCCGACAGCATGTTTCTGATGATCAGTTTGGAATATAAGGATCCGGAAGATCCTCTGGCGTTTTTGGAACCTTTGAATGTCGGCGGAGCGGAATCCTGCATCAGGATCCTTGCCGGCTGTTTCACCAGTCTGCTGCAAGCCAGATAGACGGCTGCGATCGTCAGCAGTAACGATGCACCGACCACGATCGCGACCGGGACCGGTTCGAAATAACGGCGCAGTTCACCCAGATGGAAGTAGGTCGCCTGCGATCGGACGGTATATCTGAGAAGTGCGAAGTAAGACAGCAGGATGCCGGACACCACACCGATGATCGATGCGGAAAGTCCGAATACCATATACTTGCGCATGATCTCGGAATTGAAGAAGCCCAAGGCTTTGGTGGTACCGACCTGTGTCCTCTGCTCGTCGATCGTCTTGCCGACCGTCGCGTAGATGACCAAGGCGCCGATCACGACGAACAGAAGCGAGAAGGTGACGGAGATGCCGCTGAAGTTTTCCGTCAGACTCTTGGAGAAGACGTAGGAAGCATTTCCTTTGATATTGAATAAGATCCAGCGGTTTTCCGGGATATCTTTGAGCCTTTCCCTGGCCTGTTCGATGGCTTTGACGCCGTCTTCGTATTCCGAGAGTTTTGCCGCATATTCTTCTTCTTTTACGGTGATCTCCTCTTTTGCCTTATTGAGGGCGATATGACCTTTGCGGTATGCCGTCATGCCCTGTTCGTACTCGGCCATCTTGGTCTCATATTCTTCCAATCCCTGGATGAAGGAACGGTAGGCACTCTTGTAGGTGCCGTAAGCCTCGTCGTATTCCGCCTTGCCGGCGAGATACTTTTTATGTCCGTCTTCCCATTCTCTGGCTTTGTTGGCACCTTGGTTTTCTTTGAACAGTTCGGTAGCGTCATTGATGTATCCCGCCTGTTCCTCATCCTTGGCAAACTGAAGAAGGAAGTCGCGCAGCTGATCGAAATTTTCTTCCATGGTGCAGTCAAGGCGGAAGTCTTCGGTGATCGGGAAGTTCTTCATGGAGAGCTCCCTGTCATCGACATCGAAGGAATCATCCTTGACCCAGTTGATCTTTGCGGCTGCTTCCGGATCGTTTTCTTCGATGATCGAGCGCATGGCGTTTCGGATATCGATGAAGGACTGATAGCCTTCGGTGAGCTGGCGTTTGGCTTCGGCAAGCTGCTTTTCGGCTTCATTTAGCTGCTGCTCCGCACCGGCGAGCTGTCCGCCGACCTGATCGAGGGTCTGCTTGCCCTGATCGAGCTGGGCTTTGCCGTCTTTTAACTGTTTATAAGAAGAAGCGAGCTTCTTTTCATTCTTTTCGATCTCTGCCTGGTTCTCGTCGAGGAGTTTTCTTGCCTCATCGAGCTGTGCCTTGGCTTCGTCGAGTTTTGCCTGGTTTTCATCGATGGCATCGTTCATCTTACCGATGACTTCATCATAGCGAAGCTGTGCGCGGCTGTCGGAGAGCTCTTCGATGGTTTCCTGCTTCGCTTCGATCTGATCGAAGTAGGCATTGCTGAAAGCGTCTCTGTTTTCGTTTCCTTTGAAACGCACTTCGATACTCGAATAGCTGTGATCGAAGCCGTCTTCTTCCGCGTTGAACATCGATGGCTTGATGACGACGTAGTTGTTGCCGGCATTGTCCATCAGTTTGGCGACGTGGTCCGGATGGATGCAGATGCCGCTGACGGTAAAGATGTTCTGCTTGAGATACGGCGTCTGGTCCGTATAGAGGATATCGCCGATCTTTACGCCCAGCTGTCTGGCGAGGCCTTCTTCGACAAGACATTCCGTGTCTTTTGAAGGAAGTGCTCCCGAGATCAGACGGGGAACGTTGATGGAATCACCAAGGCTTAAGAATGTCGCATTCTTTGAGGAACGGCCGGTCTTGGCGATCGTCGCATAGGAATAGGTCCCTTCGGCCTGGTCCACGCTTTCCAGAGCCCGGATCTGTTTGAGATCATCTTCCGAAAAGCGCAGAGTCGATAATATCTGCAGATCGCGGTAACTGCTTTCTGCGTAGAAATCATTGATATTTTCCTGCAGGGATCCGGCAGTGAAGCGGATGCCTAAGAAGGCGACCACCGCCAGCATCGATATGATGATGATCGACAGCCAGGAAACGAACTGTTTGCGGATGTTGCGCAGGTGGTCTAAGATCTGAGTCTTTTTCATACTACCAGGACAGCTCCTGCGCGGCTAATGGATGTAAGTTGCGCTTGATGGATGCGATACGGCCGTTGGAGACCCTGACCACCCGGTCAGCCATCTTGCCGATCTCCGGGTTGTGGGTGACCATCATGACGGTCGTGTCGTTGTTTTTGACGATATCCTGTATGACGCCGAGGACTTCTCTTGACGTGTTGAGGTCAAGGGCAGCGGTCGGCTCGTCAGCCAGGATGAGCTTCGGGTTCTTGACTAAAGCTCTGGCGATCGAGACTCTCTGCTGCTGTCCGCCGGAGAGCTGGGACGGGTAGTTGTTGGAACGCTCGGACAATCCGACCATGGCGATCGCTTTTTCCGGAGAGATCGGGTCTTTGGCGATCTCGGAGATGAAGCGGATGTTTTCGATGGCCGTGAGGTTTGGCATCAGGTTGTAGGCCTGGAAGATGAAACCGACGTATTCTCTGCGGAAGGCCGTCAGGCTGGCGTCATCCGGATGGGAATAGTCTTTGCCTTCGATGGTCAGTGTGCCGGAAGTCAGATAGTCCATGCCGCCGATGATGTTCATCATCGTCGATTTGCCGCAGCCCGATTCGCCTAAGACCACGACGAACTCGTGTTCGAAGACATCGAGGTTGACGCCTTTGAGCACCTGTAAGACGCCGTCACCGGAAGGATATTCCTTGGTGACATCTCTTAAACTGCATAAGACTTTCTTGTCTTCGTCCAGGTCGACATCGAGACCTTTTTCATCGATCGTAAAGGCAGCGAGGTTGGCCATGTGTTCGCACAGTTCGACTTCCGCCGGTTCGTAGGCCTGATCGTTGTTTTTGTTGATGATCTCGATACAGCCGATCGTCTCTTTGGAGTTGTTCAAAGGGACACAGATCAGTGTGTTGGTCTTGAATCCCTGTTCATCGAAGACCGTCGGTACGAAGCGCGGATCGTTTTCCGCATCAGTGATCGTGATGGACTTGCCGGTCTTGGTGACAAGACCTTCGATGCCCATGCCTTTTTCGATACTTGTATTGGAGATGTCACTCGGACCGATGTGGAATACGCTGTGTAACCTGTCGGACTTGCGGTCAAGGTACCAGACGACTCCGGCTTTGGAATCCAGCGTTTTTACGATCGTCTGCAAGGCAAGAGAAAGAGCCTCATCGAGGTCTTCCACGTTGAGCAGATGTTCCATGATCTCATAGGTCGCTTTGACATATCTTTGATCTTTTTCCATAATATTTTCCTCAAAAGTTCTATTAACTTTAATTATAACTTTTCATTGCCGTTTCTTATGAAAATCTTTACAGGTTCAGTCCATAATCATGCAGGATCCTGCGGATACCGGTAAAGGAAGGGTCCTTGTGTGCTTTCAGGCGCAATGATAGAATGAAGGCATAAAATTTTGGTTCGGTTTATGAAGATGCGGAACAACAAAAACAATAAAAAGACCGAGAAAAGCTATGGCGCAGATCATTCTTTGTTTCATGCGGCGAAAGAAGCTTTTGTTTTTGCGCTGATCATGCTGCTGGGGCTGATCCCGCCGGCCCTTTGTTTTGTTTATGCCGATCGGCTCGGCATCTTGTGGTGGATCCTGTTACTTGTATATGTCGCCGTGATGGCGATGGCTGTCTACATCATTTACAGGTATCGGGAGATCACGGAGATACGCGGTTATTTCACCAAAGAGGAGTTCGAAAAAAGATTTTGCAGAGAAACTCTGGCTGGTGCGTCTGATGGATCGCCTGCACAGATTTCTGCTGCACTAGACAAGAAAGATCATCGAAGAAATGTTCCGGCAAGATACAGTCAAAGGAACATTTTTTCTTTCGTAAATGTTTCCTTCCTTTCCGATCGGTGAATTGAGATAAAATAGAATCATATGGGACGATCTGCGGCTTCTGCTTAGATCGATGAATAATAGAGATGATGGATAAAGTCATTCGAAAGACGACATTTGGAACTTTCACAGGGAGAAAAAATGAGGATACTCATGTGTTTTCAGGCATCCCATACGCTGAAGCAAAGCGTTTCGAATACTGTAAGCGGATCGATCATTACGATGATGTCGTCGATGCGACCAGGATGTCTTTTGCCTGTCCGCAATACCGCCAATACTATCCGCACTTAGACAATCCCGAGCGCATGTTCTACTATCGGGAGTTTCGAGAGGGCATCGATTTCAGATACAGTGAGGATTGTCTGGATCTGAATATCTTCACACCGGAAAACGCAGACAAGTGTCCGGTCCTCGTCTTCTTCCATGGCGGCGGTTTCAATTCCGGCTGCAATGAAGAAGAACCGTTCCGGGGTTATGAGCTGGCAAAGCGGGGCATCGTCAGTGTCTTTGCCAATTATCGGGTAGGAGTGCTGGGTTATTTCTGCCACGAAGAGATCGAAAGCAGAGATCATCGAAACGGCAACTTCGGCCTCGATGATCAGCTGCAGGCGATCCGCTGGGTGAAGGATCATATCGAAGGATTCGGCGGTGATAAAGACAATATCACCATCATGGGACAGAGTGCCGGAGCCATCTCCGTGCAGTACCTCTGTCTGGATCATGAAAACGAAGGTCTGTTTCAAAGAGCGGTCATGATGTCGGGCGGCGGAGCCTTCCCGAAGTTCGCCCTTCCTAAAAAGGCACAGGAGACCTGCGAGTACTGGACGCAGATGATGGAGCTTGCCGGCTGTAAGAGTTTTGAAGAATTCAGGAATGCCGATCTCAAAGTCATCCATGATGCCTACGAGGCGATCAAAGAAAAAAGGAATGACAGCATCAACAACATGATGCCGGTGATCGACGGCTGTCTGATAAAAGACGGCATCGACAGACTGATCGATGATCCGTTGAAACTGGACTACATGATCGGCTATACCAACTGCGACCTGTATGCGCCGGTCATGGCCTATATCGGCAACCGCTTTGCGAAACGCAACGGTGCCTATGTCTATTACTTCGATATCGACCAGCCGGGCGATGACAACTTAGCTTTCCATTCCTGCGATCTGCGCTATATGTTCGGCAGGCTCGAGACGTCCTGGCGGCCGTTCCGGAAGGAAGATGAGAAGGTATCGAAACAGATGCTGGATGAACTGGCATCCTTTGTAAGGACCGGCGATCCAAATGGCGAAGGGCTGCCGTTATGGGCAAAGACGGATCGCAGGGATCACAAAGTATTATGTATCGGCCTGAAGCAGTCAAAGATGGGAAGAGCTTCCTATCCGAAGCTGTTAAAGAATATGTTGACAAAAGGAAATCCCAAAGCATGAAATTCGCACATGAGTTCAGATTGGATCACGCAGATGACCATACACGCATTTATGTAAGTGATGGCGTCAGGATGCGCATCGATTTTATCGAAGATATGTTAAGAGTGGCTTTACTGAAGAACGAAGACCTCTTTCCGACCTTCAGCGTCGATCCTGGGCGTGAATTGAAAGATGAGGGAAGAGACAGGCTGTCGCTGGCTGGCTTTTCACTGTGCGATCCGGAAGTGAAAGAAGAAGAGGATGCCATCTCTTTCAGCCACTGCGGTCTTGATTTCAGGATCGAAAAGCTGAACTTCCGCATCACGGCGTCCAACGAAAAAGGGATCCTTTATCAGGACCGCAACTCGCTGGCTTATAACTTTGACGGGGAACTCGGGAAAGGTTTCATCCATTACACCCGCAGGGAAGAAGAACAGAAGATCTATGGCTTAGGCGACAAGGCCGGCAAGGTCAACAAGAATCATCAGCATTTCAAGTTCGATACAGACGATGCCATGGGTTTCAAAGCCCGGTACTCGGATCCGCTATATAAGTATCTTCCGTTCTATATCTGTGAAAACAAGGCAGGAAGCTACGGCATCTATTACGATACATATGCGAAGGGTGAGATCGATCTGGGCAAGGAACACGACAATTACTACGAGGCGTTCAATTCGGTCCGTTTCGAAGAAGAGGACATGGTCTTCTATCTCCTGTTTGGAAGCGTAAAGGATATATTGAAGAATTTCATACATCTGAGCGGCGGGATCGGAGAAGTCCCGGAATTTGCCTTCCGGTATTGCGGTTCAACGATGGAATACACCGATGCGCCAGACGCCGAAGTGCGTCTTAAGTCGTTCATCGATAAATGCGAAGATAACGGGATCAGGGCAGGCGGCTTTTATATGTCGAGCGGCTATACGCAGATCGGCGACAGGCGCTATGTCTTTCATTGGAACCTGGATAAGATCCCGGATCCCAAAGGATTGTCTATGTATTTCAAAGAAAAGGGCCTTAAGATCATCCCGAACGTCAAACCGGCTTTCCTTGATGATCATCCGCTCTATGAACAGATCGCCGGAAACGGCTGGTTCTTACACTACAAGGACGGGACACCGGCGAAGTTCCCGTTCTGGGGAGGAAATGCCTCCTACCTGGATTTCACGGACCCGGGAGCCTATGCCTTCTGGAAGAACTGCGTGAAAGATGTCCTGGTGAAAAGAGGCTATGAAGACATATGGAACGACAACAACGAATACGACGTCCACGACGAAGATGTCCTCGCCCATGGCTTTGGCAAACAGATCCCGGCAGTCAGGATCAAGCCGTTATTTTCCTTCCTGATGGCCAAGGCCAGCTATGAAGCCTGCAGCGAAGAAGGGGTGAGACCGTTCAATGTCACCCGCTGTGCGATGGCCGGATCGCAGCGGATCGCAACGACCTGGACAGGTGACAATTACAGCGACTTTGAAGATCTCAGATACAACCACTATCAGGCGATGACGATGGCTTTATCGGGTTTCTGTTTCTTCGGACCGGACATCGGCGGGTTTGCCGGACCAAGTCCGAACAAAGAGCTGTTCATGCGCTGGCTGCAGTACGGCGTATTCCTGCCAAGATTCGTCTTACATTCCTGGAAACCGGGGGAGGAATCCACGATGCCATGGCTCTATCCGGAGCTGATGGATGCGGTAAGAAAGATCTTCGATTTCAGGGAAGAATTGCTGCCATATCTTAAGAATGAGATGGATCGATGCATCAAAGAAGACATGCCGCTTCTCACACCTGTCTTTCTCAGAGAAAAAGACTATGACAGGGAATCGGATCTGTTCATGTGCGGGGAAAAGATACTGGTCTGTCCGGTCTTTGATGAAGGCGTCAAGGAAGTCGAAGTCTCGCTGCCGAAAAGCAGCTTTGGCTTTAAACTAAGAGGAAAGGGTGAAACGATCGGCGGAGGAAGCAAAGTGAAAGTTTCCTGCGATATCGATGATCTGCCGGTCTGGTTCGCCGAAAACATATAAAAAAAACAAAGGGGTAGAAATATGAAGGAGAAAAAAGGAACACTGCGGGCGATCGATAAGATCGGCTACGGACTCGGCGATGCGGGCGGTGTCATGACGTTTGCCTTGATGAGTTCGACATTTTCGATGTACTGTACCGATGCGTTAGGCATCGCTCCGGGTACGATCGGCATCTTGTTGCTGGTGTGGAACATCTGGGATTTCATCAACGACCCTTTGATGGGTGCCTATATCGATAAGTCCTATGCGCGCAATACCGGATCGAAAGGAAAGTTTCGTCCGTGGATCTTAAAGGCGACGCCGTTGCTTTGTGTGTCGTTCATCGCTTTATGGTCGGTACCGAGTTTATTTGAAGGCATGGCAAGATTATGTCTTCTGTTTGGCCTCAAGATCATCTACGAAGGCGCCTATACGATGTTCAATATCCCGATGGGCTCTCTGTTATCGGCGATGGCGGATACCGATGAAGACCGTGCGGCCCTGTCTTCGGCAAGAGGGATCGGCAGTGCCGGTGCCACTTTGATCTCATTGTTCATCATGCCGCTATTCCTGAAGAAGTATGGCGAAAGCAATGCGATCGGTTATGCGATCGGTGCAGCCGTCTGTGCGGTCATCGGTCTTGCCATGTGCATGGGCCACTACGCTTTGACCTTTGAAAGAAAGAACGAAAACGTATCCTCGCAGAACGAAGACGACATCAAAGTCTCCGACATCCTAGAAGTCATCAAGGTCAACCGGCCTTTCGTTGCTTTATGTGTTCATGGCGTCTTCATCTGCATGATGCAATATCTTGGCAATACTTTATCCAACTACATGTATTCGGATGTCTTAGGCGACATCTCGATCGCAAGCTATGGCACATTACTAAGTGCTCCGGCAATGATCCTGATCTTCATCCTGGGTCCTTCGATCGCCAGGAAGCTCGGCCTGGAAAAGCTGATCCGCTATGGCCTGCTGATAAGCTGCGCGATGTATGTCGCTCTGTTTGCCGCGCTGATGTTATTCAATGTCAATCCATGGGTCTATGCCGTCATTTCCAATGTAGCGATGGGCTTTGCCTTCATCTCCATCTATATGCAATGGGGTCTGGTCGGTGAGGCGATCGACTACAATGAGATGATCACCGGCAAAAGGACCGAAGGTTCGATCTATGGAACGTTCAATTTGAGCCGAAGAGTCGGTCAGACGATCGGCAATTCCGCCGCAATGTTACTGCTGGGTATGGTCGGCTATAATGGTGTCGCCGCAGTACAGAGTGCTGCCACGCTGAACGGCATCAAGGTTTTATGTGTCCTGTTACCGGGTATCCTGGTCTTAGGTTCCTGGGCTTCCTTCCGCTTCCTGTGGAACATGGATGATGAGATGCGTGCCAGGGTCGATGCCTACAAAGCGTCAAAGAAAGGATCTTAAGACCAATGATAGAATACCCGAAAGACTGGAAATATTATAAGTCACATGAAAAAGCGTTTGCTTCGCTGCGTTTTTACGAAGATGACGGCGATCCGGATTTTGACAGGCTCTACAGTTTTTCTGCAGAAGGAGATGAGGCAAAGTTTTTTGTGTCTAAAAATGATCTGTCAGATGCTCGTATCTGCTTCACGACACTGAAGACCGAATTACAACCCTTGCCGCCGGGAAAGCCCACTACTTTAGTGGCGGGATGAAAGACGGAAATATCCATAGATCTGTCGATCACTTTGTGATCGACAGCCTGTACAATATCGGAAATTATGAGACGATGTCTTCTGTGGATATCGGGGATATGCTTAAGCTGACCTCTGCTGTTGACGAAAGAGTGGAACCCAACGTGACCTATTACGGCCTCGCGCAGGGGAGCCGGCCGATCTGTTTTTTCAAAAAATCAGTGGAAAAAGCTATCTGAACACGATAAACAAAGGATCGCTGTTATACGTTGTCGACAAGGAAAAAGAATATTCGGGAGGCCTGAATATCGTCAAGCTGACGGTCGCTGTTTTTGAATGATGTGCGATCGTTTGAGGGAAGCTATGGAAAAAGAAAGTACGTGCAGGCTTTGGGCTTTGAAGGATCCGCTGTTAACGGAATATCACGATCATGAGTGGTGCAAGGTCTCCCATGACGACCGGCATATCTTTGAGATGCTGTGTCTGGAAGGGCAGAGCACCGGGCTCTCCTGGCGGACCATCATCAACAAGCGCAAGGCTTACAAACAAGTTTTCTTAGATTTCGATATCGACAGATGCGCAAACTTATCTGATGAGTATTTACAATCTCTTCTGAAAGATACAGACTTGATCCGCAACAGAAGCAAGATCTTCAGCGTACGCAGGAATGCGATCGCTGCCAAGAAGATCATTGAAGAGTATGGAAGTCTCGATGCCTATTTCTGGTCGTATACGGATGGCAAGGTGATCGACGGACATTGGAAAAGCAGTACCGATATGCCGACGAAGTCAGAGATCTCGGAAAAGATGAGTGAGGACTTGAAAAAACGGGGCATGGCATATGTGGGGCCTGTCATCACCTACTCGTTCATGCAGGCGATCGGGATGGTCAACGATCATCTGTGCGACTGTTCCTTTCGCTGATGAAATATCGATCATAAAGATCCTGCTGAGTGATATCGGCAGGATCTTTTTACATCATCGGGAAGGATCATAAGTGGGGTTTCCGATATTGAAATATGGCATAATGATAGCGGTTATGAAGGAGATCAAAATGGAAAAATTTAAAGATCTGAAGTATATCCGTCCTTCTTTTGAGGAAACGGAAAAAGCGATCGAAGAAACATTGAAGGAATTCATCGATGCCGGTGACTATGAGACTGCGAAAAAATCCTTGCTGAAGAAGCAGGAGATCGCCAGGGAGTTTGGTACGATGGCTTCCATCGCACACATCCGTCACGATGTCGATATGGCCGATCCGTTCTACGATGAAGAGATACAGTATTTCAATTCCGTATCGCCGAAGCTTTCCGTCGTCAACAAGAAGTTCAACGAAGCTCTGGCAGCTTCGAAGTTCCGGAAAGACTTCGAAGAAGAATTCGGCGATCAGCTCTTCAAGCTTCTGGATGCCGATATCCGCACCAACAGTTCTGAAGTCATCGAGGAACGTGTACAGGAGGCAAAACTGGTCAACGAGTATTCCAAGATCGCCGCTTCCTGCAAGACGGTGTTCCGTGGCGAGGAATGCAACTTCTACGGTCTTTTGAAACATATGTTATCGACAGACAGAGAAGAGAGGAAAGAGGCTCTTGAAAGCTGGGCAGCTTTGTATGAGTCGGTTTCCGACAAACTCGATGATGTCTATGGCCGTCTGTGTGCCGTACGCCGCAAGATCGCCGAAAAGCTCGGTTTTGATAACTACATCGACCTGGCATACCTTTCCCGTCATCGTTTCGACTACACGCCGAAGCAGATCGAAGCTTTCCGCAATGCTGTCGTTTCCTATATCGTTCCGGTAGCAAAACAGATCCATGAGGAACAAAGACAGCGTCTGGGCGTCGAAAAGCTGGAATACTATGATGAGCAGCTCTTTTTCAAGGATGGCAACTCCACACCGGACAAAGATACGGCCGGCATGGTAGAGGCAGCCACGAAGATGTACCGCGAGCTGTCCAAAGAGACCGGGGAATTCTTTGATTTCATGGTGGAATATGAACTCTTCGATCTGGAGACCAAGGCAAACAAGCGCTTGGGCGGCTATTGCACAGGTCTTCCCAAATATAAGGCACCGTTCATCTTCTCCAATTTCAATAAGACCTCTGCCGATACGGAAGTGCTGACCCATGAAGCAGGACATGCCTTTGAATCGTATATCGCCAACCGAAATCAGATCTTAAGCGAATATACCCATTCCACTTCCGAGATCAACGAGATCCATTCCATGGCAATGGAATTCTTCACGGAGCCGTGGTATCCGCTCTTCTATCCGGAAGGAGAAGGCAAAGTCTACGTCTATGAACATCTCGCCGATTCTCTGGCCAACATCACTTATCTTGTCAGTGTCGATGAGTTCCAGCACAGAGTCTTTGAAGGTGAACAGCCTTCTTCGAAGGAACTTCGTTCGATCTGGAAAGGCATCGAAGAAAAATTCATGCCTTGGCGAAGCTACGGTGACAACGAATTCTTGAACAACGGCGGTTTCTGGATGCAGAAGCAGCACATCTTCATGTATCCGTTCTACTATGTCGATTATGCCCTGGCGATGATCTGCGCACTGCAGTTCTATCTCAGGATGCGTGAGGACAGGGAAGCTGCCTGGAAGGATTATATGAAACTCTGCTCATTGGGCGGATCCAAAGGCTACTTCGATCTTCTGAAAGAGGCCAACCTGAAAAATCCGTTTGAAGAAGAGACGATCAAAGAAGTCGCCGACGGCGTTTCCAAAGTCCTGAAAGAACTTGAAAAGACTCTCGACTGAAAACAGAACATGAACAATCAAAAAAACTCTGAACGTTGCTCAGAGTTTTTTGATGGATTCAGATCTGAAACAGGATCAGGCTTTATTGAATTTTTCCTTGCCCTGTCGGCAGCGAGGGCATTTCCAGTCTTCCGGCAGATCTTCGAAAGCGACACCGTCGTGTTCCGCCGGATCATAGACATAGCCGCAGATCGAGCAGATGTATTTGCCTGTTGCTTCATCAAGGACGAAATAGTCTTCTGTAGGCCAGATCGTTGCAGGAGGATTATCAAGATCCATTACCCGCTTTGCTTCGAGGTTTTCATAGCCCAAAGGCGTATGTGTTGAGCAGTATACAGTCGGGTGATTGCGGATAAACTCTCTGATCGTGTTCTGTGTGCTTCTTGTCAGATGGATATCATCAAATACGACAGAAAGCTTATCGGCATAGATGGCTTCGTCCGTATAAGAGATATCGCCATGGAACATGTAGAAGAGACCTTCGTCTTCTGCGATCACGATACTGTTGCCATAGGTGTGGCCGGGTGCCGGGATCATGCGGATGCCCGGGGCAATGATCTGGCTTCTCTTGAAGTTGTAATACGGACCGTCGGTGAAATCGACCGGTGTGAGACCCGGATGATCTTTCAGAGCTCTGACTTCATCCGTTTCAAGTTCGACTCTGTTGACATAGAACTTTGCGTTCGGGAAGCTTCTGACCTCGCCGGAATGGTCGGCATGTTTGTGGGTCAGAACGACCTCGGTGACCTGCGAAGGCTCATAGCCTGCTGTCTTCAAGGCCGAGACGTAGTCTTCGATCCAACGTCCGATGTGGGAAGGGCTTTTCCCATCCCAGACAGGATTTGGCGTTTCTTTCGGAAAGCCGGTATCGACAAGGATCACATCCTCACCCGTATCGATCACGTAGTTCTGAAGCGATCCGCGGTATCTGACGTTGTTGTCGAAATGTTCCATTCCTTCTTCGCCGCCGAATGCGAAGCCCTGTGAATAGAAACCTTTTTCAAAATACTTTACTGCTTTGATGATCATGATTTTTCATATTCCTTTCTTCATTAAATCGAAAAGCGTCTGACTGTTTTTGCGGCAATCGTTTACGAAAGGAAGGTGTTTCCTGTCATTTTTCCGTTGCCGCATGATTATGTTTTTGGTTTTTGAACAATCTTATTATCCGACAAAAACCTTCATGATTTCAATTATCAGGCTCTGCTTTCCCGATCGATGCGATCCTGAGGAAAAATGCATCCTTTTTTGAAATATAATGGAAGAAATGAAAAAGTGTTTTCTGAGCAGGATGCATCCTTCAGACCTCATTGGCGATAAGGGTAAAAGTTTCTGGAGCAGATAAACAAAACGCGGTCAAATCGTTCGTTTGGAGGCAGCATGCAAAATAAAAAGATTCTGATGGTCCTTGTAATCACAGCACTGGCGGTCCTTTCCGGCTGTTTCAGCAAGGCGAAGACTTCTATGGATTATGAACTCAAAGATGTTCACGGCGTCAACGGCAGGCAGGGCATCTGCGTGGAAGGCGGTTATTACTGGGTGAGCGGTTCGACGACACTGGCAAAATATGACAGCAGTTTTAATCTGGTCGCCGAAAATACAGATCCCTTTGAAGGCTATACACTGGACGTCAACCATATCGGTGATATCGATGTTTACAACAACGAACTCTATCTTGGTGTCGAATACTTCATGGATGGCGAAGGCAAGAACATCCAGGTCGCCGTATATGACGGCGATACTTTGAAGCTGAAACGGGTCTTCCCATTCCGTGCCGATACCGGCCAGCTGGAATGCAGCGGCATCGCCGTAGATCCTGATTCTAAGACCGTATATATGTCCTCATGGATCGATGATGAATCCAGCGAATACCTCTATATGTATGACCTCGATACGGGCGACTACAAAGGAAAGCTGAAGATGAACTCCGCACCGAAATGGATTCAGGGCGTCGCTTACTATGACGGAGATCTGTTTGTGACGTGCGATGACGGGGATGCGGAAGAGGATGCGCCGGACAATATGTACAGGATCGAAGTATCGAAAGACGGAACAAAAGGCAGAGTGTCTCTGGAGAAGACCTTCGATGATGTCATAAGGCAGGGAGAGATCGAAGGACTAAGTTTCGATGCTGAAAAGAAAGAGTTCCTGCTTCTGTATAACAGAGGTGCCAGGATCATTGCCGGCATGCCGACCGGTTTTTATGAGGGTTACAGCGAAGAGATCCACGAGGTCTTCGTATACGATATCAAATAAAACAGATGAAGGCGGATGAACAAATCATCCGCTATGTGACGCAGCCGAACAATAACGCAAGAAGATAAGTGAAAGAGGAAGAAAGAAAATGAAAAAATGGATCTTGGCATTTCTGATCGCTTCCCTGTGTCTTGCCGGCTGCCGAAAGAAGGAGACAGAAGAAGCGATCAAAGACAAAAAAGAAGAATCGGAAATAACGATCGCCGACAAAAAGGATCCGCACGCTTATCTGGCATCCCTGAAGGACAGGCCTTCAAAAGAAGATGATGTTCTTATCGTTGCCAATGGCGGAACGTATAATGAAGAGCTTCTCGATGCGTTCATGGAAAAGTGCGGAAAGAAAGAAGATTGCGATCTTGTGATCGCCCGCTATACGATCGAGGGTGATGTGATCTATGAGCTTCTGGTCTATACCGGGACTTACAATTTGTATACCGATAATTCCCGTGATGCGTTCAAAGGAAGCGACATCGAAGACGAATGCAGAAAATACCTTTATGAATATTCATAACAATTCCTCGGCTCGGAAACCCACTTGCTTTAGCAGGTGGGAGGAGAGCCGTTTCTCCTTTCTTAGCTTTGCTGAGCTATGTACTTTTCAATAGTCGCTGA
The DNA here is from genome assembly GCA_045540935.1 of Erysipelotrichaceae bacterium. Taxonomy (GTDB): domain Bacteria; phylum Bacillota_I; class Bacilli_A; order Erysipelotrichales; family Erysipelotrichaceae; genus Colivicinus. The sequence goes on along the minus strand of JAZQIF010000141.1, from coordinate 1,873 downwards.
AGATACTTCTCCAATACTGCAGGGAAAATATCCGTCTGACCAAAAGATGTTTTTCTTTCAGCAGTGCTTTGAGAGTGTTCCCTTGTAACGCATCCAAAGCCAAAGTGTTGTTCGTTGCTTAAGGATACTGATAATGTCACACACACTCTCGGTTGTATCGTATTCCAAGAGAATATGGATATGGTCCTTATCTGTTTACATAGCGATGATGCTTCAACCGTTTTGCTCTGCTAAGCAGCTGCAGGCTCTTTTGAGGAAGTCATCCAAGCCCTTTACGAGAAGCCTTTTTCTATACTTGGTGACAAGCACGATATGAACCTTCAGATTATACTTGCGTCTGTTTCTGCGCTTGCAGTGATTTTACATAAATTTGGCTCCCTCTATTATATATTCACTAAATCTATGCTATAATATATAATAGTGAAATACAACGAAGGGAGATGTTGATCATGCAGATCACTATTACTGCAAAGATTCAGGTCCAAACTGCACCCGAACAGCGTGAGCTGTTAGATGTAACGATGGACACATATCGCAATGCATGTAATTTTGTCGCAAACTACATCTTTCAAACGCACGACCTGAAACAGTTTTCTCTCAACAAGGCACTGTATTACGAACTTAGAAAACGCTATGGCTTAAAGTCTCAGATGGCGCAGTCCGTTTTTAAGACAGTTATTGCAAGATACAGAACAATCCTTGAAAATCAGCACGAGTGGATCAGACCCAACTTTTCAAAACCTCAGTATGACCTTATTTGGAACAGAGACTATTCGCTTACGCAGAATCTCTTCTCCGTGAACACGCTTAACGGTCGTGTGAAGCTGCCATACTATTCTCAGGGTATGGAGAAATACTTTGACAATGATGTCTATTCTTTTGGCACTGCCAAGCTTGTAAAGAAACACGGCAAGTATTTTCTGCATATTCCTGTTACCACAGAAGTCCCTGAATCCTTGGATCCGGATATCTGCAATGTGGTTGGCGTAGACCGTGGTATTAACTTTGTGGTTGCGACATATGATAGTAAACACAAGTCAGGGTTTGTCAGTGGCAAAGCTATCAAACAGAAACGTGCAAAGTATAAACAGCTCCGCAAAGAACTCCAGCAAAGGCAGACCCCTTCAGCAAGGCGAAGGCTCAAGGCTATCGGTCAGCGAGAAAACCGTTGGATGCAGGATGTAAATCATCAAGTATCGAAGGCACTCGTTGAAGGCAATCCGAAGCATACACTCTTCGTCTTAGAGGACTTGTCTAACGTTCGCTCTGCTGCAGAGAAGGTTCGACGCAAAGACCGTTATGTCTCTGTCTCATGGTCTTTCTATGACCTTGAACAGAAGCTTAAATACAAAGCGGCTCTTAATGAGAGCAGTGTAATTACGGTAGATCCTCGCTATACGAGTCAGACATGCCCGGTTTGCGGTCACACGGAGAAAACGAACCGTGACAAGAAGAAGCACATCTTCTGTTGCAGATCCTGCGGTTATACATCAAATGATGATCGTATTGGAGCCATGAATCTATATCGTATGGGAATCAACTATCTTGTGAAAGATAACCAAGTACCGGATATAGTATCACCTCAGCATATCTGAGATGATAGGGGTGCCGTCAACCACCCCACGATGTAACATCAGCAAGTTTGCTTGTAACAAAGGCAGGAGATGTAAGTCGTCAGCACTGCTGGATAGTTACAAGCCCACTCACTTTAGTGGGTGGGTAGTTGACGAGCGACAAAGACCTTCAAAACGATGAAGAGTTGCAGAATGAATTCGTAAAGATGTGGAGCGGTCAGAAAAGCGATCTGGTCATCGTATTCTCTGATTCCAGAAGAGTACAGTAAACTGTTGAAAACACAAGGAAATATCGAAGA
>JAZQIF010000140.1:0-5257 GCA_045540935.1 Erysipelotrichaceae bacterium | reverse complement strand
CCGCCGCCCGAGACGTTCGGGCAGGAGACGTTGACTTCAAACAGACCGATCTGTTCTTCTCTATCCAGCCTTCTGGCTACTTCCTGATATTCTTCGATCGAAAAGCCGGAGATATTGGCAACGATCGGTTTGTGGAAATATTTCTTGAGTCTGGGCAGTTCTCCTTCGATGACCTTGTCGACCCCCGGATTCTGCAAGCCGATGGCATTTAACATCCCGGAAGCCGTCTCGGCGATGCGCGGTGTCGGATTGCCGAACCGCTTGTTTAAGGTCGTCGTCTTGAAAGCCAGGGAGCCTAAGATATCGATATCGTAAAGCTCGGCAAACTCATAGCCGTAGCCGAATGTTCCGCTGGCCGGAATGATCGGATTGTCCAGTTCAAGATCATTCAGTCTGACGCTCAATCTTGCCATAGGATCTCCTTTCTTTCAAAGACCGGTCCTTCCTTGCAGACACGCTTGCAGCCGTCCTTCACTTTGATCGTACAGCCCATGCAGGCACCAAAGCCGCAGCCCATACGTTCCTCAAAGGAGAACTGACCTTCGCTTTTTGTCTTGTTGTTTACAGCCTTCAGCATCGGCAGCGGTCCGCAGGTATAAAAGTAGGAATACTCTGTTTCATCCATGACATCGGATACGAATCCCTTCGTGCCATAGGATCCGTCGGCTGTCGTCACGATGACGTTGCACCCAAGATCTTCGAATTCTTTTTCCATGAAGATCTCTTCCTTTTTATTGAAGCCGAGGATCACGCTTACCTCTTTTCCTTCCTCACGAAGTCTCTTCGCCAGGTAATACAGAGGCGGCACTCCGACGCCGCCGCCGATCAGCAGAGGTCTTTCCCCGCTTTTCGACAGGTCGTAGCCGTTGCCCAGTCCGACCAGCAGATCGAGTATTCCCTCTTTCAGTTCGGACATCTTCTTCGTGCCTTCCCCGACTGCCTTGTATATGAGAGTCAAGGCATCGTCTTTGACATCGCAGATCGAGATCGGTCTCCTTAAAAAGAAAGGTTCAAGCTTCACATTGACGAACTGGCCTGGCCGTAATTCATCAAATCCTTCTCCTTTCAATACCATACGGTAGGTATTGAGGGCGATCTGTTTATTTTCTTCTATCTTACAAATACTCTGTTTCATATCATGCGTTGATCACGGAAACCTTCAATGTGATCTCTTCCAGTACATCCAGCAGAGCCTTGACGGTATCCAAGGATGTGAAGATGTTGGTGTCGTTTTCGATCGCCAGCAGACGGATCGCCACACCATCGTTGAGCTCATCTTCCGCCGTCACGTCTCTGGTGTTGATGACATAGGCGACATGACCCTGGGAGATGGAATCGCGGATATCGTCGTTGACCGAGATCTTCTGCAGAGTCCTGGTGCGGATCCCGTTTTCCTTGAGGTATCTTGCCGTACCTCTGGTCGCTTCGATGTTGAAGCCCAGGTCATAGAAACGGCGGATGAGCGGAAGTGCTTCTTCCTTATCGGAATCGGCGATCGTCACAAAGACGGTGCCGTAGTTCTTCAGATTCATGCCCGAAGCCTGTAAGGCCTTATACAGGGCACGGTTGAGCTTGTCGTCATAGCCGATCGCTTCACCGGTCGATTTCATCTCCGGTGACAGATAGGCATCGAGACCCTTGATCTTATTGAAGGAGAATACAGGGACTTTGACGTAGTAACGTTTCTTATCTTCCTTATACAGATCGAAGATCCCCTGTTCCTTTAAGCTTCTGCCCAATATGACTTCCGTAGCGATATCCGCCAGCGGATAGCCGGTCGCCTTGGAAAGGAACGGTACCGTTCTTGAGGAACGCGGATTGACTTCGATGACGTAGACATCGTCATTCTTATCAACGATGAACTGGATATTGAACAAGCCGATGATGCCGATGCCAAGGCCCAGCTTCTTGGAATATTCCAGGATCTTTCCTTTGACTTTGTCGGAGATCGTGAAGGCCGGATAGACCGAGATGGAGTCACCGGAATGGACGCCCGTCCTTTCGACGAGTTCCATGATGCCGCCGACAAAGACATCTCTGCCATCACAGATGCCGTCGATCTCGACTTCCTTGCCTTCGATGTAGTGGTCGACCAGGACCGGCTTTTCTTCATCGATGGCTGCCGCATTCTTCAGGTAGTGACGCAGCTGTTCTTCATTGCCGACGATCTGCATCGCCCTGCCACCCAGGACGTAGCTTGGACGCACCAGGACCGGATAGCCGATCTCTTCGGCTGCCTTAACACCGTCTTCGATGTTGGTGACCGCCTTGCCTTCCGGCTGCGGGATACCCAGCTCTTCCATGATCTTCTCGAAGCTGTCGCGGTTTTCTGCCCGTTCGATGCCTTTGGTGTCGGTACCGATGATCCTGACACCTCTTTCATACAGCGGTTCTGCCAGGTTGACGGCCGTCTGTCCGCCTAAGGAGACGATGACGCCTTCCGGCTTTTCAAAGTTGATGACGTTCATGACATCTTCCGGTGTCAGCGGTTCGAAATAGAGCTTATCGGATGTCGTATAGTCGGTCGAGACCGTCTCCGGATTGGAGTTGATGATGATGGCCTCGTAACCGTTCTTGCGGATTGTCTGTACGGCATGGACGGAAGAATAATCGAATTCGACACCCTGGCCGATACGGATCGGACCGGCGCCTAAGACGACGATCTTCTTTTTGGTCGTGAGTCTGGATTCATTCTCACCCGTATAAGAGGAATAGTGATAAGCGATATACTTGCCGGAATGTAAGGTATCGATCATCTTGAAGATCGGCGTGATATTGTTTTTGATGCGCTTCTCGTAGACTTCGATCTCCTTGAGATTCCATAATTTGGAAATGTATTTATCGCCAAAGCCCATCTTCTTGGCTCTTCTTAAGACCTCAAGATCGTTGACATGGGCCTTGAGCTCTTCTTCCATCCTGATGATCTTCTGGATCGACTCCAGGAACAGCATCGTGATCATCGTCACTTCATGCAGCTTCTTAAGATCGATGTGACGGCGTATCGCTTCGCTTAAGGCGAAGATACCGTCCGAGCGGAACTCGCTCAGGTATTTCAGTAATTCCTCATCGGAATATTCATCAAATTTTTCAAGATAGAGGTGGCAGACCCCGATCTCCAGGGAACGTACGGATTTTAAGATGCATTCTTCCAGATCTGCGCCGATGCCCATGACTTCGCCTGTCGCCTTCATCTGGGTGCCTAAGACGTTCGGTGTCGTCGGGAACTTATCGAACGGGAAGCGTGGGAATTTGGCAACGATGTAATCAAGACTCGGTTCCTTATCAGCTGTCGTGCCGGCCACTTCGATCTCTTCCAAAGTCATGCCCAAAGCGATCTTGGCGGAAACTCTGGCGATCGGATAGCCGCTGGCCTTGGATGCCAGGGCAGAGGAACGGGAAACTCGCGGGTTGACTTCGATCAGGAAGTACTCGGAAGTCTTTGGATGCAAGGCAAACTGGACGTTGCAGCCGCCTTCGACTTTCAATGCGCGGATGATCTTGATCGCCGAATCATTCAGCATCTTGAGATCATGATCATTCAAAGATAAGATCGGCGCGACGACCATCGAATCGCCGGTGTGGACACCGACCGGATCGACATTCTCCATGCCGCAGATCGTGATGCAGTGATCGCTGGAGTCACGCATGACTTCAAATTCGATCTCTTTATAGCCCTTGACACTTTTTTCGACGAGGACCTGGTGAACAGGGGAAGCCTTGAAACCGCCGACCGCGATATTGACGAGTTCTTCCTCGTCATAGGCAAAACCCCCGCCGGTACCGCCTAAGGTGAAAGCCGGACGAAGGACGACCGGATAACCGATCTCCAAGGCTGCCGCCTTGGCTTCTTCGATGTCATAGGTGATCTTGGACGGGATGACCGGCTCACCGATCTCCATGCACATCTCTTTGAATAACTCTCTGTCTTCCGCCTTTTCGATACTTTCTCTCGGTGTGCCTAAAAGCCTGACACCACATTCTTTCAAGACACCTTTTTTATCCAGCTGGACTGCCAGGTTGAGACCGGTCTGTCCGCCGATGCCCGGAACGATGGCATCCGGACGCTCATAACGTAAGATCTTGGCGATATATTCCAGATTCAACGGTTCCATATAGACCTTGTCGGCCATCGAGACATCGGTCATGATGGTCGCCGGATTGGAGTTGCATAAGATGACCTGATAGCCTTCTTCTTTCAGAGCCAGACAGGCCTGTGTGCCGGCGTAGTCGAATTCGGCTGCCTGACCGATGACGATCGGACCGCTGCCGATGATCAGTACTTTCTTGATATCTGTTCTCTTTGCCATATCTATTCCCCTTTGTATTCATAGACGGTCTTGCCTTTGCATACCGTCTTTATACATCTGCCATAAACTTCCATCCCCTTGAACGGACTCGCCTTGCCTTTGGAAAGGAAGTCTTTTTCATCGATGATGTACCTGTCATTCAGATCCCACATACACCAGGAATCTTCCTGCTTCAACCCGAAGCGCTTGCGCGGATTGTCGTTCAGTAATTCGATCAGTTTTTCCAAAGTGATCACACCGCTCTTCACCAGATTCGTATAAAGAAGCGGGAAGGCCGTTTCGATCCCCACGATGCCCATCGCGCTTTTCTCCAAGCCCTTCGATTTTTCTTCCGCCGAATGCGGGGCATGGTCGGTCGCGATCATATCGATCGTCCCATCCTTTACGCCCTGGATCAGAGCTTCCTGATCTTCTTTGGATCTTAACGGCGGGTTCATCTTGAAATCCCCGGATTCCTGCAGGTCGTTTTCATTGAGTATCAGGTAATGCGGTGCCGTTTCGCAGGTCACATCGACGCCTCTTGCCTTGGCTCTTCGTATGATGTCGACGGATTCCTTTGTCGAGATGTGACAGACATGATAGGCACAGCCTGTCTTTTCGGCGATCTTTACGTCCCGCTCGATCTCTTTCCATTCACTTTCCGAGCAGATGCCTCTATGGCCGTGTTTTTTAGCGTATTCGCCGTCATGGATATAGCCGCCATGAAGCAGTTCATTGACCTCGCAGTGGGCTGCCACGATCTTGCCGAGTTCCCTGGCTTTCTTCATGACTTCTTCCATCATCGCCTCTTCCTGTATGCCCTTGCCGTCATCCGAGAAGGCGCAGACGTGGTCTTTCATCTCTTCGAGTGCAGCGATCTGCTTCCCTTCCTCATTGACCGTACAGGAGCCGTAAGGGATCACATCGATCAGGGCATCCCTTTCGATGATCTCGAGTTCCTGTTTCAGGTT
>JAZQIF010000139.1:0-8894 GCA_045540935.1 Erysipelotrichaceae bacterium | reverse complement strand
GACCGCTTGGCCTCCGACTTATTGCGATGCCATAGAGCTCTCCACCCCCATAATACATCAATGAGCGAAGATCTTTTAGTTCTGCTTTGTTTTCATCGAACCATTTCAGGCTGTCTTCAATGACTTCCGGCAGATGATCGGCAGCCTTATGAGCTTCAACAAGATAGTCATCAAATTCATCTTCACTTATAGCACTGTTTTGGTAACCGACCAATAGACCTATCACCTGTAAAGTCAACAGCGTCGCGCAGAAACCGACCGTCCTGTAACCATATTCTTCGCCCCCTACTTCCAGAGGGATATAAAGTTCGGCAGCTTTGGCTATCGGTGAATCTTCATCGTCACTGACCGCGATAGTTAAACAACCGAATTCCTTTACTTTATCGATCGTTTTCCTGACCAAAGAAGAAGTACCGGTCTGCGATACGAAGATATATAAAGCTTCCAGATCGAAGATCTTCTTTTTCATCAAGTCGTTAGGCAAAAGAACGCTTGCCTGCAAGCCACTTACTTCTTCCATGAAAGAAGTCACGCTTCTTGCGGCATTGAAACTTGAACCCGAACCGATCACAAAGATCTGGCTGATCACACTCATATCCGGGACGAGTTTCTTCAAGCCTTCCGCTTTTTCTTTGGCCTTATCGAGGATCTTATGGGCGACAGGCTGACTTCTTTTGATGCAATCGAGCATCGTGACCATTTTCTACAAGCCTTTCAGATCGCGGTACGTGATGAGTTCCACGCCGTTTTCTTTGACCCACTTCGCAACTTTTTCCGACATCATCATCTGAGCATCTCTGGCTCTTTCAAGAGACAGGGTCGTCAGACCTAACAGATCTCCATCCACATAGCCCGGATGACAACAGAAGACATTCAGCTCGTTGTTTAAGAATTCATCGGCAATGGAGAAAAACTGAGCCACCGTATCCTTGTTTAACTGATCGTTGGGATCAAAGACTTTCTTTTGCGAAGCCATCGATGCCGCAAAAAGCTTGTTGATGGCGGAATCCATATTGAGTCTTTTCCAGATCTCGGAAGAATAAGGGATATCTTCCGCAACGGAAAGTTCATGGATAACTTTTCTATAATTCTCCGAAGAGATCGAATGTTCATGCAGATACTCGGGCTTGCGTCCGGTCAGTTCAATGAACCGGTTATATTGTGCCATGATCTCCGTTTTGACTTCTTCATATGGAAACAACTCGGCTCTTCCTTCCACGCTTTGCCATCTCTCATCGCGGGTACGGACACCTGAGCGGATGAATTCACCTTTTTCATCGACAAGATGCGGGATATCTTTGGGATCGGCACAAGAGGGTCCGGAGACCAGATTGAAATCGATGCCAAAGCATGCCTGAGGACGATCTTTCATGTAGGAAACAGCCAGTTCAGCTGCAGGCATGTTCGCAAAAAGACCGGTATTGCGTAATACTCCTTCGTCAATCGAATCGACGATACCGTACGTCACACTTCTTGTGAAACCGAAATCGTCGCCTTGAAACAATATTTTAGTCATTTATGATTCTCCTTTCAGCCATATGAGCACAAGATCATTTTATGATCATGTGGCTAAAAATAAGGGAGAAGTTGTGCTTCTCCCTTATTGGTTTTAGAATAAGCCGATCGCAGCACCGATAAGGGCAAATGCGAAGATCAGAAGGATCAGTTTGGTCGGCGTCCAGCCCTTCTTGATCAGATAGACCATTAAGAACAGAGCACATACACCCAGTAAACCAGGGAAGACCTGATTCAGGATATCACCGACAACAACTTCACCGCCTTCAGCACCGGTCGTATTGACGACGAGGTTCAAAGGAACGTTGACCATCTGAGCAGTCATAGCACCGACCATCATCAGACCTAAGACAGAAGCGCACTTCGTTAAGACCTGGATCAAACCGGAATTGAAGACCTGATCGATGAAGGAAGTACCTAAGGTATAACCTGCGTTGATCAAGAAGTACTTAACAACAGACTGCGTAACGCCATACATCAAAACGAACAGGATGACACCAAGGAAGTTGCCATTGCGGCACAGACCGATAGAGATACCGGCAGCGATGACACGGATAGCGTTGAAGAACAGTGAGTCGAACATACCGGCAGTCGGGCCCATCAAAGCAGCTTTGACGTTTTCGATCGTCGTACCGTCGACCTTGCCTTCTTTGTGCTGTCTTTCCATAGCGTAAGCAAGACCGGCAACAAAGGAGAACGGAACAGCGTGAGTGTTGAAGAATGACTGATGTCTTAAGACGGCCTCTTTCATCTCTTCCGGATCATCCGAATAGAGTTCTTTCAAAGCCGGAGCCATCGTCATCGTGAAACCGTTGGCTTCCATCTTGACCATCGAGAATGAGATGAATACAAGGTGGGACAGCCAGAACATCTTATTAAGAGTAGCTTTCTCTTGAGCAGTCAGATCTTTTTTAGCCATTAGAAGAAATCCTCCTCATCGTTTGCGGCTTCCGCAACGGTGTTGCCGCCGGAAGTCAGTTCTTTTCTCAGATCGATGACTCTCTTATGTGAGAAGAACATCGTGACAGCGATCGCAGCGCCAATGATGGCGATCGCAACAGTGTCCATATGCAGATAAGCGACCATGACATAGCCTACGAAGAAGAAGATACCGACTTCGTTGTCCCAGATCATGGAAGTCAGGATCGCAAAACCGACAGCGATCATCATGCCGGAAGCAGCGCCCAGACCGGTCATAACGAATGGCGGTAAAGCAGCCAAGGCCTTGTTGAGACCCTCGACACCAAACGCAACGGCAACGAATAAGACAGCAGCCGGGATCAGTTTCATAACGGCAGCGAAGAGATAGTTCTGGATCGAGAACTGTTTCAGATCTTTGACAGCCAGTTTCTCCCAGTAAGCAGCCATCGGGTTAGCGATCAAGGACATCGTCAGGTTGTTGACAGTCGTCAGAACCGTACCGATCGGGAATGCAAGAGCGACGCCATCCTGAATGGTAGCACCGGTCAGGATCGTGTAAGCAACTGCGATGCAGCTTGACAGAGTCGCATCGGCAGCGATGACACCACCGATCGCTGAGATACCCATGAAGATCGCTTCGAGCTCAGCACCCATGATGATACCGGTTCTGAAATCACCAAGTACCAGACCACAGAGCGGAGCGATTACGATCGGACGGGTCAATGCCTGCCAGGACAGACAGATCTCATCGATGTAATTCAACAAGAAATAAACGATGCATATTTTTAATGCAGCACCAGCCATAAATTAGATTTTCCCCCTTTCTTTGAATTTCTAATTTTATAAAGCCTTGTCGAGAGGCTCAGCTGTTTCTTCGGGAGTCGTCTGATAGATCGTCTTGTTGCCAAGATCAAGGACCTTCTTCAGCGTCTCTCTTTCATTTTCATACAGATAGAGGTTCAGACGATACTCTTTACGCGGTTCGCCGTTTACCTTCGGAGCGATACGGCCGTAATTGCCGATGTTGACGGTCTCGGGTTTCTCGGAAATGCTTGTGAGGACCTTGAGCAGATCATCAGGATTGTTTACCAGCAACAGGATCTTGTGATCGGCCGATTTCGGATTGTTCATCAGGGCGATCGCCTTGTCGATGGAAACGATGGCGGTCTTGCAGGTAGCAGGGGCAGCCATCATCAGAGACTGCTGAATGACGGAATTCTCGGCTGCCGCATCATTGGCAACGATGATCCTGTCAACGCCTGTGTGTCTTGACCATTTGATCGCGATCTGTCCGTGGATCAAACGCTCATCCAATCTGATTAACTTTAACATTTTTCCTTATCTCCTTTACTTTTAGAAAAAATCTTCGTCTTCTTCTTTTACTTCACCTTTTTCAAGCTCGACGACTCTAAGCATCGTCCGACTCTGTTCAACGAGCTTGCTTAGCTCCTCATCTGAGATCTCTTCTTTGACTGCCAGTTCCAGGACCAGCGCCAGATTGACTCCGGCCACGAGTCTGGTATTGGGCTTTTCAAGATAGGTATACATGACCTGATTGACGCTTCCGCCGTAGAGATCCGACAGTAACAGCACCTGATCTTGAGGACTTACAGTCTCATAGAAGGCATCCAGATGTTCCTGCACGGAAGTCTGATCGACATAGGCATCAAAGACCGTGATCCTGGGATTGGGACCCATCAGGATCTCTACCGAACTCTTGATACCACTGGCAAAATGTCCGTGTGATGATATGAATAGTTTCAGCATTTCTTTACCTCTTGCCTAAACATTAACATTAAAAAATAAGCATGTGAATGCTTATTATTTCTCCTATAAAGGTGCAATTTTTTGTCATGCACTTAAAAGATCATTTACTGATTCAAAAACTTCCTGCGGATTATCGTATCGAAGATCATATCGAGAACTTTATCCTTATCTTCATATAAACGATCCAAAGTCCCCTCCACCTGAACACAATAACGCAGGATATGGTCGGCGATCTTAAGATCGGCCAGATCGATATCCGGAGGTATCGAAACGCAGATAAGACCTCTGATCTCCAGGTTCTCCTCATAGTAGACATTCTGGGAAGGCATATAGATATCGGCGATCGACCTTCCGGTATATTCATAAGGGAAGAACACGATCATGATACCCGTACGGTAATAATAGTGATTGATGATCTTCTCGCTGCGCCGGTATTGTTCAAAGATTGCCTTTTGCGCATCGTGATCGATCCCATAGCGAAAAGACAAAGCCTCGATGAAAGAATCCACGTCCCTGATCGTTTCCTGAACATAGATATTCATGATCGCCTTTATCCTTTGTAACTCCCTATCATCGAAACCGCTCTTGAACAGTTTATCGAACAGTTCACCCGAGACCCGCTCATAATCGAGTTCCTGATACCTCACGAAAGGAAGCGGATATACATAGTACAACATCGGACCCGAATAGACCAAGGCATCGTAATTGTCGAAATTGATCTTGCGCATCTCGTAAAGGTTGTAGACACCGACACCTTTGATGTAATTGCCATAGAGTTCCATAAGGCTCTCGCTGATGTGCTGGGAATAGACAAGTCCCTGAGCCGTACATACCGCCAGTCTTAGTTTCCTGTATGGATAAGCGATCCTTTTGAACAGTCTTTCATAAACGGCCTCATAGGCATGGATCACCGCATCGGATATCGGCTCGGAAAACTTCTCTTCCAGCCTGGCGATCATGGCTCTGGTCAGTTCCAGCGGGACCGGTGAGATCATATCCTCGGCACCTTCCTGGTAGGTGATGAAACGCATCTTGCCGGTATGATCGAAATGATGTTTGAGATAAAGCTCCATCTGTAAGGATTCCAGATCCCGATAGTAGATCTTGAAAAGATCCATGTGATGCATCTTGGAGCCAAGCGAACCGTCCATCTCCGAAACGATCTCATTGAAGATCGCCCGATTCTCATTCAACAGCTTTTTAGGAAGATCCTCACTGCCACCAAGCCTGAGATTGAGATCCCTGTTTATCAATAAGAGTCTGGCAAAATTCAAGATCTCGATCTCTTTGGCATCCGTATAGGCACTTATCGTTTCATCCGCAAAAATCTCCTTGGCCACTTCGTAGTCATAAGTCTGCCGCAATTCATCGATTATTTCTTCATCGAGATCGGGATACTTTCCTTCCAGACCTCTTTGATACATCAGACATAGATGCGAGGTCATCTTCTTGGTCTCGATATCGCTGATGATGATGCGGCTGTTTCTTAAAATATTGAGAAAGGCATTGCGCAAAGGAGTATAGTAGTTTACGCTATCCTTGCAGAAAAGATCGTCGAAATCTTCATAGGGATATAACGGCTGAAATTCATGATATTGCGAACAGCGCAGTTCCACCAAAGCACTGCGCAGATCCTGTTCCTTGCCCGAAATGGAGTAACCCTTGCCGGAAGAAGACAATAGATCGATGTGATATGATCTTAAAAATCTTCTCGCCCATTCAAGATCCTTGCGTATGGAAGAAGGCGAAAGATACAATTCGTCACAAAGATCTTCGATCTTGACATTTTCGTCTATCAGTAAGCGCTGCAGGATATACATACGCCTGTTGATCGCCTCGACCGAACGACCCGAATAGATGGTCATCAGGACCGTGATATCGTCGCACAGTTTTTCATATGCTTCCTGATCTCTTACCTTTATCCCGTAACCTTTGGCTTTATAGGATACGATACGGCAGCCCCCTTCCGCTTCGCAAAGGCCATTCAAAAAAACGATATCGTTTTTGACGGTACGCAACGATGACTTGCTTATCTTGGCTAAAGAATCTGCCGTGAGTTCCCGATCGGCCTCAATAAGGGCGTTGAGGATCTGGATATGCCGATACTTTTCCAGCTTCATTTTCTAAATTATATCTGAACCTAATTCAAAAAAGAATAGGGATATAGCTCCCTATTCCATTTCTTTACATTTCTTCAACAGTTCGATGATCGGCAGTTTCTGCGGGCACTGTCCTTCACATTGCCCGCACTCGATGCACATCGAAGCCTGACCCTTGCCCTCAGTGACCCTGAGATAATCATCTTTCACGTCAAGAGAAGGATCCATGACCTTGCTGTTCCAGACCCGGAAGATATCCGGGATCGGGATCGACATCGGACAGCCCTCCGTACAATAGTGGCAGGCCGTACACTTGATCGTCTCATCGTTGCCAAAGATCTCCTGTGCCTTTTCGATGACCTTCATCTCTTCTTCGTTTAGCGGCTTGAAGTCTCTCATATAGGACAGATTGTCTTCCATCTGTTCGATATTCGACATACCCGAAAGCACCGTGATGATCCCTTCCTTGGAAGCGACATAGCGCACAGCCCAGGAAGCATATGAAGCATCGTTATCATAATCCTTGAACAGCTTCTTGACTTCCGGCATCGGGTCCGCCAGTTTGCCACCCTTGATCGGCTCCATGACCGTCAAAGGCTTGCCATGTTTTCTGGCCACTTCATAACATCTTCGAGATTGCACTTTCTCATCTTCCCAGTCGGCATAGTTTATCTGCAACTGTACGAATTCCACATCCGGATGAAGAGTCAGAAGTTCATCTAACAGTTCCGGTGATCCATGGAAAGAGAAACCGTAATGTTTGATCAGACCTTCTTCTTTTCTTTCCTTAACGAAGTCCCAGAGATGGAAAGCATTGTACTTGTCGATATTTCTTTCTCCCAGTGCATGCAAGAGATAGAAATCAAAATATCCTGCGCCGGTCCTTTCCAAGGAAGTATAGAATTCCTGTCTGGCAAACTCCTCATCCGTGCACTTGGGATAACCCGCATTGAGTTTGGTTGCCAGGTAATAGGCCTCACGCGGATATCTCTCCGCCACCGCCTTACGGAAAGTCTCCTCCGATTCGCCATCGTCATAGACATAAGCCGTATCGAAATACTTGCCTCCCGCCGCTATAAACAGATCGGCCATCTTCTTGGTCTGTTCGACATCGATCGAACCGTCTTCAAGTTTAGGAAGTCTCATCAGACCGAAACCAAGCTTGAAGATATCCTTACCCAAATAATCAGCCATTATTCTTTCCTCCTGTTTTATACCTATATTTTACAATATTTTCTTTCTCACCAGGCCTTTTTAAAACGCGGTCTCCCGCGTTTCTATGCGACATTGTATACGGTCACACTTCTGATGTTGCCTTCTTTGTCGATCTCAATTTCAAGCACATCGCCGACCTTGAGATCATTTACAGTTCCCGAAGATCCCGCTGCCAGTTTTACTGCAGCATCACCAAGATCGATCGTAACAGTACCTTCGGTTTTCTCAAAGCTGTAATTTTCCATGCCCATCATGCCAGGCATCATCTCACCATTCATCTGTGGGAAATTACCTTGCTCAAAGTCAGGCATTTCACCATCTTCAAACTGCGGCATCTCGCCATTCATAGATTCAGGCAATTGTCCCTGTTCAAACGGGAGCTGTTGACCTTGCTCAAAAGTGGGCATCTCACCATCCGCAAATTCAGGCATCTGACCATCATTCTTCATTCCCGGACGGGCAGGTCTGTTTCCCTCGCTTTGATCGGACTCTCCCTGTTCAAACGGGGGCAGCTGGCCTTCTTCAAAAGCAGGTGCTTCACCTTCATTGAACGGTGGCTGTTGTCCTTGCGTAAAGGCAGGCATTTCACCATCTCCAAACTGCGGCATCTCACTATCTGTAAGTTCAGGCAATTGTCCTTCTTCAAATTGCGCAGGGAAGCCATCTTCTGTTTGTGAAGAAGAGACTTCTCCCAGATCCAAAGTCAGTACAGTTCCATTGACCTCAGTTATCACACCGGTCAAAGTCTGATCCTTTAATTCGGTATCCGTATCGGCAATCACTGTCGTGCAGGCCGAACATACAAAGATCAGTGACAATAACAACATCGTTTTCCATAACTTCTTCATGAAAGTTAATCCTGTTGTGTCAATAATAAAAATCCTATGTGAACTGTAACTGAACTTAATCTAAAGAAAAAATGAATTAAAAAACCTGCTCGAAGGCAGGTTCTTGAATCGTGTCAAATAAATACTTTAGGGTTGTAGGTCAAAGATATCACCGACCTGCGAGAGACAAAGCTGCGTCTTTAAGACCAGCGTCTTGTCGTCCTGTTTTTCAAATTCGATCGTCTCGATCGCGTTGCAGGGTTTGTCTCCGCAATTGAAGCCCTGCAGCTGATCGGCCTCGACGACATGACAGACGAAGCCCTTGTCGCTTACATCGTACCATCCCTTGAATTCGGCCATGCCCGCAAAGACGTTTTCGGTCAAGGTAAAGGCTCCGGCCGCATCAAACTCCACACTTGGCAGATACAGTTCGTTGCCGACGAAATCGTTCTTGCGATGAACCCAACGACCGTTGTCCTTGCCTTGCGGCACCTCAAAGTCCTCCGGTATCTTGCCATCCCTGGTGAAAAGATCATATTGTTTGGAAACA
>JAZQIF010000138.1:0-5195 GCA_045540935.1 Erysipelotrichaceae bacterium | reverse complement strand
ATTCCTTGTATATCCCCTATTTCCAATCCTTTTCCAATACCTACGGTCCTTTGGAAAAGATCAAGGCAATGACCGCTCCATTCTTCGAAATGGATGAAGTAGCCGAAGTATCGATCGCCACAAGGTGCGATTGCCTTGAAGAGGATGTCCTGAATTATCTGAATGCGATGTCCAAGATCAAGCCGGTATGGCTCGAACTCGGCCTTCAGACATCCAACGACGAAGTGGGAAGGATCGTCAACCGCTGTTATGATTTTGATGATCTCAGACAAGCTTTGTACCGCCTTGAAAAGACATCGATCAAGACCTGTGTCCATGTGATGGACGGCTTGCCGTTTGAAGACAAGGAAGGCATGTTGCAGACAGTGAAAGACATCTCTCACCTACCTTTTGAAGCCATCAAGATCCACATGCTGCATGTCATCAAAGACACGAGACTTTCAAAGATGTATGAAGAAAAGCCTTTCGAATTGATCTCCAGAGAAGAATACATCGACCTGGTCGTCCGACAGCTTGAACTGCTGCCGCCGGAAGTCATCGTGCAGAGGCTCACCGGCGATCCGATCAAGGAAGATCTGATCTCGCCGATGTGGCTTTTGAATAAGACCACCATACTCAACGACATCGACAAGCTCATGCGCAAGAACGATACCTATCAGGGAAGGCTCTATGAACAATAACACTTTCATACACAAATATATAAAGCCTCTGATCGCAAAGACCGATACTGTCGTCGATATGACGGCAGGAAACGGCAACGACACTCTCTTTCTTGCCGGACTTGCCAGAAAAATCATCGCCTTTGATATCTCGAAAGAAGCGATACGACGTTCCAAAGAGAAGACCAAAGCCTTTGACAACATCGAATTTCATCAGGTGAGTCATGGTCAAGTCGATCATTATGTAAAGAAAGATGAAGCATCGATGTTCATATTCAATCTCGGCTATCTGCCCGGATCCGATGAGAAAAGCTACACGCAGAAAGACGAGACTTTAAAAGCTTTCCGAAAAGCCTATGACTTATTGAAAGAAAAAGGCTATATCGTCATCACCTTCTACCTTCGCCAGAGCGGAGGCTATGATGAGTATTATCTTGTGGATGACTACATAAAGAAAAATAAGCTCCAAATACTTGAAGCTTATCGTCAGGATAAAATGGATTCTCCCATCACCTATATCATCTATAAGGATCAATCCAGGACGGAAGAATAGTGCCAGTAGCGGTTCAGATTGGAAGAAGCGCTCCAGGTCATATAGCCGTCGCAGACACCGGCATTTCGTAATCCCTGTATCTGATCCTGGATGAAACCGGGATCGTAATAGACCTCATACGGATCGGAGTCCTGTGCCATGATCCAGGTACGGCATTTTGCCGCATCGTAGGTCTTTTCCTGTGCAAAATAGGTCGCCCTGCCCCAGCGGTACATCAGCTCGCCCGGTTCATACCAAGGTGCCTCGATGCCATAGGCATAGGCAGAGAAATGATCGGGATACGGCATCGATGAGATCGCATCTGTCGCATTGGAGATCGCCGGCCAGAACTGTCCGTAATAGGAGACAAAGGCAGAGAAAGAATTATAATCGTCGCCGCTGATCTCACCGAAGACATCGGCAGAGACATAGATCCCTTCGTTATGCAGGAATTCCGTCGCATAACGAAGGAAGTTGGTGATCGCCTGGGCTCTTGTCTCATCGTAGGTATTTCGAAGTTCCACATCTTCGACATCTTCCGGCAGACGCACATAGTCAAACTGTATCTCATCAAAGCCCATCTCGTTTGCCGCTTCCAGAGCCAGGGCCACATCGTATTCCCACATCTTTCTTGAGAAGATGCTTGGCCATCTTACGGCACCGTAGCGGTATAAGGAGCCATCATACATCAGAGCTTCTTCCGGGTTGTCCGTCGCAAAAGAATCATCCTTGAATGCCGTGATACGTCCGATCAGGTAGTATCCGGCATCTTTTAATTTCTTCACGTTTTCCTTATACGAATCATAGCCGTTAGGAATATTGTATGTCGAAGGTGCATAAGCTCTCATTACCGGGGATTCATAGGCAAGCTGCGTATCGACGTAGCAGTCCTTGACATCGACTACGAAAGCGTTGATGCCGTTACAGGCATCTGCCACTTCGATATAGGCATCGGCACTTTCGATCGCCTCGGCATTGATATATAAGGCATTGACGACATCCGGCATCCTGGTCCTAGGAGTGAAGTCTTCCTTTTTGTAGTAATCGATCGCTCTTGGGTCACCGCCCTGTCCGAAATAAACATCGGCATAGATCGAATCGTCGAGTTTGGTCTCGTAATAGTCTTTGGCGACATATTTGGTTGAAATATAGCCCTGTCCGTTTACCTGGTAGTGATCGACACTTCCATCAGCCAGCAGCTCATGATACCCCGTCACGGTCAGCTCGTCTTTTTTCTTCACGAAACCGGCGATATGGAAATCCCCTGCTTCCTTACTTAAAACATGGTCGCGCAAGGCATATAACGTGCTCTCTCTGACGCAGTCTCTGCGATCGCTCACCAAGACATCTTCACTTACCAGATATGTGATGCCGTCTTCTTCAAACTGGCGGTATTCGATATCATCGAGAGTCACTTTCTTGTTTTTGATATCGACCTTGCTGCCGCGGACAAATTCATGTTCGACGCCCTGCTTATCCATGATCATCAGGCTTGAATCTTGCGCCGCCAGATAATATGGGGAAGTCTTGTTTCCTTCGATATAATCGCGTATCAGAAAGACCAGTCCGCCGATACTCAGCAGCAACAATACAGCTAATATAATGATCAGATTTTTCTTCAATCTTCTTTTTTTCTTACGTTTCTTCACCCCTTCATTCTAGCATAAGAAAGGCTCCTACCAAGGAGCCAGTCTTAAGATTATTTAAGGGGATAAATATATACGATACTTTTCTGAATTGGGGGCTGGTATCGACAAGGCTTCGCTTTTCCTTGCACCTTCATGATACGAAATGATCCTATAAGATTTTATGTTTGAATGATGTTAAATTATGTGAATCAATTAAGCTATAATTACAGTATGGTCAAAAAGCTCATTATCGCCTTTTCCTTACTTGTCATATTCGTTTCTGGCTGTTTTTATAACGCCTTGAACGTCAATACGAAACAGTTCAGGATACGCGAAGAATACCTTACTTCGGACAAGATCACCAAAGGCTGCGATGACCTGCTGATCGCCTATTTCAGCGATATCAAGCTCAATTCCTTCCTCGATGAGAGATATGTCGAATCCTTTATCTCGGCGATCGATTCCTTCAAACCGGACATCATCCTGTTCGGCGGTGATCTTCTGGATCATGATGACAGACCGACTGCCGAACAGATCTCTCACCTGACTGCCCTTTTAAAGAAACTTCATACCCCTTATGGCAAATATGCCGTCTATGGCGATGAAGATCACTATATGAAAGAAAGCGTCGATGCGATCTATGAAGCTGCCGATTTCAAAGTCCTGAACAACGAATCCCTGCAGATATGCCTGGACAGATCTTCCTACATCAACCTGACCGGCATCGATTCGCTCTCCCGGGGAACGCCGGACTTGCAGGCTTCCTTTCTCAACAACAACGCCAACTACTATTCGATCGCCATCTCGCACTGTCCCGATATCTTCGATTCGATCTTAGGCTACAATGTCGATACATTACTCAGCGCTCACTCCTTGGGTGGACAGATCTTCTTCCCGATCCTGTCTTCCTTTGACCGGGAGTACGGATGCAAGAAATACTTCCGCGGCAAGACCACGCGCAACGACGCGACTCTGGACATCTCGACCGGTCTTGGCCGCAAGACGACCAACGCCAGACTCAATGCCGATGCCGAGATCGTGATGTATACGCTGCGTTTTGAAGAAAACGAAGCTAAATGAACAGTTTCAAAGAAACGAAACCCTTGAATTCAAATTCACGCAACGCAGTATTCCTGTCCAGGAATACTTTTTTATGGGGATCGTAGATCTTCGCCTTCGTATAATCCTTGTCAAGGAGCTTTTTTAACATCTCAAAATTCTCTTTGAAAGAAAGCCGCTCATCCAGAAAGACTTCCAATGAGTTACCGTTTACCGCTTCAATGAAACGAAATGCGATCCTATGATCCATTGATGCACCTCAGCAGGATCCGCTTCCCGTTACAGAAATATAACCCTTCATTTTCTTTCAGATCGACCTTACGGTCACTCATGAACAGCCGCTGGTAATGGATGCCCGGACCGATCCATAAAAACGGTTCCTTCATCTTCTGATAACTGTCAGGAACGATCGCTTCGACCTCTTCATAGGCATTCCGATAGATATCGATGAGCCTTTCATCATTGGAAGAAACATACAGTTTTCCGGAAACGAAGATCTTTTCCCTGCTTTCCGTATCATAACCGATCAGATAGGATGCATCTTCCCTCTGTGAAAGGATGATCTTCGGAAGCTTCTTCAAAAAGACCTCGCATCTTCTTTCTTCTTTCATCGGCTCTTCGATCCGGACCGGGACAAAGCAGACCGGTTCTTCTTTCATAAAGAAAGAGTTTCCCTTATAGGCGCTCTTCATGCCGAAAAAGGCATTTGCTTCGTTATTGTCCCTGCACATGATCAGGATGCGGTTTTTGAAATGATCCAGCAGCCGAAACGGCACCAAAGCACTCGAAGTCAGACAAAGGAAAGAGACGCTTGTGTTCTTTCTTTTCAAGACTTCGAGCAGCTTATAAAGATTCTGTTCCTCATAGCTTAAAAAGGCATTCAGATCCTCGATCAGCACATGCAGATCGCGGTCCGTCTTTTCCAGAAGCGAAAAGGCCTTGATGATCTCTTCACTTTCCTCGTAATGATAAGACCCGGCACAATGGGAATAACTGACCTCCTTTGATCCGATAAAGAGGAAATCTCTTTCGTTTTCATTGAGACCGTTGCACAAGGACCAGACCTCATTTTTCCTCGAGGAACAGATCAGGACATCTTCCCTGAAAGAATATGCCAGCAGACCCCGTTTTGACTTCAGATAATCGTCGATCTCCCCAAGGACTATACACTTCCCCTTCGCCAGCTTTCGTCGCTCCATGGGCTCGGGAGACCGGAATTCCAAAAGCTTCGGTGACAATGAAAGCTCATCACAGACGGAAAGGATCTTTCTTACAAAATAAGAGCTTTGTTTCTCGCTGTTTCCGCAGGAGCGGGCG
>JAZQIF010000137.1:0-34133 GCA_045540935.1 Erysipelotrichaceae bacterium | reverse complement strand
AAGATATTTCTTTCGGCTGATACTCTTTGTATACTTCCCCGCTTTCGACATCCTTCCATTGGAAGACACCGTTTTCAAAGATCATATAGGAATGACGGGATTCTTTCTTAGGGATGGAGACCGAACCGGGATTCAGATATGTGAAATCTTCATACTCCTCGATCGCCGGTACATGGGTGTGACCGCAAAGCAGTATCCCTTTAACACCCGGCATCGGCTTGTTCTGATTGTAGATGTGGCCATGGGTGGCATAGATGGTCACGCCGTCGATATATAAGAAGGAGTAATCGGATAAGATCGGAAAATCCAGGACCATCTGATCGACATCGCAGTCGCAGTTGCCGCAGACACATAAGATCTGATCCTTGATCGAATTCAACATTTCGACGACTTTTTTGGTGTCATATCTTTCAGGCAGATCGTTCCTCGGACCGTGGTAGAGGATATCACCAAGCAAGAGCACCTTGTCCGGCGCTTCTTCCTTATAGCGTTCCATCAGTTTTTCACAATAATAACTGCTTCCATGGATATCGGATGCGATGAACAGTTTCATGAGATCTTCCTCCCTGACCAAGTCCATTTTACATTATATAAAGAAAAAGAGCACCAGGCTCTTATACGCTCGCTTTGATATGTCTTGCCACCGGGCGGAAGCGGATCTCCTTCACGAGGCTCACGGCATTGATCATCAGACCGTTGCCGGCAGTCGCGATAACGCCAAGGACGGCGCTCTGTAAGCCATAGACACCGATCGTCAGAAGCGATACGGCTGCACCAATCGCGCCGATCATCAGTCCCGTTGAAACATGAAGCTTCCTTGCCAGGACTTCGGCGATCGTATCCAGACCCCCCGACGTCGTATCCAGATGTAACATGATGCACTGCCCTGCCGTCAGCAGACATAAGAAGATCATCACATTGACTGTCTTGGAAGATGTCAGCAAGGCATCGCTTTGCGGAAGCATCTCCATCAGTAAAGGAAGAAGTATAGAGATATAGATGCAGCGGACACCGAATTTATTGCCCAGGAAGTATACACCGATGCCCAGACAGCCGAGGTTCATTGCCAGTACCAGCAAGGATTCGTTCATCGACACAAGTTCACTGACCAGAAGCGCCAGACCGGAGACTGAGCCTGTCACGATCTGACAGGGGATCAGATATTCCTTTACTGCTAAAGCGATCAATAAGGTCGCGATGCTCAGCATCCCGTATTCTTTGATCGTCTGTCCCGTGAACTTATTATTATTCATAGTTATATTTAAACACCCAAATACTTGGATGTTAAGGCTGTTTTTTGCATAATAATATAAGATAAACTTATATCAGAGGTGCTTCTATGAATACGAATCAGCTGAAATATTTCATCTCCGTTGCCCAGACCCGTTCCTTTTCGGCAGCTGCCGAGGAGAATTACATCACCCAGACCGCGATGACCCAGCAGATCAAAGCGCTGGAAGATGACCTGGGCTTGAAACTCATCGACCGCTCCACGAGGCCCATCACCCTGACGTCTGCCGGGACCAGTTTTCTTTCGGACGCCAGGATCATACTCGGCCGTCTCAATGACGCCAGACAGAGAGCCCTGCAGGCATCCAACGGGGTCTTCGGCACCATCCGCATTGGCTATATCAAAGGTTATGAAAGAAGCGGTCTTTCCGACCAGCTGCGGGCCTTCCACCGCATGGTGCCCGGTGTCTTGCTGATGTGCTACCGGGAGACTTCCGACAAACTGGCCAATGGTTTGCAGAACGGAGACTACGATATCATCTTCACCTGGGATTCGACGAATCTGAAAGCTTCCGATGAATACGAAGCGGTACAGATCGAGAAAGCCAGGCTTTATGCCGCTCTTTATGCCTCCCATCCGCTCTGCCAGAGAGAGTATCTGGAAAGGATCGATCTGAAAGATGAGTCGATCATCTACATGTCGCCTTCCGAACTTTCGGACAACTACGGCGATTCCCAGTTCATGGATCTCTATCACAAAGCCGGATTCCATCCGCAGATCCTGTGCCGTTCCACCGATGTCGAATCGATCCTGATCATGGTCGCTTCCGAAGAAGGCATCTCGATCATGCCGGACTACTGCGTCAAGAAGATCAACAACGCCGAAGGTCTCGTCTTCTTACCGATGAAGGGCAGCGAAGAAGTCGAAGAGATCCATGCCATCTGGAAGAAAAATAACAGCGATCCGGCACTTATGCATTTCTGTGAGCTTCTGAAACAGCCATCCGCTTACAACGACCTCTATTGATATAAAAGACAGGCTTGAAGGCCTGCCTTTTAGGGCTATTTAAAAACAAAATCCAATAATCATTACAAAGAGGTTGACATGTATCTGCTTCTGTCACTATTTCCCAAACTTATGGAAGAAATCGTTGGCCTTATAGCAGATGTTATTTTCAGTATCGAGAATGTAAGTGGTCTTATCGTAATAATCTTCATTCATGAACTTTTCATAAGATAAAGCAGCTGTTTCATCTTTCATGGAATCGAAGGATTCTTTCCACTGCTGTTTCAGATCTTCCAGCGAAACTGTTGCATTATCAATGTCTTCTAATATTCTGAACATAATAATTCTGCCTCCTTTCTATCTGTTTTTTATAATCGTCAGATCGATTTTGGATGGGCCCATCCACAATTCTATGATGACAGACCATTAAATATTTATCGAGGTCCAGTTTATGACCCGATTTAATGTGGGTACTAAGAACGGGAAGAAAAGACGATACAGGCTTTTGAAAAGGTGCCGTATATGCACCTTCTTCAGATGCATGATCACAGGACCGGATCGTCTTTCAGTTCAGTTTATCCTTAACATGTTCGTGAAAGAAATCGTTGGCTTTGTAACAGATGTGCGTTTTCGTATCCAGGATATACGTCGTATCATCATAATAATCCGACTGCGTATACCTCTCGTAGGAAACAGGACCGAGTGCATCTTCGGTATAATCGAACATCTCGCTCCATTCGTTTTTCAGATCGTCGATGCTGTAAACGGCATCGTCCATATCTTCTAATACTCTATACATTTCGGGATACCTCCTTTCCAGAGAATTTTTCTCATTTTCAGGAGGGTGGCCACCCTTCATTAATAGGGTACAAAATAAAAACCCGTTTGTGTATGTCAAAATTTTGAAGATTTTTCACCTTGACAAATCGAAGAAGGCATATTAAAAGGTGCCGTATCGGCACCTCGTGTGAGATTATTTTGTGACCTTCTGGCCTCTGGTGACAGGCTGCGGATCGATGAAATCCAGCTCCTTGCCATTGGCATTCGTGATGATCAGCATCGTGGACATATCATATTTTGCGGAAAGCTTCTTGATGTCGACTTCGACGATCGGATCGCCGGCCTTGACTGCATCGCCCTGCTTCTTGCCTAAGAGCTTGAAGCCGTCGCCGTTGGCATTGACGGTATCGACACCGCAATGAACTAAGAGCTCGACACCATTGTTCATCATGATGCCATACGCATGGCCTGTAGGGAATAATACTGCCAAAGTGCCGTTTGCCGGAGAACAAAGTACGACTTTGTCCTTGCTGTACTTGAAGGCAGTGGATTTGCCCATCATCTGTTCTGCAAATACCGCATCAGAGACTGTAGAGATGTCGATGACTTCGCCGTCAGCGATGGCAACGATGTCTTCATCACCGGCATTGATCTCAGGTAAAACGATTTCTTCTTCCTTTTTGAATAACTTGTCGAATAAGCCCATTATTGTTTTCCTTTCTTGATTCTTATCTTTATGAGTCTATTGTACATTTTTGAAAACCATTTTTAAATAGTTAACCTTCATAGAAACCGCAGCCGTTGCCGCCGGCTTCCTTGATCCTGTAAAGTGCCGCATCGGCATCTTCGAAGATCGTTCCCTGCGGATTCCTGCGGTCAGAGAAAGCAGCTCCGACACTCAGTGAAACATCCGGCAGATCGTCATCCTGCTGCTTCAGCAGGGTATTGAGCTGACCGATCTTGTTTTCAACGAGCTGACGCATCGAAGAATTGACACGGGTCATGACGACGACGAATTCATCGCCGCCGAAGCGGCAGATGATATCGACGGAACGGAAGGAATGTTTCAGAAGTTCGGCGACCTTCTTCAGAACCTTGTCACCCGTCGCATGTCCATAGGTGTCGTTGATCTGTTTGAAGTGGTCGACATCCACGATCAGCATCGCCATATGATCCTGATCGACGTTCTGTATCAGCAGTTCATAGGCACCTCTGTTGAACAGACCCGTCAGGGCATCATGGGATGCCTCAAAGGAGAGCTTGTCCTGGGTCGAGCGGTTCTCTTTCAGGATCTTGTTGTACGTCCTGGAGACAAAGCGCAGTTCCTCGACACCGGTCGGAACGATCGGCTCGTGTGCCTGCATCCTCTTCACCATCTTTGTAAGAGGTGTCCTTACCTGCAAGGAGATCAGTGCGACCATGCATACGACGATCGCAAGGAAGATCACCGTGATCAGGCTCTGTACGTTGACTAACGTCGAAAGATGATCGCTGGCCAGCTTCAGCTCTTGGGAAGAAGAGCTGATCAGAAACTGGGTGCACATCGATACGTTATCGCGGATCCGATCCTTATAAAGCATATATTCGGAATCGAAGACGAGCCTCTGGGCTTTTTCCCTGAGCTCATCTTCGCTCATCGACAGCTCCTCTTGCGAAAGGGCGATACCCGAGATCTCTTGCGGTACTTTTGAAAGATCATCTCCCTGACTCTGCAGGATCAGACGCATCGCCTTGTATTCGGTCTTGAGCAGCTCATTGGACAGATCCAGGGCCTTGTTCAGGCTGTCCAAAGCAGAACTGTTCTTACCGCCCAGCAGCTCTTCAAGTTCCTCTACGGCATGATCTCTTATCTTCGTCACATTGACTTCTTCAAAAAACTCATCGAGATACGCTTTATCACCGGTCACGACAAAGCTTCGTACGCGGTCGGTCAGATAATCCGAACCGCTTTCCATATCGGAAGCGGCTGCCTGGGCCTGAATATAGCGATCGGAGGCATCCTGCATCCTGGCATAGCCCCTCGCCACATAGACATCCATGGCAAACAAGGCGACCGACGCCAGGAAAGCGAGGATCGCAAAGACGATGTTGGCCGTCCTTAACCGAAATGCCTTTCCCTTTTCGCCATATTCATCTTCGACCTCATCGATCTTGGAGATATTGGTCTTCACCTTATCGATCTGGGCTTCCTTGATCGTCGATTCGATGTCCTGTTCTTCTTCGGAAGCCTTCAAAGCTTCTTTCCTTTGTAAGATGAACGGTTCAAATTCGACTGCCGGGACCGGTTTGGAGAAGAAGTATCCCTGCACGATCTCAACGCCCAGTTTCTTCAGCTGATCGAGCTGGTATTCGGTCTCGACACCTTCGGCAATGACCGGGACAGCCAGGAAGTCGGCGATATCGATGATGACTTCCAGCATCCTGGTGTTGCCGCCTTCCTTGAAAGCATTGCGTATGAACTGCATATCCAGTTTCATCGCATCGATCGGAAGCGACGAGATCATATTCAAAGAGGAGTAGCCGGTACCGAAGTCATCCATCTCGATACGGAAGCCCAGTTTCCTGAGATTCTCGACCGTCTCGATGATCTGCGAAGAATTCTCGGTATAGGCCGATTCGGTGACCTCCAGGATGAGGTCATCGCAGGAAAGTCCATGGGAAAGAAGTATCTTTTCCAGGTTTTCCACGAGCTGCGGATCATACATATCGATACGGGACACGTTGACCGAGACCGGTATCGCAAACTCAAAATTTTCTTTCCATCTGGCGATCTGTTCCGCCGTCTTGTTCCAGACATAGGAGTCCAGTTTTTCGATCAGACCGTTCTCTTCAAACAACGGTATGAAGACACCCGGGGACACCATGCCCAGTTTCGGATGGATCCAGCGGACCAGGGCTTCCGCCGAACATAAGATCGGTACATCGGAAGTCACATCGAACTTCGGCTGATAGTAGACCTGAAATTCCTGTTTGGCGATCGCACCCGAGAAATCCTCGATCAGCTGCTCGGCATAAAGCTCTCTTTCGTGCAGGTCGTCGTCATAGATGCCGATCGTCTTGGTGAAGGAATTCTTGACCGTATCGGCTGCCGTCTTGGCACGGTCAAAACGCCGTTCGATGTCCAGGCTCTTATCGGCATCGGTATATACGCCCATACGAAGTCTGACGCGGTTGTTGGTCAGCTCATCGCCGGAAAGACCGCTGCTGGCAGTCTCGAGGATCTTCTTATAATCATCCCGATGCGGACAGTAGACCAAAAACGTATCGGCTTCCTTACGGCAGACGATGCCTCCTTCATCTCTCACCAGTTCCCTGACCCTCTCACCGATCCTGGTGAGGACCTCATCGCCATAGGCATTGCCATAGCGTTCATTGATCATATGGAAGTGGTTGATATCGATGACGATCGCATCCATCGCTTTGTCTTTATGGAACTGATCGTATTGCTGGGCATAACGATAGAAAAATTCTTTATTATATAAGCCGGTCAAAGGATCGCGTTCCGTCGACTGGATGATGTCCCTGTCTTCGGATAGCTCGATCGTCCGGATGACTCTGGCCTGAATGACTTCCCTGGTCGGGTAAGGCTTCGGAATGAAGTCGATCGCTCCGAGCTGCAGGCTTTCCACTTCGGTATCGGATTCCGAAGTCATGACGATGATCGGGATACGCGAAAGATCGGCATCCGCACGCACATCCGTCAGTACTTCGATACCTGTCTTTTTCGGCATCAGGACATCAAGGAGCACCAGTGACAGGATGTCCTTGTTTTCCCGCATCTTTTCGATCGTTTCCTGCCCATCGGCCGCAAAGATGACCTCATACTCTTCTCTTAAGATCGCACCAAGGATCTCCCGGTTGATCATCTCATCATCGGCGATCAGAATGAGCCTCTTGCCATTGACCGAATGGAATTTTACATGATTTTTCGGCATAGTACCCCTTTCCATCTGCTAAAACAGAAAGTCAGCTTTTGTGTTACGTACAAAATCATTATATCAAGAGAAGCTGTCCGAAATCTTTTACCTGAATCGAAATTGATGATACGATATTCTACGAAGGTGAAAACGATGCAATTACATAAACTGAATGACAGGATCTATTATTCCGATCACGAAGAATTGCGGGACCGTCCCGCTTTAGGCTATATCAAAGGAGAGAAGTTTTCCGTAGCTGTCGATGCCGGCCACTCCGATGAACACGTCAAAGAATTCTACGATCTTTTAAACAAAGAAGGCCTGGAACTGCCAAGTCTTACGATCATCACCCACTGGCATTGGGACCACAGTTTCGCCATGCACGCGATTCACGGCTTATCGATCGCCAGCCGCAGGACCAACAATCATCTGAAAGACTTCATCTCAAAACAGAACAAGGAATATGAGAAGCAATTCCTTTCCTGGGATCCTTCCATCGCCATCGAATACAAGGATGACAAGCCGATCATCGTGAAACAGGCCGATATCGTCTTTGACGGATCCTTGAAGATCGATGCCGGCGATACACCGATCATCGTCTTTGAAGCGATCTCTCCGCATACCGATGATGCCTCTTTGATCTATCTGCCGAAAGAAAAAGTCCTCTTCTTCGGCGATGCGATCTCCGGTGTCTTCCCGACCTGGGAAGCCGATCCAAGCCTGACAAGAGGACTGGTCGAAACGATCGAAACACTCGATGTCGAATACTGCATCGGCGGACACTGGCCGATCTATACCAAAGAGTCCTTGCTGAAACAGCTGAAAGAAAGTATTTAAAAGGGCTGTTACGAAATAAGGATTTCTAACAGCCTTTATAATACCCGTTTTCTTCGATTGTATGTTTCCTGTAATCTGATTTACTGTGGAAAGCAGTAATTCCCTCATATGTAACTAGATGAGGAATATACATATGATGTTAAGATATCAACGATCAGATCGGATGATCCTGATTGAAAATCGCCAGAGGGATGGAGTCCCGGAGCGGTTTTTTTATTTTGTCCAAAGAAAAGAGGCAAATTACGGTCTGACCGGATCAGTCATTTTGTAACAGTCCCTTTTCTTTTATGATAAGGAGTCGATCCAGGCGAACAGTTCTTCCATGTCATAGTCTCCGCAATGCGGAAGACCCCACGGGAGTTTCAGATTTGCATCATACCCTCTGTTTTTCAGCAACAAAGTCAGGATGACCGGAATGGCCAGGGAAGTATCCCTGTCAAAGGCACCGTGACGTATATGCCAGTGTCGGGCGATATCCGCATTTTCATTGCGGATGAAGAAAGTCGGATTCATCAGGTCGATGATCTTTTTATCCGCCATTTGCGCACCTTCTTTTTCATTGAAACGCATGGAGATCTCAGTAAAGTGCCTGCCATCACAGTTTTCATCGCCGAATTCATCGTTCTCCGGAGAACGCAGATCCAGCGCATCGAACGCCGGTGCCGCCTTCATGCGGGTGATCTTTCCGATATAGGCATCATAGTCAAGGCCTTTTACTCTGCCGTCTTTTACTTGCAGATAATCCTGTTCCTGTATCTGAGAACCGCTCACGGAAAGATAGGAAAGTTCCTTCTGTGTATGCTTGGTCACATATTCTTCATCTGCGGAAGCAACGACGAGACCTTTTACATATTCCATGAACGAACCTTCCCCTTCTTCATTCAGCGACAGGAGCTTTCCCTGTTCATCTTTCAGATGGAGAGAATTCAGATACGAAGGAAATGCTTTCTTTAATTCCTGAGAGACTTTGATCTGCTTTTCCGACATCATTCCTTCATCCGGAACGCGTATGAAGCCAGTCTCTGTTCTTTGATGCTTTGTGCGGTAGTAATCATTATGTCCGCAAAACTGCCATTCATAGGCCATGTCCGCATTTTCAAGATTATGTATCGGACAGTAGCAGCTTGCCGCAAAGATATCATCTCTTTCCTTTGCTGCACCGATCTGTTCAAGATAAACTTCAAATCCTTCGTGATTGCCGCTTGCCCCGGCAAGAGCCGACAAGGCACCGCCGGCACTGGTTCCGTTGGTAACGATCTTATCGGTATCCCCGGGAAGCAGATCTTTGTTGTGGCGCAGGAAACGTACTGCTGCTTTCAGATCGACGATGAACGCCGGCGCTCTGCCGCACATCTTTCCCGTTTCTTTTCCCAAAGCGCCCATCACGCTTCCTTCAAAAAACTCCGTTGCCTTTTTCCCGGAAGTCCTTCCCCGGACCCCGGCAGAGACTGCGATATACCCGCGCTCCAGCGCCAGAAAAAGAGAATTGAGACGTCCGTGTCTCTCTTCGATGCCCGGCTCCTCGCTTGGCCCGGGCATATAGCCGCCGACGGTATTGGGCATGAAATACGGGGCATTATGTCTGTCATATTTTCCGATACTTTCATCATGATAATACGCTTCCGGAACAAAGATGTTCATCTTCTGTATCTCGTCTGCCGGATACAGACAGTATCTGATGTTTCTGAAAGCCCTATATCGTATCGACCTGCCTTCATGTTCAAATGTGCAGACCTCATAATCATTTTCGTTCAATCGTAATCTGTCTTCCATGATTCTTGCCCTTTCTGAAAAATGAGGCAGAGCCAAAGACCCTGCCTCATGGATTTGTTTATTTGCTCAAGATGCGTGTTGCTTCTTCGTCGTTATAAGCCATCAGTGTGGCAACGATCGCAAACAGTCCGCCTGCCGCAACGCCGACACAGTATTTGATGATATCCGCAGAACCGTTACCGCCGGCATAGTTGAAGATACCGAAAAGTCCCGAACCGCCGAACATATACATCTTGGTCTTCAAAGCACCGATGATCGCACCGCCGACACAGCCGCCTAAGATATTGATCGCAAACAGCTTTTTGATCGGAAGCAGGATCGAATACATCAGAGGTTCGCCGACACCGCAGATCTGGGAGATCGTAGCCGGGATGGCGAGGTCTCTGACTTTCTGATTCTTACGGCAAGCCCAGCAGATCGCCAGACCCTGGAACATACCGATCATCGGACCGATACCGCCGCAAGCCATGATGTAGTCATAACCGTTCTGTGCGATGAGAGACAAAGCCAGACCGATGATGACCCAGTGCATACCGAACATGACCAGAACACCGAAGCCGCCACCGATGATCGCACCGGCAACAAGACCGCCGACGACCGGGATATCGAATAATGCTTCGATGAGGATCTGAATGCAGACAGCTACCGCATTGAGGACCGGACCGATAACGATATATGCTGCCGCAACGGAAAGGACCAGAGTGATGATCGGCGTCAGGATGCCTTTCAGGTTATCGCCGATGTGTTTCTTGCACCACTTTTCAAGCAAGGATGCGACATAGACCGCTACGATGACCGGGAAGACGCTGGAAGTATATCCGGCACCCGGCATGACGATCGGAATACCCAAGAACGTGTTGTAGTAGGCCATTGCAAACTTGGAACCTTCAAACAGATTTCCGGCGACCGGCAAAGCGGAAGCGATATTCACCATGGAAGGATAGACAAGAGCTGCACCGATCGTAGCACCGACGAATTCATTGCATCTGAATTTTCTGGCAGCCGAGAAGCCTAACATGATCGGCAAGAAATAGAAAAAGCCATCACCTACCGCCATCAGCAGCATATACAGCCCGCTGGTCGGATCCAAAACACCGATATTGTCCAAGGCCAGGAAGGATACCACACCTTTGATGATACCGGCACCGGTCAGAACGCCCAGCGTCGGGACCAGGATCCCGGAGATCGTATCCATAAATGTATTGAAGAAACCTTTCTTTTCACCGGCTTCATCATCAGCGCCGACTTCACCACCGCCGGTGATGCCCTGGGTCTCCAGGATCGCATCATAGATGCCTTCGACTTTATTGCCGACGACGACCTGCAGCTGTTTTCCGACTTCCTGTACTTTTATGACATATTCCGTTTCCGATAAAGCCTTCTGATCGGCTTTCTTCGGATCCCTCAAGACGAAGCGAAGCCTTGTGACACAATGCGTCAGAGATTCGATGTTTCCTTTTCCGCCGACCAGTTCAGTGATCTTTGCGGCAACTCCATTGTACTTATCAGCCATCTTTCTTTTCCTCCTTAAATATTTCTTTCATTTAAGATAACTTACATGAATATTTTATTCATATTTTCAATGAAATGTCAATAAATTTTTTATTTATTTCTTAAAAACCCTATTTTTTCTCACTTTTTTACCGATTTTTAATCGTTTTCCTTATATAATAATTATATAAATTGAATATTCAATTCAAAGGAGGCCTGTATGAATCCCTTCCTGAACATGGAAAAACACAAAGACGATTTCACCGTCAACGACAAAAAGATCTACGACGCGATCATCTATCAGCCCGAAAGAGTCATCTCGATGTCTACCAGCGACTTTGCAAAACTCATCGACGTCTCCCAGCCTGCACTGACCCGCTTCATCAAGATGCTCGGATACAACCGTTACAATGACTTCCGTTCCGACATCACATCCTGGTCGGCACAGCTGTCTTATCAGACCAAAGGGGACTCTCTTCCGTATTTCGAAAGGATGCGCTTACTGATATCGGAAGCGGAAAAAGTTCTGACCAACGATTATCTGCAAGACTTATCAGCCTATATCCTTTCTTATAAAAGGATATTCGTGACCGGCATAGGCAAAAGCTATGAGTCGGGCCACCTTCTTCATTCCTTATTAAGAAAGTATGGGATCTTTGTTTCCATGGTCCCCTATGACGAGATCAAAGAAACTACGGACAATCTCAACGCAGACGACCTGCTGATCGTCTTCTCCGTATCGGCCTCCCCGCTGATCATGGACCATGCTGCAAACAGCGAAGCGAAAATCCTGCTGATCACAGCTAACTCCCCCGGAGCTTATACCGACAGGGTCGATAA
Source organism: Erysipelotrichaceae bacterium (assembly GCA_045540935.1). Lineage (GTDB taxonomy): Bacteria > Bacillota_I > Bacilli_A > Erysipelotrichales > Erysipelotrichaceae > Colivicinus. The sequence goes on along the minus strand of JAZQIF010000137.1, from coordinate 22,259 downwards.
GCTCGTCCTGCTGCCGTACTTACCGCCGGATCCGGAAACTTCCAGTATCTCTCCGGTCCTTTTCAGCATGCTGGTGGAACTGATCGATACCTATATCGCCAGGAATATGGCTTCAAGGTGAAATATGAAACTCTCATATAAACGTATCGTCATTTATCTCGTTGGCATGATCGTTCTGGCTGCCGGACTCACACTCAATTCCAAAGTGACCCTGGGTGTCTCGCCGATCCTCTCACTTCCTTACGCCGTATCTGAGATCCTGTCTCTCAGGTACTCAGATGCTGTATTCTTTTGGTATTGCCTGTTCATCGTACTTCAGATGCTGATCCATCTTCACCTGAAAAAAGAAAAAAGCGTCCTGATCACAGACGTCTTGCAGATCCTGGTCTCCTTGCTGTTCACCAGGGTCATGAATTTCTATTCGGACCTCATCCCCGTCTTTGAAATAGAATGTCAGGGTTTCCTGTCGACGATCTGGTTTCGGCTGATCATGCTGACACTGGCGATCTGCCTGACCGGTACAGGCGCAGCACTGACCCTGTCGATGCATCTGATACCCAATCCCGGGGACGGCATCGTGGCAGCCGTAAGTGAACTGCTTCAAAAGAAAGTCGGTACCTGCAAAAACATCGTCGATATCTCCTGCGTATGTCTTACCGTCCTGATTTCTTTCATTTCTGCAAAAAAGATCATCGGTGTAGGCATCGGCACGTTATTTGCGATGCTGGGTGTGGGAAGAGTCATCAATTTCATCAATTCCCATATCGATCTTACCTATTAAAAAAGAGCTGTCACTCCGGGATCCGGCAACGATCCGATAAGGATCATTCGTCAGGATTTCGGGCAGCTCCTTTTGTTATACCAGGATGGAGCGAGCGACGGGAATCGAACCCGCGTCACAACCTTGGGAAGGTCGGGTTCTGCCATTGAACCACGCTCGCACATCTCTATTATAGAACATTTTTGTGATCCGGTCTGAGCTGATTATTGGATCACAGGCATGACCTTATTTCACAGAAAGTCCTTCATTTTCTTTTTCATTCAGATAGGTTTCGTTGAGCTTTCTTTCGATCTGATTGAGCGTATCGAAGAAACGTTTCGTCGATATCGCCGGACCGAAGAAGAAGATCCCGATCGTGTTCCATAACAACATATGTCTGAATGAAGTCAGTCTGCCTTCTATGCCTAAAGCGATCGCTTTTTCTCTTAATTCTTCGGCGATCTTCGCCATCCAGACATAGGCATAGATGAAAAGCGTCGGGATCGACATCAGATACACGAGATAGTAACGCCTGCTTTTCTTGCCCAGGATCATGTCGATCTCATCCTGCAGACCGTTTTCCATATACCAGATAAAAAACAGACCGAAGCTGATGAAATCGATGATGCCGATCCAGGAACCGTTGCGGTCTGTATGTTTGAAATACATATCAGTCTATCCAGCCGAAGTGCTTGCAGGCATTGCGGATACCGTCATCCTCTGCGGCATCGGTGACATAGTCTGCCTTTTTCAGAAGATCCGGATAACCGTTGCCCATGGCGATCGAGGTCCACTCTTTTCTGAACATCACCATGTCATTTTCCCCGTCACCGAAGACTACGACATCCTTGAGATCGCCATGTAAGTAGTCCATCATATCGATGATGCCTTTTTCTTTGGCATCATGCTGGTACCAGAAATAGCCGTCACCCATGCGGATATGGCCCAAGAGATCTCTGTTTTTCAATAAGTGTTCGTCCTTTTCATCCATCGAGATATAGAACTTGTAGATCTCATCGATGTCATCAAAATTCAGATCGGGATCATAGATGTATTCGGTCGGCTCTTTCCGCTCGCCGAACTGTTCCAGGAAACGATGATCCTTCATTAAGACGCGGATGCTGTCTTCAAAAGAGACCAGGATGCCATAGCCTAAGGCATCTGCCTCATGGATGATGGTCAGAGCCTTCTGCTTGTCCAGAGGTGAATTCTTCACCAGCTCGTTGTTCACGATCAAAGCAGCACCGCCGTTGGCGACGAAATTGCGGATACCGGCTTGTTTAGCCACGGCCTTGGTCTTGTAGTAAGCTCGGCCGGTAGCGATCGCGACGAAGTTGCCTTTTGCCTCAAGTTCCCTGATCGTATCAAGGCCGCTTTGTACCAGTTCCCCGGTATGGATGTTGGTCAGAGTGCCGTCGATGTCAAAAAAGAAGTATTTCATGTTTACTTTATAAATTCATACAGACGAAGCTTTTCGATCAGCTCCGCTTCCGATAAGACGTTGCTCAAGCCGATGATCGTCACGGAAGATCCTTCCGGCAGCTCAAATTGCTTCACAAGCTCTTTTGGGGTCAGTACGAGGTCGTATTTTCCGATCCCGGACATTGCCTCATTGATCGTCGAATGATCGAAATCCGCCTCCAAACCGAGTTTCCTGAAGGTCTTTTCCGCCTTGTTTTTGATCAGGACATTGGTCCCGATGCCGTTACCGCAGGCAACTAAAACTTTTAACATAGAATCTATTCTCCCGTAAAAATACTATCGGATTTAGGATGCAAAGTCTATAACTACTCCCCTTTGAAGATCAGTAAGACATCATTCTCCAGGACCACGGTATCGCCGTTTGGAATGATCTTCTCTTCGCCGCGGACGATCATGATGACAAGCTGGGTATTGGGGATCTGAATATCTTCCAAAGTGCGGTTGGCCCATTTGTGACCTTTATTGATACGGACTTCCGAGACCGTTTCCTTTTCCGCCGGATAGTAAGGCGGGATGTTCATGATCAGATCATCACCCTCTTCGATCACGCTCTTTCCTCTGGCAGCGATCGACTTTCTGTCACGCTTGATCATGACCACCTGGGAACCGAATGGCAGGTCGATATCCTTGATGCGATGACCGATCCACGGATTCCCTTCATTGATATGGACTTTGGCAAACTGGAAATCGATGCTTTCTTCATAATCATTGAAGGTCTTGTCGATATTGGCTTCCTTCTCGATCATGTCGAGCTTCTTTGACACGGTCGGCAATAAGGCGCCCTGTATCGAGATCGAGAACAAGGAGACCAAGAAGACCACATGGAAGAGGTCAAAACTTAAATGGATGCCTGATGAGACGGCTACGATCGCAAAAACGATGGAAGACGCTCCTCTTAAACCTGCCCAGCTGATCAGCAGACACTGCTTGAAAGAACACTTCTGCACCAGCAGCAGGATCAAAGTCATCAGAGGTCTTGAGATGAACGTCAGGATGGCGACGACCGCAAAAGATAGACCCATGGTCGAAGGCATCGATGCCGGTGAGCTCAACAATCCGATGACGAAGAAGATCAGGATCTGCAGAAGCGAAGTCATCTCGTTGAAGAAGGCGATGATCGCCCGCTTGGAGTTCATACGCGAGTTGCCAAGATATAAACCCATCAGATAGACCGACAGATAGGCGTTGCCGCCAAGCTTGTCGGATAAGGCATAACAAAGAAGTACGGCTGCAATGATGAAGATGACATCCAGACCATCGGTCAGAACGTTCCTTTTCTGCAATACGTACTTTGACGCGAAGGCAAAGACGAAACCCATGATCAGACCGACGCCCAGCTGTACCAGGATGGTCAGGAAGATGTTTCCGACTTTTCCCGAAGCCATGATGCCGATCGCCGTGATCGTCAGTAAATAAGCCATCGGGTCGTTGCTTCCGGACTCGACTTCCAGGATCGAGGAAGTGCCCTCCTTGAGATCCAGGTTGTTGGACTTCAAGATCGAGAAGACACTTGCCGCATCGGTCGAAGCCAAGACGGCGGAAAGCAGGAAACTTTCTTCCAGCGACAGTTTCAGAAGATAGTGGCAGCAGATCGTCGTGATGACTGCTGTCAGCAAGACACCAAGTGTCGATAACGAGACCGCCTTGATCACATAGGGTCTGGCATGTTTCCAGTTGGTATTGAAACCGCCGTCGAACATGATGAAGATCAGTCCGATCGAACAGATCATCTCGGCGGAAGAAAAGTTGCTGTATTCGATATGCATCGGTCCGTCCGATCCTGCCAGCATGCCGATGAACATGAAGAAAATAAGAGCTGGTACCCCGATCTTGTATGAGAATTTCTCTGATATGACACAAAGCAGGATGACCAGAGAAACACCTAAGACGATATTGCTTATCATATGCAGGTCCCCCTACTTCAATGATAAAGGTTCCTTCGATTTGAAGGAACCCCATATTTCAGATTATTTTTCAAAAGTTTTCGCAACGTCTTTGAGAAGTTTGCGTATCGGTAAGTGCTGCGGGCAGACCGCTTCGCACATGCCGCACTCCAGACATTCCGACGCCTTGCCATGCCCATTACCGGTGATGACATTGTTGTAGTAATAGCCTGTATTCCAGTTGTGGAAGATCTCATTGGCATTGAGTGACGAGAACATATCCGGGATGCGGATGCCCATCGGACAGGAATTCTCTTCGATACAATAGCGGCAGGACGTACAAGGGATCAGATGCATGCCCTTGAATACGTTCCTGACTTCATCGATCGCCTGCAGTTCCTTCTCATCGAGCGGCTTGAAGTCTTTCATCGCCGAGATGTTGTCTTCCATCTGGGCCATATCCGACATGCCGGATAAGACGACGGCGATATTCGGGAAACTTGCCGCAAAGCGCAAGGCATAGGAGGCATTGCTTCCCCCGTTCAAGGAGCGGAGTATGTCATCGGCTTTTTCCGGCAGATTCACCAGACTTCCGCCTTTGACCGGTTCCATGACCAGGACCGGCTTGCCATACTTTTCACAGACCTCATAGACCTTCTTGCTTTCCACGGAAGCATCTTCATAATCCAGGTAGTTGAACTGTATCTGCACGACCTCGATCTCCGGATGTTCGCTTAAGATCATATCCAGGACTTCCGCCTTGTCGTGGAAGGAGATGCCGAAGTGGCGGATCTTTCCTTCCTTCTTGAACTCATATGCCGTCTCATAAGCTTTGCATCTTTTATATTTCTGATAGTTGTTCTTATCCTGGGCGTGCATCAGATAGAAGTCGAAGTAATCGACACCGCACCACTCCAGCTGTTTCTCAAAGAAAGGACGGATATCCTCCTGCGAATCAAAATACGGTGTCGTCAGCTTGTTGGTCAGCAGGAACTGACTCCTGTCATGCCTTTTGGAAACGCATTCCCTGATCGCAGTCTCCGATCTGCCGCCGATATAGCCATGCGCCGTATCGAAATAGTTGAATCCGGCAGCGATGAAGGCATCTGCCATCTTCTTGAATTCTTCATGATCGACCTCACCGTCCTTCATCGGCAGACGCATGCAGCCGAAACCGAAATTGCCATGTACTTCTTCAAAAAATCTGTTTTTGATCATTTCAACCGTTTATCCTTTCCAGCCATTCACTGACTTTGTTTTTTACTGAATCCTGATCGTTCTGCGCATCTCTTCCGGCGATCGCCAGACCCTCAAGGATCGAAGCGTCTTTGCAGACACCGGCCAGTTTCCTGTCGAAACCGGAGAGTCCGCTTCCGCCATGTGTGGAAAACGGGACAAGCGTCTTTGTGTTCAGTACGTCTTTGTTTTCTTCAAAGAAAGTATACATGATCATCGGCCAGTCACCCCACCAGACCGGAGCACCGATATAGATCACATCATAGCCGTTTAGATCAGGCATCTCTTCTTTATGATATGCCGGTCTCACGTTTTCGTTCTGTTCCCTCTTGGCAACATCCGTCAGGGCATCATAAGTCAAAGGATATTCCCTGTCGGAAGGCCTGATCTCAAAAGTATCAGCTCCGGTGTTTTCCTGTATCGTTTCCGCAACGATGACCGTATTGCCTTTTTCGATGACACCGACCTCATACTGTTCCCCGATGCAGGAAAAATAAATGACCAGGCGTTTTCTTTCCTCATCATCTTCTGTCTTTACATACTGTTTTTCCTCTGTCACTTTTTCTTCCGCTTTGCAGGACACGAGTCCCAGCAGCAGAAGAAACAATAAAAATATCTTTCCTGATCTTTTCATTTTTCCCCTTTCCTAAGAAACTATCGTTCATGAAACGAAAAACATACACAAGATCTTGTGCAGTTTCTCATCGATTTTATTCACCGATACGCTTTATGACTCTTGCCGGATTGCCGACCGCGATCGCATTGTCCGGAATATCTCTGGTGACGACGCTGCCGGTACCGATGATCGCATTTTCGCCGATCGTCACACCGGGCAGGATATTGACTCTGGCACCGATCCAGGCGTTCTTTTTGATATGGATCTTCTTGGTCATGATGACCCGGATGTTCTCCGGTTCATGGTTGACGGTAAACATGCCGATTTCCGGTCCCAACATCACACCGTCTTCGATCTCGATGCCGCCAAGCGACATCATCGTCAGACCATGATTTGCGAAGACATTCTTTCCGAGTTTCACACAGTTTGCCAGATCGATCTGAAACGGCGGCGTGAAGAAAGTTCCTTCTGTCATCTGACCGTTCAGAAGCTCGTTCTCCAGTCCGACGATCCGCTCTCTGTCGCTTGGTCTTGTGCTGTTGATATCGAAACATAAGTCGCGGCAGCGGCGCATCTCGCCATGGGCCTGCGCCTGGTAATCCGCATCACGGATGTCGATGCTTTCACCGTTATGCAGTCTTTCAAATACATTCATATCAGTCTTCTATCCTTATCTTTATCGATCTGCTTTCTTGTTTTAATACATCGCAGATCCTTCTCTCAATACTTCCGATCTCATATACGGAATACGGTGTGATATCTTTATCTTCGAAGTTGATCGAAAACGCCTTCCAATCCGCAAAGTAATAAAGATATCCTTCTCTTACGAAAGAGACCTTCTTTGTGCCATCGGTATCCAGCGCTTCTTTCAAAGAAACATAATACTCGTGATCCTCCGATCTGTTCAAAGACAGGTCTAAAGGAAGCTGTTTTTTCAAAGACTCCGCTGCCTTTCCTTCCGTCAGAAAGATCGGATACGTTTCGTCATTCAGGATGATCTTCATATCAGTCTTTTATCACAAAGGCATTCCTGCCATTCCTGTTTACATCGTTCAATTCGATATACCCCATGTCTGCTCCTTAATATGTGCCTGCCTTGCTGAAAGCGATCTGATAACGCGTGCCGTTGAATGCGACTTTGCAATCCTGCCTTAAATGCCAGTAGTTTCTGCCGCCGCCGAATACGGCAGCCAGTACATAGGTCTTTCCGATCAGATCGATCGCATCCTTATCTTCATATATCTTTATCGAGTCGTGTCTTGCCGAATAATAATTCAGTGTGCCATTCATTACCGCCTTGATGAACTCTTTCTTGTTCTGACGCATGCCGGTCATGTGGACCAGGACGAAGTCCTCACTTAAGACCTCATCAAGGATCTTTTCGTCTTTTCTGATCATGCCTTCATACATGGACGTGTAAGCGGCTTTGATCTGTTCTTCTTTATTCATCAGCTGCCTCATTGATGATCCTTAAGGCGTTCAGCACTCTCGGATAGCCGATATAGGGAACCATCTGCGAGATCAGCTGGATCAGAAAGAGCTTGTCATTTCCGATATTCATGTTGCCCTTCGCATGGCCAAGCAGCTGCGATTCGCAGCCTCCTTGCGCAAGAAGGAAACAGAAGGTGATCATCTCTCTTTGTCTGAGGTCAAGGCCGTTTCTTGTATACCAGTCACCGAAGCAGTTGTCTGCCAGCCAGTAATTGATATGTCTGGATTCTTCCGGTCCTGACTTGTAGAAATCTTTCATCCCTTCACCGAAGATCGCGACTTGTGCAGCACTGCCTTTTTCTCTGCGATCTTCCATTGCCGTCGCTGCCTGCTTTTCCAGCGGCAAGCTTATACCTTTTTCTTCAAAGATCGCATTGACTGCATTCAGAAAAGGAAAGACCCGGCCGATGCCTAAGTAGGCACTTGCCTGATAGACCATCTCTTTGATCTCAGCAGGACTGATGCCCATATTCAAAGCTGCCGGTACCATTGCTTTGAACTCATCGATCCCCTGACAGCCCATCAGAGCAGATAGGATCGCCAGGAAGCGTGTCTTATCATCCATGGCTTTTTGTCCTTCCATAAGGGGCATGTGGATGACTTCGTCAAACGCAAAATTATCGAAACGTTCGATGAATTCCGGATCCGTCCTTAAAAAGTCAGAGACATAACCCGGAAACATCTTTTCATGATATCCTTTCGCAAAATCAGAGATCGCCATCTTTTACTCCTTCACATCCGTTGATGCTGCCAGTTCATACTGTGTCTTATAATCGGCAACTCTTTCTTCCAGCCGCTGTATCGTGGCATTCAAAGCCTGGGAACCATAGACCTGTCTTAATGGTGCAGGATAAATATCGACGCTTTCGATCATCCTGGCAGCCATCTTTGCCGGATCGCCCGGCGCAAGACCTTTACTGGGATCCAGCATATCCAAGAAACCATGGACATGGTCGTACTCCTCCATGAGGTCCGCTACGCGGGCACTGCCGTATCGGAACTGTGTCCTGGCACCGCCCGGCTCAACGATCGTGATCCCGATATTGAACTTTGCCACTTCCTGGGCGACGGACTCGCAGAAACCCTCGATGCCGAACTTCGTCGCATGATACATCGAATTGGCCGGGAAGGCCACCTGCCCGCCATAGGAAGACAGCTGGATGATCCTGCCTCCGCCCTGTTTCCTTAAGTACGGCAGAGAATCATGGATGATCATGATCGGTGCCGTCAGATTGGTCGCGATGATCCTGTTGATCTCATCTTCGGAAAGCTCTTCTGCTGCGCCAAATAAACCGTAACCGGCATTATTGACGATGACATCGATCTTTCCGTGTTTTTCAAACATATTCCGAACAAACGCATGGACCTTATCGATCTCAGTCACATCCAAAAGCTGACAATCAAAACTATCCGGAAATTCCCTGATCAGATCTTCAACTTTTTCCGTATTTCTCACCGTTCCGATAACGGTATCTCCTTTGTGAAGGAGCTGCCTGGTCATTTCGTTTCCGAAACCCGAGCTCACTCCGGTGATCAGCCATGTACGTTTCATTTCTGATATCCTCCTGCTTTTTTGAAGAACTTTATTATTGCAGATTGGCCTTTGCCCATCTGGTGACGGCATCCTTGGAAGAAGCCGCATCCGCTCCATGGATCGCCAGACCCTGACCGACTTGTGCCCCTTTGCAGTATTTCTTCAAAGACTGGGCGCTGGAACCAAGACCGCTGCCTTCATGTGTCATGACCGGGAAGACGTGCTTGCCTGTAAAGTCCAGTCTTTCCAGCTGCGTGAAGACGCCGCAAGGATAGGTGCCCCACCAGCACGGACCGGCAACGACGATGTTGTCATAACCTTCGATCGAATCGAGATATCTCTTCAATTCCGGACGGGCATTTTCACGCAATTCCTGCTTTGCCTCTTCCGTGCATGTCATATAATCTGTCGAATATTCTCTGATCGTTTCAACTTCAAACAGATCCGCATCCGCTGCTTCTTGGATATATTCGGCGACGATCTCCGTATTGCCTTTCTTAAGGGAACGGATCGCACCATTGACGTAATTCTCACCTTTTCTTGAATAATAGATCACTAATGTTTTTGCCATATCTGCATCTCCTTTTTCTTACACCCTTATGATAAACAGCTGAATCTTATCAATCAATTCTAGTTTTGTGTCATATCCATTAGTTAAACTTATCGATCTGCGCTAGAATAAAGACAGGAGGACCGCTATGTTTCTGAAACAGATCGAATATTTCATCGCTGTCGTCGACGAAGGAAACTTTACACTGGCCGGTGAACGCTGCCATATCTCCCAATCCGCCATTTCCCAGCAGATCAAGTCACTGGAAGATGAGCTCGGCACAAAGCTATTGGACAGGCATAACCGCACTTTCTCCCTCACGGAAGCGGGAGAACTGTTTTACCGCAAGGCGACGATCATCCTGGCAGACATCGGGTCATTAAAAAAAGAGATCTCCTCTCTGGATAAAAAGGAGGTCCCGAAACTGAAGATCAGCTATCTGAATTCCTATGCGGGAAGCGAATTCGAGGAAACGATGGCCGAATTCTCACATAGGTATCCCGATATTGCGATCGATGTCTTTTCCGGAAGCCACGAAGATCTCTACAACAGTCTCATACGCGGGGAAGCGGATCTGGTCATCAACGATCAGCGGCGCAAATTCTCTGAGGATTATGTCAACTATGAGCTCGTGAAGAGCCAATGTTTCATCGAGATCTCTTCCCGTCATCCTTTCGCGAAACTTCATCAGATCGATGTTTCCGATCTCAAGAACACACCGTGTATCCTGGTCGCTTCCATGAAACAGAGAGAAAATGAATCCTCTTATTACCGGGATATCGTCGGCTTTACCGGTGAGCACCTTTACGCCGACGATCTTCGCCAGGCAAGACTCATGGTCGTATCCGGAAAAGGGTTTTTGCCCGTCGAAGTGTTTCGAAATGAAACGTACTTCGACCGTTCCGTCACCCGCATCCCTTTGTATAAACGGGGACAGCCCTTCTTGAGGAACTACTGTGCGTTCTGGAACAAGGATATCGACGATACCTATATCCGCATCTTTGCGGAACTATTAAAACAAAAGATGAATTAAAAAATGGCGCATCATAGCGCCATATTTCATTGATTCTTCTGATCCAGATATTTTTCTTTTGCCTTGATGAGGTTTTCGGCAACATCGATCCTGTTCTGGGCACGGATCCTTTCGTTTTCCCTCTTGGCCCTGGCGAGCTTTTCCTCTTCCTTGGCCTTTTCTTTTTTTGCCTCCTCGATATCGATCTCTTCGACATCGACGATGGAGTCCGCAACGATCTCGGCAACATTATCATTGAAATACATGACACCGCCGTTGACCGCATAATGCTTGAGAGAACCGTCTTCTTCCGTTTCGATGACGCCGACCTGCAAAGGCATCATGATCGGCATGTGATTGGCTAAGATCGTCCTTCTTCCTTCGGAAGTCGGCAGATTCAGCTTTTCCGTCATGATCGTCCGATAGACACCGTTATAGGTGATCAGGTCCGTCTTGAATTCCATGACTATTCCTTATTCGCCTTGGCGATCACATCTTCGATGGTACCGCAATAGATGAAGGCTTCTTCCGGATAGGTATCATAGTCACCGGAAAGGATGGCTTTGAAGGAGCGGATCGTATCTTCGATCTTGACGAACCTTCCTTCCATGCCGGAGAACTTCTCGGCGACCGCGAACGGCTGCGAGAGGAAGTTACGGATCCTTCTGGCACGGTTGACGATGGCCTTATCCTCATCGGAAAGTTCATCGATACCCAGGATGGCGATGATATCCTGAAGGTCATGATACTTCTGTAAGATCTTGATGACCTCGAGAGCTGTTTCGTAGTGTTCGATACCGACGACGTTCGGATCGAGGGCTCTTGATGTCGACTGCAAAGGGTCGACCGCCGGATAAAGTCCGGAAGAGGCGATCTTACGATCGAGGACCGTCTTGGCATCCAGGTGGGCAAAGGCCGTTGCCGGAGCCGGGTCAGTCAGGTCGTCGGCTGGCACATAGATGGCCTGTACGGAAGTGATGGAGCCGTCCTTTGTGGAAGTGATCCTTTCCTGCAGTTCACCCATCTCGGTCGCAAGTGTCGGCTGATAGCCGACGGCGGAAGGCATACGTCCGAGAAGTGCGGAAACTTCCGAACCGGCTTGCGAGAAACGGAAGATGTTATCGATGAACAGCAAGACATCCTGCTTGTCGACATCACGGAAACGTTCCGCCATGGTAAGTGCACTTAGGGCGACACGCATTCTGGCACCCGGGGATTCGTTCATCTGGCCATAGACCAGGACCGTCTTTTCCAGGACACCGGATTCTTTCATTTCAAAGTAGAGGTCATTGCCTTCTCTGGTACGTTCGCCGACACCGGCCACAACGGACAGACCGTTATGTTCGACGGCGATCGAACGGATCAGTTCCTGCATCAGGACGGTCTTGCCGACACCGGCACCGCCGAACAGACCGATCTTGCCGCCCTTGATATACGGGCATAAGAGGTCGACGACTTTGATGCCGGTCTCGAGTATTTCGACCTTAGTCTGCTGCTGCTCGAAAGTAGGCGCAGGTTTGTGGATGATGTCTTTTTCGACATCGGCCGGAAGTTCTTCCAGTCCGTCGATCGGCTGACCCAGCAGGTTGAACATCCTGCCTAAGATCTGCTTGCCTACCGGGACCTGGATGGCTTTGCCGGTATCGATCGCTTTCATGCCCCTGGTCAGACCGTTGGTCTGGGACAGCGCGATGCATCTGACTTTGTCATCACCGATATCCTGCTCGACTTCACAGGTGATCGTCTCATTATTGAAAGGGATCGTGATCGCATTATAGAGTTTTGGCAGTCTGTCGTTGAAACGCATATCGACGACCGGACCGATGACACTTACGACTTCTCCTATATTTTCGTTCATGATTCTTCCTTTCTGTTCCTTCCTGAGGAAGCCACGATCTCATTCATTTCCTGAGTGATGGCTGCCTGTCTGGCTTTATTGTAGTAAAGCTGTAATTCATTGATCAGTTTCTCCGCATTCTTGTTTGCCAGGTTCATGGCATTCCTTCGTGCGGCATTCTCAGAAGTCTTGGCCTCCAGAAAGGCGACATAGATCTGAGAAGAGACATACATCGGGATCAGCTCATTGAGCACTTCGTTGCGGTTCGGTTCCAGTAAGAGGGTCTCATCGGTCTCCTCGTTTTCCAGTTCCAGCGGCAGCAGCTTCATGAGTGTCGGGGTGTAAGTCAGGGTATTGATGTATTTGGTATAGACGACATTGATCTCATTCATCTCAAACTTCGAAAACAGAAGCAGGATGTTGTCGATCATCGTATTCAGTATGGTAGGCTGCAGATCTTCGAGTTCATCATAACGTTTGACGACCAGGTAGTCGTTTTTCATCAGCCAGTTGTAGCCGATGGTACCGATCGCAAAGATCGGCACATCCTTTGAAACGTTCTTCTCCACGAACTTCAGCACTTCCAGGTTGTAGCTTCCGCAGAGTCCCGAATTGGAAGTGATGACGATATAAAGCGGATTGGAGATATCGTTTCTGACAAGATAGGGATTATCTTCGACTTCCGGCCCTTTGCCTTTCAGCGCAAGCATGATAAAACGTCTGAGGTTTTTCGCATACTCCTCATTCAGCTGCGCCTTCAGGTTATATTTCTGCAGTTTGACCGTCGCCACCAGCTCTGTCGCATTGGTCAGTTTCTTGGTGGAGTTGACGGTCTGCAGTCTTTTTTTGATCGCACTGATCTGTCCGGCCATAAGTTAATCTATCAATCTGAATTTCGTCGTAAATACTCTGATCGTCGATGTGAGTCTTTCCATAAGATCCTCATCGATGTCTTTCTTGGTCTCGATCTCGTTCATGAGATCGCGGTGTACGTTGTTCATTTCTTCGAGAAGTTCGCTCTCGTATTCTTTCATTTCTTCTAACGGGATATCATCGAGGAGATTGAGCTTGCCCGCTAAAAGAAGGATGATCTGATCGGCGGTCGCCATCGGCTTGTATTGCGGCTGTTTCAGCATTTCCACCAGATGGGAACCGTGGTTGATCCTCGCCCTTGTGGAAGGATCGAGGTCCGAACCAAACTGCGCAAAGTCCAATACTTCCTGGTATTGGGAAAGATCCAGCTTCAAAGAAGAGGAGGCTTTCTTCATCGCCTTGATCTGGGCAGCCGAACCGACACGCGATACGGAAAGTCCGTAGTCGATGGCCGGACGGATACCGGAGTTGAACATCTCGGTCTGTAGGAAGATCTGACCGTCGGTGATCGAAATGACGTTGGTCGGGATATATGCCGAGATATCGCCCGCCTGCGTCTCGATGATCGGAAGCGCGGTCAGAGAACCTTCGCCAAGTCTCTTGGAGAGTTTGCCGCTTCTTTCCAGGAGTCTGGAATGCAAGTAGAAGACATCACCAGGGAAGGCTTCTCTTCCCGGAGGCCTCCTCAATAACAGAGACAGTGTTCTGTATGCCACGGCGTGTTTGGATAAGTCATCGTAAACGATGAGGACATCTTCGCCTTTGGACATCCAGTATTCACCGATGCTGCAGCCCGCATATGGAGCGATGTATTGCAAAGATGCCAGCTCGGAAGCACCTGCCACGACCACGGTCGTGTAGGCCATCGAGCCGAAGTTGTTGAGTTTTTCTATGATCTGGGCAACGGTCGAATTCTTCTGTCCGATCGCGACATAGATACATTTGACGTTCCTGCCCTTCTGGTTGATGATCGTATCGATCGCCAGAGCGGTCTTGCCGGTCTGACGGTCACCGATGATCAGCTCACGCTGGCCCTTGCCGATCGGGATCATCGAGTCGATGATCTTGATGCCTGTCTGCAGAGGTTCGTTGATCGGGCTTCTGTCGATGACACCTGGTGCGGCGACTTCGATCTGTCTGGTCTCGGTGGTCTTGATGACGCCCTTGCCGTCGATCGGTCTGCCCAAGGCATCGACGACTCTGCCTAAAAGCTCATCGCCGACCGGAACTTCGACGACCTTGCCGGTCGAGGAGACCTGTGTGCCTTTGACGATATCCTTGTCGTTGCCTAACAGGACGGCTGCGATATTGTCTTCTTCCAGGTCCATGACCATCGCTTTGGTCTCGCCGATGTCCAACAGTTCGCCAGCCATCGCCTGATAGATACCGGAGATATTGGCGACACCGTCAGCCACCGAAGTGACAAAACCGGTCGTCATGTTGGAATCCATCTTGACGCCGCTGATATCAAAGTCCCCGACTTCCTTCTTGAGATCAAGACCGAAGTTTTCCGCTTCCTTGTCGAGTTCTTTGTTCATCAGGCTGTTTTTCAGTTCATCCATCTTGGCACGGTAGGTACCGTCCCAGACAGTATCTTCGATGGCGATCTTGACGCCGCCTATAAGATCCTTGTCGATCTTGTTTTCCAGTCTGATGTTTTTGGACAGCTTTTGGGAAAAAGCTTCTTCCAGGATCCGCAGATCGCCTTCCGCGATCTTTCTTGCCGAATAAGCCGCACCGAAAATGATCCCACGGGACCTGTAATAATAGGAAATGAATTCATGGATGAGCTCCGCCTCCATATGCTTGCGCGGGATCTGATCGGCGATCAGAAACAAGCCCTGCAGTACGGAAGGATCGAGTTCCCCGTGAAAGATCTCCTGGAGTTTCTGTTTCTTTTCCTCGCTGGAATACGCATCGGAAGTGATGTATCTGGCCAGCTCTTCGTTGGAATTGATCTCGTCATTGATCTCGTTGAGATCCTTAAAACAGACGTCGATCAGATCTTCCTGCGTGACCAGTTCCATCAGTCTTCGCGCATAAGAAGAGATGTTTACGTTCATTTAGAGATCACTTCCTTGACAAAAGAGTTGATGCTTTGTCTTTCGGCATCGGAATCGACGTTCTGCTGAAGGACTTTCTCAGCCGCAGCGATTGCTGTATCGACGATCTCGGAGCGCATCTCTTCCATCATCTTGGCCTTCTGCATCTCCATATCGTGTTTTGCGTTCTCCAGAAGCTGGTCCGACTGTCTCTTGCCCTCGGCAATGAGCTCGTTTTTCAGGTTCTGCCCCTCTTCTCTGGCTTCCTTGACGATCATTTCCGCATCCCTGTTGGCATCGGAGATGATGTCTTTGGCCTGTCTGGAGATCTTTTCATTCTCTTCCTTAAGAGCTGCCGCTTCGGAAAGCTTCTCCTGTTCGAATCTGCTTCTTTCATCCAGGATCTTCCTGACCGGTTTCCATGCCAGCTTGTACATCAGGAAAAACAGTACAGCTGTCGCGCAAAGCTGAGTGATGGCCGTCCAGACATCCGGGATAAGAAGTTCCAGAATATCTACGATCTGCATCTTAAGCTCCTAAGATAAAGATGATCAGGAAAGCGACAAGCAGACAGTAAATAGCACATGTCTCGGAGATCGCAGCACCGACGATCGCCATGGACTGGATCTTGTCAGCCGCATCCGGATTCTTGCCGATGGACTCGACCGCCTGAATGGCGACCTTTCCTTCCATGATACCGGTGACACAACCGCCGCAGACACACATAGCTGCTGCAAATGCCATTAACGCTTTTTCCATATAATTTTCCTCCTCGTGAACTTTTTATTTGTTAGGCAGTTCTTTGCCTATGAACGACGTAGTCAATGTGATAAAGATGAAAGCCTGCATGACGCCGGAGAACAGATCGAAGTAGAAATGCAAGACCGGAGCGACCAGGACACCGAAGATGTTGAACTTGTCACCGATCAAAGGGATCATTCGGGAGATCGATGCCAGCATCTGGTAGATGACCGACATCAGGATACCGCCGGACAGGATGTTACCGAACAGACGCAGTGACAAAGACAACAGCGTCGAGAGTTTGGACATGATGTTCAGGATGACGAACGGTGCCATCGGTTCGAACCATGACTTGATGTAGCCTTTCGCCCCTCTGGCTTTGGCCGAATAGTATTCGATCAGTATGCAGGTCACTGCCGCTAAGACCAGCGTGACTGAAAGATTGGATGTCGGCGTCTCCAAGGCAAAAAGCCCCAGGATGTTGGACACAAAGATGAAGGCAGCCACCGACATGATGTAAGGCGTCAGATATTCCGCCACTTCATCATTGGTTTTTTCCTTGACCATCTTGTCGATCATTTCCGCATACATGATCACCAGCAGAACGATGCCCTTGGGTTCACTCAACGGATCGAACTCCTTCAGTTTTTTATTGATATAGAAAAGAACGGCAGCCAGTGCGATCGTAACGATGATGACTGTAAAGACAGCTGTCTGTAGCTTCATTCCGCTTTCCTCCCCTTTCTTGTTAATGCATCCAGCAGCAATGCGATCAGAAACAACGTGAATCCGATTGCGACTCCGATCATATTGAAGTACTGCGGATTTTTCACTGCTATATATATTACCGCCATCAGCAGGCCGAACCGCAAGATATTCCCCGGTATCAGCACGGCATAATTGAGCTGTTCCGATCCGATTGCCGCTTTCATCGTCACAGACAGTATCAGCATGTTCACTAACGAATAGATCGCCGACAGCAGGATGCCGTACGCGATCCTGAGATCGATGAAGTATGCCCCGCCGCTGAGAAGCAGCGCGATGGCGGTCGTGATCAGATAGATCTTCAGTTTCATCTTCTGTACTCCTGCATGTTGTGATTGACCTTGGCGATGAGCCGGTTGAGCTCTTCGACCTCTTTTTCATCGAGATCTCTGGTCAGGATATCCACAAAATCCTCCTGGATCTTTTTGGCTTCTTCGATGATCGGCCTAGCTTCTTCGGTCGTCTGCAGATGCTTGGTCTTGCGGTTTCCTTCGTGGAAACTCGAAGAGACGAAACCTCTTCTTTTCAGTTCGGCGATCGAATTGGAGACCACCGACTTTTTCAAGCGCTGGAAACGCATGATCATGGCTGCCGAATCGGCCGGATTGGAATCTTCGAGATACAACAAAATGACAAGCTGCGTATCGGTCAGCTCGTACTTTCTGCACAAGGGATTCAGCAGTTCCTGATATAAGCCTTTGGAAGCATAGGTATTCTCGATGATCGGTATCATTATCAGTGTTTTTTATAGTTCATATCTGAACAATATCTATATTTTATATTGTCTTATGTGAAAATTCAATATTGCCTGTTTTTTCACATATTTACAGAAAATAAGTCCTCTTCCTTCTGTATTTCTGAAAGAAGAGGACTGATGGATCTACTTGCTTTCTTCGAAGATCTTAGCTAAGGAAGCGATCGCCTGCAAGTCGGATGGGACGATGATCTTGGTCGACTGGCCGTCCGCCATCTTTTCCGCAGCTTCCATCGAACGGATCGACAGATATTCCTTGCTCGGAGCAGCCTTGTTGACCATCTCGATGGCCTTTGCCTGCGCCTCAGCGACTGCGCGTATGGCTTCAGCTTCACCCTGTGCGGTACGGATCCTTTCTTCTCTGACCGCATCGGCACGAAGGATCGCCGATTCCTTTTCGCCTTCCGCTCTGGTGATCGCGGACTGCTTCTCACCTTCGGCAGTAAGGATGACGGCACGCTTTTCACGTTCTGCCTTCATCTGCTTCTCCATGGCTTCCTGGATGGATTTAGGCGGAGTGATGTTCTGCACTTCGACTCTGGTGATATCGATGCCCCATTTGTTGGTCGCTTCATCAAGGACCTTGATCGTCTCGTTGTTGATCTTTTCTCTGGAAGTCAGAGTCTCATCAAGCGTCATGGAACCGATGATGTTACGAAGGGTCGTCGCACAAAGGTTTTCAATGGCGGCGATCGGACGCTCGACGCCGTAGGTCAGAGCTTCCGGATCGATGACCTGGAAGTAGACGACGGAGTCGACATTCATCGTGACGTTATCTTTGGTGATGACCGACTGCGGTTCAAAGTCCGCGACCTGTTCCTTCAAAGAGATCTTGCGTACGACTCTCTCCAGGATCGGTGTGCGCAAATGTAAGCCGGCATGCCATGTCGCGGCATATTTTCCCAGACGTTCGATGACCCAGGCATTCCCCTGCGGAACGATACACAGACATGAGACCGCCATCGCAGCGACGATGATCAGCAGAATAAACAGGATAATGATGAGTTTCATTCGAATAACCTCCAAATCAGATAAGAAATATATCTCCGGTTTCCTGTAAACAGTGAGAACAGGAACCACAGCACGGCGATCATAAAGACCGTCTTGAGATACGATTCGCTCGGATAACGCTTGAATGCGTAAAGCCAGACAAAGATGCCCGGATTCAGACACAGGAATAAGAAGACTGACGGCATTACCGGCATGCCCGGGGTCATCAATGATAAGGCAAACAGCACGAACACCGCGATCAGGTCGATGTAAAACCAGGCGGACAGCTTTCCTTTTAAGACAGTGTCGGAAACAGTCTTTCTTCCTTTGTGATGACGGTAGTGTTCTTCTGCCACATTCCTGGCATCACAGTCTTCCTCATGCTGGCGCCTTAACTGCTTTGCGTCGTCGAGGTCCCAGGCCGAGATCCTTCTTTCGCGTTCGATCTCTCTGGCCAGCCAGTCATCCTGATTGTATTTTTCAAAATCGTTCTTGATCATAATTTCCTCTATATCAATATTATAGTACAGCGATCAGGCCTTTACACTTTGTGCCGTTGTTTTCTTCTTCAGAAGCGAATAGCCGACAAGGAAGGTGCACAGATGTACGAGCCCCGTGACCGTCCAGGACAGCGGATAGGAATAATATAAGACATCGATGCTGTGATGGGCCTTGAAATAGGTCGCGATCCAGATCAGACGGAAGGCACAGGAACCCATGAGCGAGGTGATCATCGGGAAGATCGAATAGCCCATGCCGCGAAGCGATCCGACTAAAACATCCATCATTCCGCAAAGGAAATACGGACGGCAGAAGATCGAAAGCTTGATCATGCCCGCCGCAATGACAGCAGGATCATCGGAATAGATATTGAGCAGACTGCTGCCGCTAAGATAGACCAGATTGCCGACCAATACCCCGGAAATAAAGACCAGGATCAGACAGACCAGCAGGATCTTGCGGATCCGCTCGAATTTTCCCGCACCGACGTTCTGCGAAGTGAAGGTCAGACAGGACTGATAGAAAGAGTTCATGATCGTATAGACGAAATCGGCGATCGAACCGGCTGCCCCGTTGGCTGCCATGACGATCGGTCCGAAGCTGTTGACCGAAGACTGTATCGCCACATTGGATATCGAAAAGATCGTCGACTGCAGACCTGCCGGGATACCGACCTTCAGGATCTCCTTCATCGCACTCTTTTCGATATAGAGATGTTTCAGATCGAGCTGGACGGCCCCTTCGTCTTTGACCAGCGCGTATAAGACAAACAGCGCCGAGACATAGGAAGAGATCGACGAAGCCAGACCGACACCTGCCACATCCATGTGGAAGAAGACCACGAAGATCAGATTGAGCGAGGCGTTGAGAACGCCGGCGATCAGCAAGGCAAAAAGCGGGCGTCTGGTATCGCCTTTGGCTTTCAATACGCCGGAGGCAAAGTTATAGACCATCGTTGCCGGCATGCCGGTAAAGTAGACGCGAAGATATAAAGCCGATAAGGATATGACATCGGCAGGCGATCCCATCATCTCCAGGAACTTTCTTGAAAGTAAGATCCCGACAAACATCAGTAAGACGCCCGAGACCATGGCGATCAGGATGGCAGTATGGACGGCATCTTTTACTCGGTCAAAGTCGCGGCTGCCGATCCTTCTGGCGATGCAGACGGAAGAGCCTACGGACATACCGATGAAAAGATTGGTCACCAGGTTGATCAGAGAACCGGTCGAAGAGACGGCCGCCATCGATAAGGATCCGGAAAACTTTCCGACCACGATCATATCGATCGCATTGAACAGTAGCTGCAGCACGCCCGATAACATCACCGGCAGGGTGAACAGGAATATATTCGACCAGAGGTCCCCCTCCAGCATGTCGATATTTTTGAATCTCACAGAAACCATTATAGACGGCTTTTGTCAGAATCTTCGGTACATCTTGTTACTTTTTCCAAAGATACGACAAAAGATCAGCAATCATGCTGATCCGCTGGATTTAATGATCAAATTGCTGAACCGGTAACTACATCAGTTCGATCAGATTGCAGATGCCCAGATTATACCCGTCCGGAAGTTTGACGACCGGTTCCAGTGTCTGGTGCAAAAGTTCGTACTTCTTAAGATACCCGTTTGCTACTCTGGAGCCCAGCGACGTCAGCTTGATCGAACTGTAATACTCCTGCTCGATCAGCCCCATCTTCTTGAGTGTACCCAGCATCTTGTGGATACTCGCTCTTGAATAATCCATCTGCGAAGCAACATCGACGCTTCGGATGACGTGCTTGTTCATGCTGATCTTTTTGATCGTCAACAAATACATGATCTGATTTCCTGTCAGTTTCATCTTCTCCTCCACCTTCAAGAATTTTAAAGATACTTCATCAATAATCTGCGATTACTCCATTATAGTCCTATATAAAAATACAAAACCTCAAGTACCTATATTGATTCTAACACTTTTTCGTGAAACGGGGCCACCTCATCATGACATTTTATTCACAAAATGGCTTTCTGACAAAAAGAAAAGAGCACATTCCGTGCTCTTATTCAGAATATTATGCTTTTTTCTGAGCCATGCCATGGGCATAGCGGAGTGCGCAGGTCGCGCAGTTCTTGCCGCAGGCACAGGAGGGAAGTCCGCTTCGCTTTGACCTGATCAGAGAGGCTGCACAGACATACAGCAGCGCACCGACCAAAGCGATCACGATGATGTTTCCCATATTCGCTTTCAACCAAGTCATATCGAAACTCCTTTCTTTTTTATTTGACTCTTACTTCCTGAGTAAGTGTCTCAGACTCCTTGTACGGTTTGAATAACATGTATACCACAAATGCGATGATCGCAACCGCGACGATCAGGCCTAAAATGTTGGCGCTTCCGTTCAGCGCAGAACCGATCTGGTAGATACATAAGGATGTCGCATAGGCGAATACGCACATGTATGCGATCGCGATCGCAGTCCATTTGGCGTTGTTCATCTCACGCTTGATGGCACCCATTGCAGCGAAGCAAGGAGCGCAGAGCAGATTAAAGACCATGAAGGAGAATGCCGCAACGGCAGAACCGTTGAAGAAGACATCGAGAACACCCATGATCTCTTCGCCGCCTTCGACTAAGTCTGGCAGATCTTCCATGGAGATCAAAGTACCGATGGTACCGACGACATCTTCCTTGGCGACCAGACCTAAGACGGTAGCGACCGTAGCCTGCCATGTGCCGAATCCTAACGGCGCAAATACCCAGGCAAACAAGGAACCGATGTTCTCTAAGATCGAAGCGCCTTCACCATCTTCACCCAGATAGTGGAAGCCACCTTCAAATGACAGCGAGTTCAGCAGCCAGATGACGACAGAGGACAGGACGATGACCGTTCCTGCACGTTTGATGAAGGACCAGCCTCTTTCCCAGGTCCCTCTTAAGACGTTGGTGACTGAAGGCACATGGTATGCAGGAAGTTCCATGACGAATGGTGCCGGATCGCCTGCAAACAGTTTCGTCTTCTTCAGCATGATGCCGGAGATGATGATCGCGGCAACACCGATGAAGTACGCACAAGGAGATACCCACCATGCCTTATTGAATACGGCACCGGCGATCAAAGCGATGATCGGCAGCTTCGCTCCGCACGGGATGAAGCAGGTCGTCATGATCGTCATACGGCGGTCACGTTCATTTTCGATCGTTCTGGTC
>JAZQIF010000136.1:0-11380 GCA_045540935.1 Erysipelotrichaceae bacterium | reverse complement strand
GGTGTCTTGGAAATGGGATACAACGTCTATCTGGCTTATGATGATCCCGATGACATCCGTACGGCAGCGATCATGGTCCTCAACGAGGACAACAGCGAACTGCTGGTCTATATCCTGGGCGATGTCGAGGAAGAGGAAGATCATTTCAAGATCGTCGATGTCGATGAGAAAGCAGATGGATCGGTCGACAACCTGCCGTTTGAGATCGGTGAAGTGAAGGCTGACGGTTTCACGATGAAATTCAAGGACGGGGATTCGGTTTTCTTGAATTTTGTGGATCAGGAGCAGATCATCGATGACATGATCTCGCTGTGGGAGGTCCATCAGGAAGCCTATCAGCAGGCACAGAACAACTGATAAAAGTTCTGTGATTTGAAGGGACCAAGTCTTTGAGGCTATGGTAAAATAAAGACAGAAGGACTGGATGAAGAGACCGGGAGAGATTTCGTTTAAGAAACGCCGAAGGGGAAGAAACTCTCAGGCAAAAGGACCGGTTTTGGACAGACTCTGGAGAGCATAATCAGATGCACCAAAGAAGCAATCCCAAAAAGGAGAATCTTTCAGGTAAACATACAGAGACAGGGTTTTTTCCTGTCTTTTTTATCAGATAAAGGAGAATCGTTTATGGAACTGAAAACACCTCTTTACGATGCCCACGTGAAGGCCGGCGGCAGGATCGTGCCGTTTGCCGGATATCTGCTGCCGGTACAGTATGAAGGCGTGATCGCCGAACATATGGCAGTCAGAGAAAAAGCGGGCCTTTTTGATGTTTCGCACATGGGCGAGATCACTTTCAAAGGAAAGGGAGCTCTTGCCTCGCTGAATCATCTGCTGACCAACGATTACACGAAGATGCCTCTTGGCAAAGTGCGCTACGGCGTCCTGTGTTTCGAGGATGGCGGCGTCTGTGATGACTTGTTAGTCTACAAATTCGGCGAAGAAGATTATTTCATCGTCGTCAACGCTTCCAACCGTCACAAGGATTTTGCCTGGATGAAAGACCATATCCTGGAAGATACGCAGATCGAAGACATCTCCGATCAGATCGCCCAGGTCGCTTTGCAGGGACCGTGTTCCCATGCGATCATCTCCAAGCTGATGAAGGAAGAGGACATCCCGCAGAAGTATTACACCGCCAAACGCGATGTGAAAGTCGGCGATATCAACTGCATCATCTCCTACACCGGTTATACGGGCGAAAGCGGCTATGAGATCTATGTGGAAAACAAGGATGCCGAAAAGCTCTGGGATATGTTGTTGGAAGCGGGCAAAGAATATGAACTTCGTCCATGCGGACTCGGCGCAAGAGACACGCTGCGTCTGGAGGCTTCGATGCCGTTATACGGCCACGAGATGGATGAGACGATCACACCGCTGGAGACAGGGCTTGACTATGGCGTCAAGATGAACAAGAAAGAATTCATCGGCAAGAAAGCTCTGGAAGAAAAGGGCGAACCGAAGATCTGCCGTGTCGGTCTGAAGATCGTCGACAAGGGCGTATTGAGAGAACATCAGGATGTCTATGTCGGAGAAGAAAAGATCGGTCATACCACCAGCGGCACCTATTCGCCGCTATTCAAGACGTCCATCGCCATGGCGCTGGTCGATAAGAAATATTCTGAGATCGGCCAGATCGTCGAAGTGGATGTACGTGGAAGAAGATTAAAGGCAGAAGTCGTTGCGATGCCTTTCTATAAAAGGGAAAGATAAACATAAGGAGGGGAAACATGTTTAAGAATCCGGAAGAACTCAAGTATACAAAAACTCATGAATGGGTCAAAGAAGAAGACGGTCTTTGTGTCGTCGGACTGACCGACTATGCGCAAGACGCTTTAGGCGACATCGTCTTCGTCAATCTGCCAAGTGTCGGTGATGAAGTCACGGCCGGCGAAGTGTTCTGCGATGTTGAGTCCGTCAAGGCGGTCTCCGATGTCTATTCACCGGTCACCGGCGTGATCGAAGAAGTCAATGAAGCATTGACAGACGATCCGGCTTTGGTCAACAATGACTGCTACGATGCCTGGTTCATCAAAGTCAAAGAAGTCAGCGGGCAGGATGAACTGCTCGATGCAGCTGCCTACGAAGAGTTCTGCAAGAGCGAGGCTTAGCCATGGGCAGATATATTCCTGAAACGCAAAGCGAACAGGAAGCGATGTTAAAGGACATCGGATTAAAGAGTATCGATGATCTTTATTCGATGGTTCCGGAAGAGGTGAAGCTCAAAGAACTTGAGCTGCCTGAAGGGAAAAGTGAGATGGAAGTTCTCGAAGAGGTCAGCAAGATCGCTTCGAAGAATCAGGTCTATGATCAGATCTACCGCGGTGCCGGTGTCTACAGGCATTACATTCCGGCCATCGTCTCCTATATCACTTCCAAAGAAGAATTCCTGACCGCTTATACGCCTTACCAGGCCGAGATCTCACAAGGCGTCTTACAGTCGATCTTTGAATACCAGACCCAGATCTGTGAACTGACGGGCCTGGATGTTTCCAATGCCTCAGTGTATGACGGCGCAGTGGCGGCAGCCGAAGCGCTGTTCATGACTTTGGAAAGAAATAAGAACGAAGTCTTAGTCTCCGATACGACCGATCCGCAGACTTTGGAGGTCATGAAGACGTATTGCGAAAGCCGTGATGTCAAACTCACGCTTCTCAAAAACAAGGATCACAGGACCGATCTTGAAGAAGTGAAGGCAAAACTCAATGAAAAGACGGCATCCTTATATGTCGAAAGCCCGAACTGTTTCGGTCTGATCGAGGACATCGAAGAACTGACGAAAGCAGTCCATGAAAACAAGACAAAGATGATCATGGGCTGCGATCCGATCGCTTTGGCCATCTATAAGACACCGGGCGAGATGGATGTCGATATCGCCGTCGGCGAAGGCCAGCAGTTAGGTCTGCCGATGGGCTTTGGCGGACCGTACCTCGGTTTCATGACCTGCAAGAAAGAACTGATGCGTAAGCTCCCGGGCAGGATCGTCGGACAGACCGAAGATCATCAAGGAAGAAGGGCTTTTGTTCTGACACTGCAGGCAAGAGAACAGCATATCCGTCGTGAAAAGGCTTCTTCCAACATCTGTTCCAATGAAGCACTTTGTGCGATGACCGCTTCCGTCTATCTGGCAGCCATGGGTCCAAGAGGCATGGAGAAGCTGGCACTCAGCTGTTACAACAATGCCAGATATCTGGAAAGTGAACTGGCAAAACTGGGCTTCAGACGTACAGACGAAGGGGAATACTTCGATGAATTCCTGACATCTTCACCGGTCGATCCGAAACTTTTGGAAGAAAAGCTCTCGGCAAGGAAGATCCTTTCGGGTCTTCCATGTGAGGACAAGGTCTTATGGTGTGCGACGGAAGTCAATACGAAAGACAAGATCGATGAACTCATCGATGCACTCAAGGAGGTACTGGCATGAAACTCCTGTTTGAATTAAGCAAGCCGTCAAGAGGCATGGACTATCTTCCGGAGATCAAGACCGGTGAGGCAAGACCATCTGAGGCTCTTTCCAGAAAGAAGCAGCTTCGTCTCCCTGAGATCTCGGAAGTCGACCTTTCAAGACACTACACTTCTTTGGCCAAGCAGACACATGGCGTCAATGACGGCTTTTATCCGCTTGGTTCCTGCACGATGAAATACAATCCTAGGATCGATGAAGTCTGTGCTTCCTTGAAGGGCTTCACAGACTTGCATCCGCTGCAGCCTGAGACATCCGTTCAGGGTGCGATGGAAGTCTTATATAAAGCGGAAGATCTTTTGTGCAAGATCACCGGCATGGATGCCATGACCTTCGAACCGGCAGCCGGTGCTCATGGTGAATACACCGGATTACTGCTGATAAGAAAGTATCACCAGGATAGAAACGATACAAAGAGAGTCAACATCATCGTTCCGGATTCCGCACACGGTACCAATCCTGCCAGTGCGGCGATGGCCGGTTTCAAGATCGTCAACATCGCGTCCGATGAAAACGGCGGCGTCGATCTGCAAGCTTTAAGAAATGCCGTTGGCGAAGATACGGCCGGACTGATGCTGACGAACCCGAATACATTGGGACTTTTTGATCCGAATATTTTAGAGATCACCAAGATCGTCCACGAGGCCGGCGGCTTATGTTACTACGACGGTGCCAACCTCAATGCGGTCATGGGCAGAGTCAGACCGGGCGATATGGGCTTCGACTGCGTTCATCTGAATTTACACAAGACCTTCGCTACTCCGCACGGCGGCGGCGGTCCGGGTTCCGGACCTGTCGGATGCAAGGATTTCTTGAAGAAATTCTTGCCGAAGCACGAAGTCGTGAAGTGCGAAGACGGTTATCACTTTGCCGATCCGGAAAAGACGATGGGTCAGGTCAGAAGCTGGTACGGCAACTTCCTTGTCGTCGTCAAAGCTTTGACCTACATCCTGACTTTAGGAAAAGAAGGCATCCGAGAGGCGTCCGGCAAGGCGGTACTCAATGCCAACTACATGATGAACAAGCTCAAAGGTTCCTACCATGTGGCTTACGATCAGATCTGCATGCATGAGTTCGTCTTATCGCTGGAAGATCTCAAGAAGGAGACCGGCGTTTCGGCAATGGATATCGCCAAAGGTTCTTTGGACTACGGCATCCATCCGCCAACGATGTATTTCCCTTTGATCGTACATGAAGCGCTGATGTTCGAACCGACGGAAAGCGAATCAAAAGAAGTCATCGATGAGGCTGTGCAGATCTATCTTGACCTTTATAAGAAGGCGCACGAAGATCCCGACTATCTGCATGCCGCTCCGCATAATTGCGCGATCGGCAGACCGGATGAGACCAAAGCGGCCAGAGAGCCGGTGCTCAGGTACCAATTCGATGAATAGACTTTCACTTTACGTTTCCGATTCTTTCGATGTCTTTTACAATCAGGCGGTCGAGCTTTATCTGCTTGAAAACGTGAAAGCGGATGAAGTCATCCTTTACCTTTGGCAAAACGCCAATACGATCGTCATCGGGAAGAACCAGGATGCGTACAGTGAATGTGATATTGAAGCTTTAGAAAAAGATAACGGCCGCCTCGCCCGCAGGATATCGGGGGGAGGCGCCGTTTATCATGATACGGGCAATCTGAACTTTACCTTCATCACATCCCGCAAAGATTTCGATGTCCCGAAACAGGACGAGGTCATTTTAAATGCGCTTCGCAGTCTTGGCATAGAAGCTGAGAAAAACGGCAGGAACGATCTGCTGGTACAGGGGAAGAAATTCTCCGGCCATGCCTATCACAGAGGCAAAGACGCCTGTCTGCATCACGGGACACTGATGTTACAGGTGAATGAAGAAAAGCTTGCGAAGTATCTTCGCGTATCGAAACTCAAACTGCGCTCCAAGAACGTCCCTTCCATCCGCTCACGCATCATCAATCTGAAGTCTCTGAAAGATGACCTCGATATCGAAATGATGCGAAGGGCACTGATCGCTTCCGCGGAAGAAGTCTACGGGTCGAATGCGGAAAGGATCGAGGATATCG
Source organism: Erysipelotrichaceae bacterium (assembly GCA_045540935.1). Classification (GTDB taxonomy): domain Bacteria; phylum Bacillota_I; class Bacilli_A; order Erysipelotrichales; family Erysipelotrichaceae; genus Colivicinus. Next base: position 5,879 of record JAZQIF010000136.1, on the reverse strand, counting down.
ATGCAGGTGCGATCGAAACGTACCGTGAAAGATTCAAGGATGACCGCTGGCGCTTTGGTCGAAGGTATCCGCTGGATAAGGAAGCTGAAGGACGTTTTGACTGGGGAACGGTCAAAGTCTGTTACTCGATGAAAGAAAATAAGATCGATGATCTTGTGATCTATACCGATGCCATGGATGAGACGCTGTTTGAGGGTTTTGAAAAGAAACTGACCGGTAAAAGGATAAAAGATCTTTGCGGTGAAAGAGAAGAAGAAAGGGATGTCATCGCCCTTTTGAAAGAGGTAGAAAATGAGATATGATGTAGCGATCATCGGCGGGGGACCCGGCGGTTATACGGCTGCTCACAAGGCGGCAAAAAACGGATTGAAGACGATCCTGTTTGAAAAGGATAAATTGGGCGGTACCTGCCTCAACCGGGGCTGTATCCCGACCAAGGCACTCATCGAAGCTGCCCATCTGTATAAGAAGGGAAGAGAAGCGGAGCTTTACGGTCTTCATTTCGATGCGTCTTTCGATTACGCAAAGATCAATGAAAGAAGAGATGAGGTCGTTGCGAAATTAAGAAGCGGCGTCGAGAAGATGCTGAAGGCCGACAAGGTCGAAGTCGTCTATGGTGCTGCGAAGCTCATCGAAAAAGACAAGGTCCTTTGTAATGAAGAGGTCTATGAAGCCGATCATATCATCCTGGCAGCCGGATCGGTCCCATCCAGAGCGCCGATCGAAGGTGTGGAACTGACGATCAGTTCCGACAGGATCCTGGAAGGTGAGTCAGAGTTTATCGATTCGCTCATCGTCATCGGCGGCGGCGTCATCGGTTCGGAGATCTCCGATGCCCTGAACTGTCTGGGCACCAAGGTCACGATCATCGAGATGGCTGACCGGCTGATACCGACGATGGACAGAGATCTCGGTCAGAGACTGGGTATGTTTTTCAAGAAGAAAGGCATCGATGTCTATCTTTCTTCAGCCGTGAAGAAGATCGAAGAAGAAGACGGCGAAAAGAAGGTGACCTTTACTGACAAGTCGGGCAAGGAAGTCTTCCTGAAGGCAAAGGAAGTATTGTTAGCGACAGGCAGAAAAGCGGCGGTCGAAGGACTGGTCGATGAAGCTGTCGGTCTTGAGATGAAGCGGGGAGTCCTTTGTGATGAAAACGGAAGGACGAATATCGAAAACGTCTACTGCATCGGCGATGCGGTAAGCGGGAATATCCAATTGGCCCACGTCGCGGAAAGTCAGGGTAAGAACATCATCGATCTCATTCTGGGCAAGAAGCCTCATATCGACATGTCGGTGATCCCGTCAGGCATCTACACCGAACCGGAGATCGCCAGTGTCGGAAGAAGCGAAGAAGAACTCAAAGCTAGCGGTATCAGCTATGCAAGCAGGAAGGCACTGACCGGTGCCAACGGCAGATGTCTGATCGAAAATGCCGAGAGCGGTTTTGTCAAACTGCTGATCGTCGATGATGTGATCGTCGGCGGAAGCATCGTGGCTCCGCATGCGACAGAACTGATCGCAGAGCTATCTCTCGCAGTCGAAAAGAAGATGAGCGCAGAACAATTGAGTGAAGTCGTACATCCGCATCCGACGATCAGTGAATTGTTAAGGGATGCATCAGAAGCATAAAGCATCAAAAAAGAAAGGAAGCAGAAATGGAAGAACTGAGAAAGACACAGGACTTAGTGAAGAAGGAAAAGACGACGCTGTTTGAAGGAGCTTATACCTGTCCGGCATGCGGACATAAGAAGATCGAAGTCAGGACCATCTTTTCTTCAAACAGGATCGTGAAGCAGTTCCATTGCAACGATTGCGGTCATGATTGGAACAATCTTGACGATACAGATACAGAACAGCTTTCTTAGTTGAGGAATGACACCGCGTTGCGGTGTCATTTTTGACGGAAGGTTCTTTCGATAGAACGCGTTTTTCGTAATACAAAAATACGCAGACCCGAAGGTCTGCATATGAGTGTGTTTTTAGTTTGGCGCTGAGGCTTTGGAGTCGACATGCATGCCCATACCGGCAGTGTGTTCAGATCATAAAAAAACAAGTACTGTACAGCACCTGTTTCATCTGATGATCAAAGACTTTTCTGAGGCCTTCCGATCAGGATCATCTGTTCCTGGCAAACAGGAAATAATAGGTCACGCCGCCCAGAAACAAAGGATTGAGCAGGTCATTGGTAAAGGAGAACTGGTATGGCTTGTGCAGGAAGGCAAAGCAGACCAGATAATCCAGAAGGTTATATACGATAAAGAATGTCAGGACATAGACGATTCCATTGAGAAGTTTCTTGTTCATAAGAGCGATCCTCCGCAAATCCATTATAAACGGGATGGATTCGCTCATTTGAAAAAGTATTGTATGTTTTTTGTAAAGATGTGTTAAAACTTTCCGATCGTCTGCCTGGTGTGGGAATCGGAAGAGAAGATGAAAGTTCCGCCAAGCATTTTCAGATGTGCACGCATCTCTTCTGTGAGGTAAGGAGCGGATCGCAGTCCCTTGTTGAAGGCACCGTAATTGACCTCAAAACACTTCACATCTCTGACCAGCTTTTCCATGGCCTTCTTCCAGGCTCGGACATATCTTTCATCCGTCTCATCAAAGAAACGGCTGCCCTCATTGAACTTGCCGATCAGATCGAAGTGGCCGACGATGTCGCAATGTGTCTTTTCATAGAGACCTTGTAACGTCTCGTAGTAGGCTTCAGCGAAGGCATACGGATCATCCTGAAAATGATCATGGATGATCTTTTCGAAAGTCTCTGCGTCCAGGTCGATCGGAAGATAGGTATCATCGGTTTTGACATAGTGGACGGAACCGATGATGTAGTCGAAGTTTTGTGCCGGGATATCCGAAAACAAGTCGAGTTCGATACCGCAGAGGACCTTGATCTGATCCTTATACTTTTCTTTCAGCTTCCGTATCGTTTCGATATACTCTTCATAGCGTTCTGAGTTCATGCAGTAGCCAGGATCGAATGGGGTATAGGAGTGATCGGAAATGCCGATGACATCAAGGCCCTTTTCGATCGCCGCAAGCACCATCTCTTCGGCGCTGTCTCTGCCATCAGAAAAGATCGTATGGGTATGAAGGTCGATCTTCACGAGGTCATCTTCTCCTGTTTGACCTTCTTATCGATGACGTGTCTTGAGGAGAGTTCCTGACCGATGTCTTCAAGACTGATCCCGGCTTCTACCATCAGCACCATCACGTGATAGGTCAGATCGGCGATCTCGTAGATCGTCTCTTTTTTATCTTGTGCCTTTCCGGCAATGATGACTTCGGTGGCTTCTTCACCGATCTTCTTTAAGATCTTGTCGAGACCCTTGTCGAAAAGATAGGAGGTGTAGGAACCTTCCTGCGGTGCTTCCTTTCGTCCCTTTAACAGTTCCATCAATCCTTCATAGCTGAAGGAAGAAGCGCCTTCCTTTTCATACAGCGGATATTCAAAACAGGACTGCGTTCCAAGATGGCAGGCCGGTCCGTCGGCCTTCACCTTTATTAACAGGCAGTCTCTGTCGCAGTCGGCAGTGATGGACTCGATGTGCTGGTAATTGCCGGATGTCTCGCCTTTTAACCAGAGTTCCTGCCGCGAGCGGCTGTAGAAACAGGTCAGTCCCTTTTCCAAGGAGATCAATAGGCTTTCCTTGTTCATATAGGCCTGCATCAGTACTTTATTGGTCACGGCATCGCAGACGATGGCCGGGATGAGTCCCTTCTCATCAAATTTCAGTTCACTGATATCGATCATAATAACCTTTCTTCAGATCCTTACCGGGATCTTTTCTTCATACATTTTCTTTTTGAGATCCTTGATCTCCACCTCACCGAAATGAAAGATCGAAGCGGCCAGGCCGGCATCGACCTGCGGTATCTTTTCGAATAAGGTGATGAAATCTTCGATCTTACCGGCACCGCCGGAAGCGATGACCGGGACACTTACGATCTTCGTGACTTCTTGTAAAAGTTCGAGGTCAAAGCCTTTCTTCACGCCGTCGGTGTCGATCGAATTGACCACGACTTCTCCGGCCCCGTTTTCTACGCAGGTCCTGATCCATTGTAAGGCATCCATGCCGGTATCCTCCCGTCCGCCTTTGGCAAAGACCGTGAATCTGCCATCGACTCTTTTGACATCGACAGACAGTACGACACACTGATCGCCATAGACTTTGGCAGCCTTGGCGATCAAAGAAGGGTCTTTGATGGCGCCGGAGTTGACGGAGACTTTATCGGCTCCGCACTTCAGGACACGGTCGAAATCTTCCAGGGTATTGATGCCTCCGCCCACCGTGAGTGGGATAAAGACATTCTTCGCGGTTTCTCTAAGGATGTCGGTAAACAGTCTTCTTCCTTCGGCGGATGCCGTGATGTCGTAGAAGACCAGTTCATCGGCACCGCAGGCGGAATAGTGTTTCGCAAGTCTGACCGGTGAGTCGACTTCTTTGAGTCCGAGGAAGTTGACACCCTTGACGACCTTGCCGTCCCTCACATCGAGGCAGGGGATGATGCGCTTGCTTAACATGAGGCCTCCCGGATCGCTTCTTTGAGGTCGATGGCTTTGGTGTAATACGCTTTTCCGATGATGGCGCCGTGAACGCCAAGCTTCTTGAGGCGAAGGATGTCTTCCAGGGAACTGACGCCGCCCGAGGCGATCAGATCGAAGGAGTACTTATCTTTGAGCCTTGCGTAGAGTTCGCAGTTGGCGCCTTGCATCGCTCCGTCTCTGGCGATGTCAGTGACGATGATCGTCTTCACGCCGTCTTCCTGAAGTTGTTCAAGGAAGCTGCCGCAGTCTTTTTCATCGGTGTCTTTCCAGCCGTGAATGGCGATCTTTCCCTCTTTCAGATCGACGCCGACGGCGATCTTTTCTTTGTATCGTCTGACCGCTTCTTTTAAGAAAGCGGGATCTTCGATGGCGGCCGAGCCCAAGATCAGACGGTCGATGCCGTTAGAAAAATAGCTTTCTGCCTGCTTCAAAGTGCGGATGCCGCCTCCCACTTCACAGAAGAGTCCGCTTTCCTTTTTGATGGAAAGTATCGTTTCAAGGTTTGGGGTACGTCCGTCTTTCGCCCCTTCCAGATCGACGATGTGGATATACTCAGCACCCGCATTTTTGAAATCGAGTGCGGTCTTTACGGGATCATCGGAATAGACCGTCATCTGTTCATAATCGCCTTTGTATAAGCGGACGGCTTTTCCTTCATAGAGGTCGATGGCCGGTAATAAGATCATAGGTCCTCCTTTCTGAGCTCACAGAATGCCTTGAGGATCTTCAGACCGACATCACCGCTTTTCTCGGGATGAAACTGTGTCCCCATGACGTTCTTATCGGCGATGGCCGCCGTGAGCGGGAAGCCATAGTCGGTGAGAGCGATCGTGTTGTCTTGACAGTCAAAACCGGCATAGGAATGAACGAAATAGACATATTCTTCCTTGTCGAGATATCCGAACAAAGGATGTTTGTTCCCTTTATAGACGAGCCTGTTCCAGCCCATGTGGGGAACTTTGAAGTCTTTGGGGATGACATCGCCGATGAAACGGTTGTTTCCCTTGATGAGACCGAGCCCTTCGTGGTGTCCGTATTCTTCCGAGCTCTGCAAAAGCAGCTGCATGCCCAGACAGATCCCTAAAAGCGGTTTTCCGTTTCCCGCTTCTTCTTTGATGATCCCGTCGAGCCCACTTTCTCTCAGTTTCCTTGCGGCATCTTCAAAAGCACCGATACCAGGTAACAGGATCCGGTCGGCCTTTCGTATCGTTTCGATATCATTAGTCACAACGGCCTCCTCTTGTATCGCTTCAAAGGAACTTTGCAGGGAAAAGAGATTGCCGACACCGTAGTCGATGATCGCGATCATAGGACACCTTTGCTGGAA
>JAZQIF010000135.1:0-3875 GCA_045540935.1 Erysipelotrichaceae bacterium | reverse complement strand
CTTGTGAAGGATGGCGATCCTTTCTTCATCTGTCCTCATGTGAATGATCCCTCCTTTCGGAAACAATAAAGTCCTTTCATATACAGAGATACGTAAAAGACCGGAATTCCCCTGAAAAAAAATAAAAAATGTTCAAAGAACATGAAAAAAAGACCTTTTCGGTCTTTGAATCTGTGTTTACTCTCTGACGACCGGCATCTTGATCATGCTGATCAGGGTGGACAAGAGCGGGATCAGATAGCCGACGATCGCCGCAAAGCCCTCCTGCAGTACCAGCATGTTGTAGATTCCGTGATAGACGATCGAAACGGCGAGAAGACAGACGCAGCCACTCGCTCTGAGCCACAGACGGTCCCAGAAGGAGGTGATGCCGGTGTAGATGATGACGCCGCAGATGATATGCATGGCGCCCGTTCCAAAGCCGCGGATCAGAAGCGAAAAAAAATCGGAGGTCCCGTTCTGAATCAGGTAGCAGACGTTCTCGAAGGTCGCAAAACCGGAGACCAGCATGATGACGCAGCTGGGTATGACTTCCTTTTCTGGTTCAAACACCAGCAGATAGAACAGCAGCGGCAGAAACTTCATGGCCTCCTCCACGATCGGCGTGACCGTGATCGAGGCCGTGATATAATCCAGAGAAAAACTCGCCGTCAGGAAGGTGCTGATATAGGAAGATAAAAGACAGACCGTCATCCCGCTCAGGACAAAGATCATCATCGGACGGCCCTTGCCGCGGATGCATAAGACGGAGATCACGATCGGTGCCGCCAGACAGATAAAGATGTTTTCAATGTAGTTCATCTTCAACCGCCTTTCCTGCTGCCGGATAGAAAAGAAAATAACAAATTGTCAGCAGCACATCCAGAAAATAGTACGGGTCGAGAAGTACCGATCCCGACCAGTCAAAACAGGAAGCCGTCCAGAGACTGTATTCAACCAGACAGAACAGAAGCGAGATCAGATAAAGCTTTCTTTTTCCGCTTCCTTTCTCCATATTGCGAAAGCCGAGGACCGACACCATGATCAGCATCGCCATGAGGACCGCATATGCCAGATTGGTCAGATATTTCCCATAGCGCATGTAGAATACGGACATGGCCAAAGTAAAGACGGCCACCGGCCACAGCGCCATAAACTGCTGATACTTCCATTCGCCCTCTCTGATATATAAAAGCAGCAAAAGCAGCGACGTATAAGCGGCAGCCCAGCAGAAGTCCGGAATAAAGGAATAAAAGGGCGTTTCCTCATACAGCATCATGTACAGAAACCAGTAGAGGTTGCCTAATGTGATGACGATGTAGAACATGTAAAGCAGGATCCAGATCCGGTTGCGGGTCCTGATCGCCTTATAGACCGTCAGAAAAGAAAGTATCCCCAGGGACAAGAGCTGAAAGGCGTTGTCTATCTTTTCGATCAGCGGCATGATTCTCCTAGCTTTCCTGCCACTTCTTCATGTAGAAGCAGAAGATCGTGACGGCTGCACCCAGCGTGAACGCTACGATCGAGACGATGATGTAGCCAAGGGCGTCGCTTTCGGAGAAGATCGATGCGTGCATGCCGGCCGGGATCGCATCTTTCATCGAAATGCCGGCAAAGGAAGGCATGAGAAAGGCAAGCAGCAGGACAGCGGCAAAGGAAAGAGTTACAGCCGCAGCCTGTATGTATCCGCTCGTTCTTTTTCTGTTCTCGTATTGCAGCCGCTTTGCCCTTTGATGCATTGCAGCGATTCTTTCCTCATTCGTTCGCATTGCTTACTCCTTCCTTCAGCAGTTCTTTTCTCATTTCTTCCTTCCCTCTAGAAAGAAGATGGTCGAACTGTTTGGGCCGTATGCCCATGATGTCTGCCGCCTGCGCATAAGACAGATCCTCGAAATAGAAGAGCCATAAAGCCTCTTTCATCTTCGGATCGATCCTTTCCAGACACAGGTGAAGGACCTCCTTCTTTTCCCGGTCTTTCAGTAAGTCTTCGGTCAGCAGGGTATCGGCGACTTCATCGCTGAGATCCTCAAAACCAAACGTCGTGATGTGCGCTCTTCTCTCGTGGAAGCGGGACGCCAGATTCCTCGCCGTCTTGTAGAGGTAAGCCTTGAAGGCACCCTCATGGATCCTGGGCTTCTTGACCATGATCCGGGCAAAGGCTTCGATCATCAGATCTTCGGCATCCTGAATATCATGGGTATAGCCGTTGATATAAAAGGTCAGGCTGTCGCCATAGCGGATCATCAGCTGATCGTACGATGATGAATCGCCATTTAAAAAGTTTTTGTATAATTCATCATCGCTCAGCACGGCATCCTCCTGTCAGGAAATCACATTTCCATGTGGTTTTCTTTGTTTTCATTATACCAACTGTGCAGAAGAATATTTGTCAGCATCATTGTTAAAAAAGTTCGCATCCGCTCACGTTGATCCTGTCTGAAGATCGACTTGTGTTATTGCGAATACCTATACTGTTATGAAAGATATTCATACTTCACATACCTTTATGAAGACATATAGTCTTTTTCTGTGACAGCCGTTCAAATCACACCGATATCCTATATGGGGGATTTTCAGCAGGACGCATTGAATTTCTTAATATACGAAAAAAGACCCATACATTTCTTTCATAGTTATCGTTAGCTCTTTCTGCCGACGACCTGATACATCCTTTGATCGGAGATCGAAACAGTGACAGGCAGATATTTTTCAAACAGTCTTTTCAGTTCTTCAACTTCAGGCAGAGCCTTGGATACATGCTTCACATTTTCATGATGGGCGAGGATCTTCTCTCTGCTCATACCATGAGCGACCGACAGCATCCCGCCTTCATTTAAGAGTTCACTGAGCTTTTTGATCAGAGCTTCGGGATCATCGAAATGCGGGAAGGCATTGTAGACAAGGATGCAGTCGAACTTTTCTTTAAAGTCATGTTCGACGACATCATCGCAGATGATCTTCACGTTTTCATTTCGAAACTTGTCTGAGGCGATCTCACACATCTTCGGCGAGATATCGATCGCTGTGATAAAAGATGCTCCTCTTTCAAGATAATACGGGATCATGACACCGGTACCGCAGGCGACATCAAGAACAGTTTTGCCCTGTCTGACACCGACATTATCCAGTATCCTTTCGATCACTTCCTCATCTTTGACCATGCCTGCATCCCAATCCGCTGCCAGAGAATCAAAGAAGGCGATCACTTCGTTTTTATCCATCTTACTTCTTGAACGTCTTAACAAGGAACGGAATGATCAGCAGCTGCAGGATGATGCCCGGGATGGCGTTGGTCAAAGCACCGGCAACAAATGCCGCGAATGTGAATGAAGAACCCGAAATGCCAAGCAGCACGACCTGGGCGATGCCCCAGACGATACGGCCAAGGATCATCGATACGATCAGGATCGCATAGATCTTCTTTAAAGAATCTGTTCCGATCTTTTCGCTCAGCCAGCCGGCAAGAAAACCGTAAGCCATCAGTTCGAATGCCATGCCGATTGCCGAAGGAAACAAGACCGGCATGCCAAACAGCACTGACCTCAGAAGCGGACAGATGAAGCCGATCAGAGCGCCATAGCGCCAGCCGCAGAAGAAACCGCATAACAGGATAGGATAGTGCATCGGCGACAACATCTTGCCGATCTGCGGGACCTGTCCCGTGATGAAAGGAAGGATCTGGCCGACTGCCAGAAACATGGCGGCCAGCGCCATCATTCTTGAGGACTTATTCATTTTCGATCTTCCTTAAAACTTCATTGATGCTCAGACCGTTTTCTTTGGCGATCTTTGAAAGATCGTCATATTCATATTTGAAACGGGAAACACCATATCCCGAAACGCTCTTCTTGCGTACCGGACCGTAAGCAGTATCGACCTCCTCGATCTTTCTTTCC
>JAZQIF010000134.1:0-5300 GCA_045540935.1 Erysipelotrichaceae bacterium | reverse complement strand
GCTACCGGAAAAAGGGGCTGAAACGGAAAATACTGCAGTATACCCTTTTTTGAACGGCTTGCCTTCAAATAAAGAGGATGTAAGTGCCTGATGCCAGATCGCTTTGTATGAAGCCATTTTTACCCCTTTTCATGCATCATAAATGCATCTCCTGTCGAGCAGCAGATGATATCTTTCTGTCCGCTGACTCTCTTGCAGATCTCTTCAAACTTGGACCAGTTGCTTTCTTTCGTATTGAAATCGAGCTCATAACCGTGCGCAAACATCAGGAAAAAACGGTCTTCTTCCTCTGCCTTTGCTTCAAAGAAGGCATCCAATGTTTCAAAGATCTTTTTGGAGATATGCCAGCCATTCATCGGCATATGGAAAGAATCGGCAGGAAAACGAAAACTCTTATCGGACTTCACCGTCCTGGCGTATCTTATCCCCGCCTTCTTCATGGCTTCAACAGCCTTATCGCTGCCGACTCCATAAGGATAGGCAAAACCGATGATCTGCTGATCAAAAGACTTTGAAAGATTTTCGACATCCCGGAAGATCTGTCTTTCCGATTCCTTTTCATCACATTTTCTAAGGTTTCTGTGTTCCAGGGTATGAGAAGCGATCTCGAAGCCCTCATAGACTTCTTTTACTTCTTCTTCCGGAATACGGAAATGTTCCACGAAAGGCAAAAGATGCTTCTTGTTCACATCGAATCGATTCGCCGGCGTCTCCATCATTCCCAAATTGCCGATCCGGCTTTCATAGGTTCTGTCGCCATAGAGACCGGAATTGAGATTGAATGTGGCAGACATGCCATACTTTTTTAAGATTTCAATGATCCTTTTATCCTGCTCAAGACCGTCGTCGATATTCCAGACAAAATATTTCTTATGCATTCCATGCCTCCTTATGTCTCTTATAAAAACAATCCATCAGAGAAAAGACTTCTTTGCTTTCCTTATAGTCGGGGTATTGCATCGCAAAGACATGGATCAGCTTGTTTTCCTTGCCTTTTTCATAGTCATGCATCTCATGTTCGATGCTCTTTTCCTCCAGCAGTCTGCATAATTTCAAAGAATCCTTCTGTATCAGATCTTCTGCACTGGTAAACTGAATGACCGGCACCATGTCTGCATCATCAAGCAGTTTACTTGGATCCAGAAGATATTTTTCATAAGGCTTGCCCCGATCGTTTTGGTCACACACCACATCGGAGATCGCCGCCATCAGATCTTTTCTTTGCGTATCCAGCATGATCGAGATCAGAGAAGCTGCCTTGAATCGTAAACCGGAACCTTGGATGGAAAATGCTTCCTGCAGCCTGGCTGAATTGTTTATCGATACGCCAAACAGCGTCAGTAAGGCTCCTGCCGAATCTCCCGATATATACAAGTCATCTTTATTAATATGTAGATCATGTGCATTCTCATCGATGTAACGGAAGGCGGCCAGGATATCATCTACCTGATGCCATAACGTCGTCTCCGGGATCCGGCGATAGCTTAAAGATACGACCGTATAGCCCATCTTGGCGATCGCGTAATTCGAATGGGCGTTGACCTCTTTATAGGAAGCAAACAATCCCCCGCCATGGATGTTGATCATAATCGGATCGCTCTCGCTTCCGTCTTTTCTGCGGTAGATATCAAACAGATGACCTTGATCGCCGTCATCGATATATGCGATATCCTTGATGATCTCAAGATCTGAAATATCGGGATGTTGCTTGGATATCCTTTTCTTATCACCGGATTCAAAGATATAACGCCATACTTTGCACATCAATTTTGACATATTCATTCCCCTTTCAGATACGCCAGCAATTGCCTCTCCATTTCCGGACACCACCAGTCGCGATAACCTGCCTTGGTCGGATGGATCTTGTCCTTCATATACAAGCTGCGATCCTCTTCACTTAACGTATTGAACGTCTTATCGTTCCAGAGATCCAATATGCCGATCTCGTATTTGTCTTTGAGCTCATATAGCCTTTTGACCATCGCATCATAGGCTTCGCTTTCAAAATGCGAACCGGTAAAAAACACGATCGGACAGTCAAAGTTTTCCCGGGCATAAAGGATGATATATTCCAAAGCACCAGTTGCTGTTTTCAAATCGAGGGAATCGATATCCTTCCCTTTCGAGATCTCACCAAGCTTTATCTTGAGTGTCGCATCGTTGGTCGACAGCTGGCAGATGAACAGATCATAATCGATCTTCGTATCGAAATTCTTTATCCTTCTCACATAGGACCAAGGCATAATATCCGCCAGAGTCGTCGAACTGACTGCTTCTTTATACAATTTCACGTCAGACCGATGTTCCAGATACTCACCGATCGAATTGCCATCCGCTGCGGCACCGAAAGCAACTGAGGAACCAAGTACAGCAACCTTCTTTTCCTTTAAAGCCGGATCATCACTTTTTTCGATAGATGCAAAGCTGTATTCTTCCTTATTCCCTTCAGAAGTCATTGCATATAAGGAATTTAGCTTTTTGAAAGGTCCATTGCCTGACATTCCCTGCAATGTAAGAAGTAAAACAGCCAATACAAGAAATACGATCAGAATGATTTTTAACACTTTCTTCATACAATTTTCTCGCTTTACGCTTCAAGTATAGAAAAAAGAGAACGACTCTTATATAATAATTTTGCGGATTATATTGAATTTATGCGTATTTATGAAAGCGATACCAAAAAACGATACAACACTCAGACAGCAAATCAAAGACTCCGAAGAAGGGATCATCAACACCACCTACTGGCACATCCAGCCCTTCTTTCAGATGATTCGCAAGGGGGAAACGAAAAAGATAATGGATTCTCTGGATATCCAGATCGAATCCTTTGATTTTCATGAACGCATTCCCAAAGACAAAAGAAAAGAGATCGAATACATGTCGGTCTCTTTGATCAACACTTTCATGATCGCTGCCATTACCGGCGGTGTCTATCCGCCGGATGCCAATTGGATCGCTGACAAGGCTCTTCAGAAGCTCGCCAGGATCAAAAACCCCAGCGAGATCACCCCGATCATCAAGGACAGTGCATACGAGTTCTGCGAAAAGGTAAGACATTTCAAACTGGCGGATACCGGCAACCCCCATGTCGAAAAAGCAAAACAGTATATACGCACTCACATGACCCAGAACATTTCTGTTCAGGATATCTGTGATCATGTCGGGATCAGCCGCTATCATCTCAGTCACATATTCAAAACCTCGACCGGAATGAGCATCAGTCAATACCTCAGACATGAACGGATCGAAGCAGCCAAAGATCTTTTGCAGAGTTCAAATCAGAGTATCGCTCAGATTTCATCCTTATTACAGTTTTGCGACGAGAGTTATTTTACTTATGTTTTCAGGAAACAGACAGGCACCACACCTAACACTTACAGAAAACAAAGTGACTTTTCCATGTTTTGAAAGTCATCTTTAGAAAACATCATCTTTTCCAATTATAGACTTCCGCTTTTTGTCAATTTGATGAGATCTTCAAAAACGCTACTCATTTGAATAGCGTTCATAAATGTACACCTTTATAAACTATCATTTCATGCGTTTCTCAAAGCGAAACCATCAAATGAACTGATGTATGAAGAAGGCGATGATGATTCCTGCAAGAGCGCCGATCAGAAGAAAGATCGCTTTCTGATACTCTCTCTTGCCCTCTTCTCTCGCTTTTTCAATACTGTCGAGTTTCTCGCCGTTATAGAATGCGACGATCTCCTTGTAGGTATGGATGTCATTGTTTTTCTTTGTTTTTTCGATTTTCAAGACATAGTGCAGCGTACCGCTTACGATGATCCCCCAGATCAGCGTGCCGATTGCTCCCAGATACTTCATCAGGGGCACAGCAGACAGGATGCACAATAAGGCAAGTGCGGCAAAGATCCAGTTATCCTTTTTGAATCCGTCAACAACGCTCTTATCAACTTTTTCTTTCATGATTTCGATATCTCCTTTTATTAGTGTGTCAAGGGAGACACCGAACAGATCGCCCATCATCAGTAGAGAATGAACATCGGGATAGCTTTTGTCATTTTCCCAGCTTGAGATCGTCTGTCTGGAAACATAGATTCTGTCTGCCAGCTCTTCCTGGGTCATTCCTTTCTCTGTTCTGCAGTCTTTGATTCTCTGTCCTAATTCCATTCAGCTGTCTTCCTTTCGAACTCATAGTATCGAGATCACAGCATAAGCGTCTATCAAATGTCCTTTACATCCGGAATGATCAGGATGTCAAAGAAACTTTACTGTACAAATTCATTTTAAATGAAAAGATCCCATCTACGCCTTATTGAACTGTTACCGGTAAAGTATACCTTTATAAACATCTCCATAACCTGAATTTGTCGCTTATTTCCATTCTTGGCTAAGGATTCGCATCATTATAAAATCGCTGTACTCATCGTTATAATAATATGCCTCTTCCAAAATACCTTCCTGCTTGAAACCGATTTTCTTGTAGAATTCCACCGCATCTGTATTCAACCCTACCACGCCGATCGAGACACGGTGCATCTCATACTCATGAAATGCCATGTCCAGCATGATGCGGATTGCTTCCGAACCATATCCTTTATGCTGCATTTCGGGGTCTGGAATAATAATCGTCAGATCGGTTTGGTGCCACGCGGGAAACATACGGAGCAAACCGGTCTCGCCAATAATATTACCGTCAAGATCAGTAATCGTAAACCAAACCGAGTCTTCCGATTTGTGGCTGACGTTAATAGTTCTTTTCTCCTCTTCTTCATCGGTTGTCTTCTCAAATCCGCATTGAAACATAACCTGCGGCTGATTAAACCAATAGGCGAAAAACGAAGCGTCTTCTTCTCTTTGCCTGCGCAGTATAATCTTTTTTCCTCTTATTTCTTCATGCTTCATATGGCCTTGCAGTCCTCTCTTTTATCCCGATATACTTGAATTTACCAATCAACCTTTTCCCCACAATGAGGACAATATTTCCCCCAGCTCCGACCGAGAAATGCACCGCAATGCGGGCATCGCCCAAATATCACCCAGAAAAGAACCCCAAGAAATGCAAATGCTATTCCAAGATACCCGATCCATTCATTCTTTGTGACAGAGCAAATGAGGAGGCTCACAACCATTAGTAAACAAAACATATATAGTAAATACTTTGCCGTTTTTAGTTTCATACCAAGCCCTCTTTTATTATTCCTCACCCTAAACGCAAATCCCGATTTGTCACGCTGATTCGATCAAGTCGATCCAGTATCTCTCCAGATATACATTACACTTTTTCGAAATCAACCGTCTTCCCTTTGAGGGAAATCTTTCCCACCTTATAT
>JAZQIF010000133.1:0-43231 GCA_045540935.1 Erysipelotrichaceae bacterium | reverse complement strand
ACGCCGCCAGCGTTCATCCTGAGCCAGGATCAAACTCTCCGTTTGATGACTCGAATATTTAAGAACAATTTGTTCTTGGTTTTAAATGAATTGACGTTTTGTTTAATTGCTTCTTATTTAGTTTTCAAAGATCGAATCGCGCTCCCTTTCAAATCATCTTATCAGATGCTCTCTTATGGGGTGCCTATTTATATTATCAAAATATAAAGCTGAAGTCAACAACTTTTTTGTTTTTTCTCATCTGCTTTTCATTGATTTTTACAGATGATTCGTTGCCGGCTTCAGCTGATTCAGTTATTCTTTTTCGAATACCAGTTCGAAATACTTCATGATGTAATCATTGATATAGGAGAACTGGAACGGTCTCTTTTTCTTCTTCACCATATCGACGAGTTCATCCTTGGCGCGTATGCAGATCTGCTTCACTTCCTTGGAATAATTCATCTTCTGACAATGATATTCGAATTCATTTTCATCCAATACCATATAGGTATCATCCGGAAAGACTTTGACATCGAGGTCATAGTCGACATTCTTGATGGCTTCCCCATCGTAAATGCTTGGCGTTGCGACATTGCAATAGTAGTAGATGCCGTTCTTTCTGACCATCGAGATGATGTTGAACCACTTGTCCTTGTAGTAGAAACAGATGGCCGGCTCTCTGGTGAGCCAGCGGCGGTTGTCCGCTTCCACGACCCAGGTGTGGTCTGTCACCACGACATAACAATCTTCCAGCACATCGACGACAAGTGCTTTGGACCAGGTCCTGTGCACCGCACCGTTATGCTTGAACGATTGAACGTATACGCTGTCTCCTATCTTCAATTCGCACATGAAGATATCTTACCATATTTTTTTGAGGCGTTCGCAAAGTAATGGAACAATGATGATCGCACACAGCGTCGTCGGGATCATATAGCTTGCATTATAAGTGAGCGAAGCCCAGAACGGCGTCTCCCAGACGATCGTTCCGGCAAGCGTGGAAGACAATAAACGGATCAGGCTGGTGATCAGGACACCGGAATAGAAATAAGAGAAGTTCGGGAACAAAGACGCGATGCCATATGCCGAGTAAGCGATCATGTAGTCCAGCAGGAAGCTCGCGATGCCATACCACGATACCGAACCGATGACTAACTGTAAGAAAACGGAAACGACACCGACCATAGCGCCTTTCTTCCAGCCCAGGTGATACGAACATATCAGCAGAGCGATCGGACCGAAGTTGAGCTTGCCGCCGTTTGCCATCTTGAACAGATTCAGCGCATCGGAGACTCTGTCAAATACGACGAACAGTGCACAATAGATGGCCATCAAGGCCAGAGTTCTGGTTTCAGATTTTTTCATAAAAAAACACCTCCATTAAAAAGGTGCCTTCCCTACGCTGGCATTATCCAGATCAGGTTACGGGTATGATCTCAGCCTCTCGGCACCCCACATATCCATTATAGACCAAACGCAGCTATTTTGTATTGATATATTCAATGATTTTTTCGACATCATCATAATGCCAGTACTGATTCAGAGAATACTGGCCATAGGCATTGCCGGTCATGACCAGATAAGATCTGCCCTTGTCCTTGCATAAAGCGATGATGTTCTGTCCGGCTTCCGGGGTATAACCGGTCTTGCCGCCCAATACCGTAAAGTCGGTATCCTTTCTTGCCAGGCCGATGGTCGTATAGACCTTCGTGCCATCTTTCATGACATGTTCGATCGAATTGAGGATCTGCCGGCCGGTCTCGTTTTTCAGAAGGTCCATCACGACAAGATAAAGATCATCGAGTGTCGTATAATGGCCGTCGTCATGCAGACCGGTCGTATTGACAAAGCACGTGTCCTTTGCGCCAAGTTCGCTCATGAGAAGATTCATCTGTTCCACCAGGTCCATGCCTTTGGCGTGGAAGTAGTTCTCCAAAGCCACCGCCGCATCCGCACCGGAAGGAAGCGTGAGCCCATATAACAGGTCGAGCAATGTATAAGGATAATCTCTTTGGATGTAAGCTAACGAAGCATCTTCATCGATCAGGGCTTCCACCTGATCGTAAGTCACATAGGAAATATCACTCAGATCATCCGCGAGATGAAGGACCGTATCCAGAGTCGCAAGCTTGGTCAAAGATGCCGGATACATGCGCAGATCCGAATTGCCGGCATACAGGAAATCCATGTCCGACATGTCGATGACGATGTATTCCTTGGAATGAAGCTCTTCCAGGAATTCTTCCGTTTCATAGTCCATCACGTTGATCTGACTGGTATCCACATCAAAAGTTCCTGAAGAACAGGAACATAAGCACAGCATGCAAATCAATACGGATAAGAGTTTCTTCATTAATTCAGTTTCTTATAAAAATCATAGGAACGCAGTTTCATATCGCTGTTGGCCAGATAGAAGTCCATCAGCAAGGAAAAATCCTTGAAGGTATATTCGAACTGCTTCAGCACATCGTAATCTTTGAATTCCCCTTTGATGATCAGACGGAAACGCTTAAGCGTGTCCACACTTTGCGTCTGTTCGCCATTCAGATGATCGATGCATAAGAATCCACCATGGCGGTTGGATAAGGCGACGACCTTCTTGTTTCCGCACAACGCACAGCCATCCACCACCGGCATGATGCCGAAGCGCTTGATGATGTGGGAGACATACATCGAACCTAAGAGATAGCGGTTGTCTTTGTTCATGTTACGGAAGACGAAGACCAGCGGATCAAAGAGGTCGATATCCCTGTTTTTCAATGTCAGTTCGCAAAGCAGATCCTTGAACGACATCATCTGGATATCCTTATCTTCAAAGTAATTTTCCAAGAGCTTGTAGCCATGGACAGAGAAGATGTCTTTCCCCTCTTTATAGTCGATGATGAACTCGTAGAGACACATCGGCAGAAAATGATTCTTGCTGGAAAGCTTCTTGGCTGCTTTGCCGACCAGAGAGATGACACCGTACTCCTTACTGATGACCTGCATGAGCACGTCGGCTTCTTTGTAGTCGGACTGATTCAGAACGAATGCGGTGATCTTATCATTCATCCCTGTCACCTGAGAAATATCCCAGATCGAAAAGCTGTTTCTGTGAATTCAGCCAGTCTTCCTCTACCCTTACATATAAAGAAAGGATGATCTTCTTGTGATCAAAGAGCCTGGCGATATCGCTGGATGCCTGATCGTTTATCTTTTTCAGCATCGAGCCGTTCCTGCCGATGATGATGCCCTTGTGGGTATCCTTGTTGCAGATGATGGTCGCTTCGATCTGGACCTTGGAAGTAAGTTCCTTGATCTCTTCGATGCGGACGGCAACCAGATGCGGGATCTCTTCTCTGGTATTCAGGATGATCTTTTCCCGGATGATCTCCGAGATCCTGAAATCCAGATTCATATTCGTCTTGACGTCTTCCGGATAATACTGGACAGAGTCATTCAGATAATTCTTGGAAGTCTCGAGAAGCTCATCGAGGTTGCTGGAATTGAGTGCCGAGATCGGAATGATCTCTGCGAACTTATAGTTCTCACCGGCATAGGAAAGCCTCTTGATCAGCTGATCGGAACTCATCTCATCGATCTTGTTTACCAGTAAGAAGATCGGGCTTTCATAATGGGCAAGTCTGTCCAAGATCTGCCTGTCTTCATTCTGCAGGCCTTTGTGGCCATCGACGATGTAATAGATGATGTCTACGCCTTCGGCTTGCGACATCGCTTCCCTGTTCATATAGGAACCCAAAGCCGTCTTGGCTTCATGGATACCCGGTGTATCGATGAATACGATCTGACAGTCATCCTCATTGAGGATGCCCAAGATCGCATTGCGGGTCGTCTGTGCTTTCTGTGTCGTGATCGCGATCTTCTCTTTCAGCAAAGCGTTGATCAGCGTGGACTTTCCGGCATTCGGACGTCCGAGTATCGCAATAAAACCCGATTTCATCTAGTCGAGATCCTCACTTGAAAACTGGTATGGCAGAAGCTTGTGGATATTGGTCTCCATGACCTCCTTGCCGTTGGAAAGGATGATCGGTGTGCCCTGCTCGAGAAGCTCGGAAAGCACCTGGCGGCAGATGCCGCAAGGCGTGCCGATCCTCTTGCCGTCGGTCACAATGGCGATCGCTTCGATGTCTTGCTTGCGATAGCCTCTGGAATAGGCGGCAAAGATGGCGCTTCTTTCCCCGCAGTTGGTACCGCCGAAAGAAGCATTTTCGATATTGGCTCCATAAAACGTCGTCCCGTCTTTGCACAAGACGCAGGCACCGACATGGTAATGGGAATATGGTGCGTAGGCATTATCCATCGCCTTGAACGCTTCCTGAATCAGTTCTTCATGACTCATTAAAATAACCTCCTGATCACACAAAAGATACAGACACACAACGCTCCCAAGGAGCTGACAAGTACGGCAGCGGAAGAGAGATCTTTGATCGTTTTGATCTTAGGATCTTTCTCCATATTGAGATAATCGCCGATCCTTTCGATCGCCGTATTCATCACTTCCGAGGAGATCACCATCGTTATGCAGATGATGAAAGCCAGCCATTCATAATGATCCAGCTTTATGATGATGCCCCCGATGATCGCCATGACTCCCAATACACACTGGGTCATGACGGCCTTGTGGGCCAAAGCGGTCTTCAATCCGGCAAAAGAATCAGCGAATTTCTTCACTTGAGATCTCCGACGATCTTTTTCTGTAAGGCAAACATCTTTTCCTCATCCTCTTTGGTCATGTGATCATAGCCGAGAAGATGAAGCATGCCGTGTACGAACAGAAATACGAACTCACGTTTTACGGAATGACCGTAATCTTCCGCTTGCGAAAAGACACGGTTGCGGTTGATGAAGATATCGCCGAGCTCGACATCATCTTCATATTCTACCGCATCCTCATCATCGAGCAGCGCGAAAGAAATGACATCGGTCACGGCATCTTTCTGCCGGTAATCGCGGTTGATCCGGCGTATGGTGATCGGACCCACCAGGATCACAGAGAGTACGTAATCATCTTCCATACCCAGTACTTCAAGTGTCTTATCATAGTATTCCTGCAACAGCGGATAGTACTGTTTCAGATCGTTGTATTTTGTCTTGTTAATGATATTCAGCATACCTACATTATACTTGATTTGGACCTTATTTAATGATATATTAAGTTAGCAGTCTAGGATATAGAGTGCTAAATATATGCTAAGGAGGCTATACTATGGCAATAAAAGAATTTAAGACCGAGTCCAAGCGTCTGCTGGACATGATGGCCAACTCTATTTATACCAATACCGATATCTTTTTGAGAGAACTGATCTCCAACGCATCGGATGCTCTCGATAAAAGACACATCCTGTCTCTGACCGACAGTGAGATCAGCTTCGACGATCCGAAGATCCACATCGATGTCAACAAAGCAGACAGGATCATCACGATCAGCGATAACGGTATCGGCATGGACAGAAAGGAACTCGAAGACAACCTCGGAACGATCGCTAGATCCGGCTCCTTCGAATTCAAACAGGAACTCGATGAGAAACAGGAAGCCGACATCATCGGACAGTTCGGTGTCGGATTCTATTCCGCCTTCATGGTCGCCGACAAAGTCGAAGTGCGGTCAAGAAAAGTCAAGGAAGACAAGGCGTATCTCTGGACTTCCGATATGAACGGCTATGAGATCACATCCTGTGATAAAGAAGATGCCGGTACGACGATCACGCTGCACGTAAAGAAGAATACGAAAGAAAAGAAATATGACCAGTATCTCGATACCATGCAGCTTCGTACTCTGGTCAAGAAATATTCCGATTTCATCCGTTACCCGATCGAAATGATGGTCGAAAGCTACGACTACAAGGAAGACGGCAAATCCGAGAAAGTGAACAAGCTCGAGACCGTCAACTCCATGCAGCCGATCTGGAAGAAAAACAAGAAAGACATCAAGGACGAGGATTACGAAAACTTCTACATGCAGGAATACTACGACTATTCCAAACCATTGAAGACCGTCCACTACAAAGTGGAAGGAAATACTTCCTATACCGCCCTTTTGTTCATCCCTTCCCAGCGTCCGTTCAATTTTTATACCAACGATTACAAATTGGGCTTAAAACTGTATTCCAGAGGCGTCTTTATCAAAGATGAAGCCAAGGAGATCGTATCCGATTACTTCCGCTTCATCCGCGGTGTCGTCGACTCCGATGATCTGAGCCTCAACATCTCCAGAGAGATCCTGCAGCAGGACTATCAGATGAATGCTTTGAAAAAGTCGGTCGACAAGAAGATCAAATCGACTTTGGAAAAGATGCTGGAAAAAGAAAGAGAAGACTACGAGAAGTTCTTCGATGCCTTCGGCTCGCAGCTGAAATACGGATGCTACGACGGATTCGGTGCCAACAAAGACGTACTGATCGACTTGCTGATGTTCAAGTCGTCCGCCGAAGACAAATATGTAACGCTCAAGGAATATGTCTCCCGTATGAAAGAGGGACAAAACGAGATCTACTATGCCGCAGGCGAATCGATCGACAAGATCAAACAGCTGCCGCAGATGGAAAAAGTCCTCGACAAAGGCTATGAAGTCCTCTACTTCACCGATTCCGTCGATGAATTCCTGACTTCCATCATCATGGAATATGACAGCAAGCAGTTCAAATCCATCTTAAAAGGAGATCTCGATCTCGATACGAAGGAAGAAAAAGAAGAACTCGAAAAGAAGAACGAAGAAAGCAAGGATATCCTCTCCAAGATCAAGGAAGTCCTGAAAGACAAGGTATCTGAAGTAAGACTTTCTTCAAGACTCAAGACCTATCCGGTCTGCTTAGTCTCTGACAACAACCTCTCCATCGAGATGGAAAAGATCCTGAAGCAGATGAATCAGGAAGGTGCCAGAGCCAACAAGATCATGGAGATCAATCCGGATCACGAACTCTTCCTCGCTTTGAAGAAGCTCGATGAAGAAAACGGTGATATCTCCGAATACGCTCAGCTGCTCTATGATCAGGCTGCACTGATGGCCGGTCTGGAACTGGAAGACCCGGCAGATTATGCCCTGAAAGTTTCCAAGCTGATGTTGAAAGCACTGAACAAATAATACCGATAATACAAAGGATGAATGCCGCCCATAGAGGCGGCATTTTTTATGTATGTACTTGCTTTGGATCATTATTCCGGCCGTAAGAAAAGGTACCTTTTCAGGTACCTTGATCAGCTGATGATATTGCCCGGATCGTCGTTCAGGATATCAAGTATGGAAAGTTTTTCCTTCTTGCGGTTCTGTTCTTCTTCCAGGACTTTTCTGACTTCCAGCAGCTTCTCGTTGCATTCATATCTGAGTGCGAGCTCTTTGTCAGAGATATCGTCGTCGATCCTCTTGTATTCGCCGACCAGTCTTGCCAGTTCGGCATTGAGGATCTTGCGGTCATTGATAAGAGAGTCGAAGCTTTCCTTGAGAGCCTTGGACTGCTCGGAGAACCTGTCTGCGCTTTCCTTGAGGGCGACCTCATGGAGCTGCTGCAGACGTCTCTTTTCTTCCTTGTAGTCAGAAGTGACATTGAGATCTTCATTGTACATGTTGTCGATGAATTTCTCCTGTTCGCTCTTGGCTTTGCGGATATCAGCATTCAGAGAATTCTGTCTGTCTCTTTCGTCCTTCAGCATCGCTTCATAAGCCTGAGAGAGACCCTGTATCTCTTCTTCGTACTTCTTCAGCTTGTTCTGCTTGCCGGTCTCAAGTTCGCCGATCTGCTGAGAGATCATATCGATCGACTCGTTGCGCTTGCCAGCCAGTCCTGCCAGGATCTCGCTGTGTGCCTTTTCAAGAGAATCGATCTTCTCTCTGAACAGTTTTGTCCTGGCTGCCAGGTCGTCTTCACCGGACTGCTTGGCATCCTTGATGAGCTCCGGTCTGCTCCTGAGCAGCGTATCGTATTCCGACATCGTCGAAGCGATCTGCGTCTTGATGTTGTAGACACGCTTGTTGTGGACATCTTCGAGTTCTTCCGATCTCGACTGCAGCTGTTCGATCTGATCGGTGATGTTGTCGATGTAGTCTCTCGTGCTTCTCACCAGGTCTTCAAGAGCTGTCTTTCTCTCGTTCTGGTAAGTTTCCAGTTTGGAGAGTTCGATCGCCTTCTTGTTTTCCAGGTCGTTGATCTCATTTCTCAGATCATCGCACTTGCCGTTGACTTCACCGATGTATTTTTCATAAGCACTCTTCTTTTCATTGAGCACATTGGCGTAGCCGTTCTTGAGATTCTCGATCTCGGCAGCGATCGCTTCTTTCTTGCGGTCGAGCGTCATCGTGAGTTCGTGGCGCTTGAATTCGTTTGCCTTGACGAGTTCATCGAGCTCCTGCTGTATGGATTTGGTCTGATCGAGAGCTGCGTTGTAACGGGAGATGCATTCTTTTTCCGTCACCTGTTTGCGGGCAGCGATCTCTTTGATCAGAGCGTCGAGAGAATCCTTCTTGGTATCGAGCTCCTCATTGAAGGAACGTATCTTTTCATCATACTGCTTTTCCGTTTCGGACTGCTTGTCACGGTATTGTCTCTGTACTTCGTCGTACTCATCCTGCAGCTTGTCGGAAAGTCTCTTGAGTTCCATCGCATTGGTATCTTTGATCTGCTGCAGCTGCTCGGAAAGATCCTTGCGGAAGTCTTCGAGTTCCTGCTGGCGTCTTTCGTATTCGCCCTGCAGTTCGTTTTCAAGATCCTGTGCTTCTTTTCTGCTCAGTTCGAACTGATCCTGTGCTTCTTTCAGTTTTTCATCGGCAGCCGCCTTTTCCTCATCGTTTTTGGCGACCTGCTGTGCCTGTGCTTCGTCGATGCTGCTCTTTCTTAAAGCGATCTTTGCTGCCGTATCGTTATATTCACGCTGTTTTGCGGCATATTCATCGCGGATCTGCTGCAGCTGGCTCGATGGGATGGTCTCGTATTCTTCCGTGATCTTGAGCAGATCGTTTTCCTGCTTGGCTGCCATCTGGGAGAGCTTTTCATTGCGTTCATCTTCCATCTGACGGATCCGGACTTTGAATTCGGCTTCCTTATCTTCGGTCTCCACCTTGATGCGGGAGATCATTTCCAGAAGTCTGTTTCTCTCATCGTTCATCGCCGCGATCTTGTCAGAAGTCTGGGTATTGAGTTCTTCCAGCTTGCTGTCGATCGAGACTTTTTCTTTTTCGTACTGATCTTTCTTTTCTTCGTAGCTGTCCTGGGCGGCTTTGATCTTTTCATCAAAGTCGTATTCCAGCTTTGCGATCTCGGCATTATGGGCATCGAGAGCTTCCTTGAGCTGCTGTTCGTGCTCGATGTTTGCTTCGTTCCTTCTGGCGGTGAACTCATCTTCGAGTTCCTTCACCTTGTTTTCGAAGTCGGCATTCGCCTGATCCCTTCTGGAAGCAAGCTCTTCGATCTTACTCTGGTAAGCTTCGTTGTTTTCAGCCGTCCTGACCTGCAATGCCGAAAGCTTATTGGCGAGATCCGCCCTTACTTCAGCCGCATTGTTCAGATAAGATTCCTTGTCCTTTTCAAAGTTGAGGATCCTTGCCTGATAATCGCTGTAATAGTTCTGGGCATCCTTCTCGATACGGATGATCTCTTTGTTCATCGCACCGATCTGGTTCTTGGTATCCGAGATCTTGGAATCAAGGTCGGAACGGATCTGTTCGTACTCGTTCCTTGTTTCCGCAAGCTTACGCTCGTAATCTTCCTTTGTTTCCTTGATCTGATTCTCGTTGTCGATCCTGGACTGTTCGAATTCCTTTTCCAGCAATGCACAGGTATCATCATACTTCCTGCTGAGAGAATCAGATTCGGAACGGATCTTATCGACTTCGATCTCCGTCTCTTTGATCTTGTTTTTGTACAGTTCTTCCCTCTTGCCAAGACGCTCGCTCAGGAAAACGTTGCGGCTTTCCAGCTGCTTTTCTTCTTCGCTGAGCTGGCCGGTCAGCGTATCCAGATCGTTCTGGTGCTTCGCTCTTTCTTCTTCCAGCTTCCTGTCGAGATCTGCGAAGTAAGATTCATATCTTGCCCTGAGGTCGTTTCTTAACGAAGCGAGGTTCCTCTTGAGGTCATCGTGCTTTTCATTCTGGGAATCCTTAAGGAAAACGATCAGGTCATCAAGATCCCTGCTCTGTTTCTCGAATTCCTTCTTCTGTGCGGAAGCATTGACTTCCAGTTCTTCCTGCTTGCTGACGATCTGCGCATCGAGATCTTCGTTTTCCTTTAAGAGTCTGCTTCGTTCCGCTTCAAAAGAAGACTGGGCAGCTTCAAAGGACTTCTGATTTTCTTCCTTGGTCTTTTCCAGAGCAGAAAGGATATCATCTTTCTTCTGCTTCAATGAATCCAGTTCGCTGAGACAGCCGTCGTAGACCGATCTGACGCTTGCGACCTTATCGTCTTCCTGCGCTTTGAGCTCATTCATATCACTTTCATGCAGATCATAAAGCTGTCTGAGCTTATCTTCGTGTTCTTTGCGCAGTGCGGATAAAGAATTTTCCAGATCGGCGACCTGCTGCTGACCTCTGCTGATGAGATCGGCCTTCTTGTTTTCCAGATCGGTCTTTACGTTGGTCCTTTCTTCGATCAGCTTTTCATAGCGGTCTTTCATCTGGTCCATGCGCAGATTGAAATCGTCGCCCTGGTCCTTCTTGGTCTGTCTGAGCTTGTTGAGCGAGACCTCGATCTCGTTCTTGTTCTGTTCGAAAGCAGAAACTTCCTTGTTTTCTTCTCTTTCGATCAGTTTGTTCTTGGTATCGATGATCGTTCTGACTTTTTCTTCGATCTGATCATCGCGTTTCTTGCTTAACTTGGCAAAGTCGGCGTTCTTCTTTTCGTACGCTTTGACCTTGTCCATGATCTTTGCCTTATCATTCAGGATCGTCAGCATCGTCTTTTCGTGGGTATCATCCAAAGACAGCTTCAGATCTTCGTATTCGCCATTGTAATCCTGCGCCTGCTTCTGTACCTGGGCGATCTGTTTGTTCATATCGCCGATCTGGTTTTTGGCATCGGCGATCTGCACTTCGATCGCTTCGATCTTTGAAGCGTAATCTTTCTTCAAAGCCGCGACTTCGTCTTCGTTTTTCTGGTTGATGTTCTTGACGATCTGCGCATTGGCTTTCTTCGCTTCTTCGATCTTCTGTTTCAGAGAATCGAGTTTTTCTTCATTCTCATGGTTCAAAGAGAAGATCTCTTCTTCCAGCTGTTTGATCTCTTCGTCGCTCTTGACAGCCGAAGCGCGGTACTGTTCGTCTCGGTTCTTGAAACGGTTATCCAGGAATTCCTGACGGCTGGCTAAAAGTTCCTCTTCCTTGGTGAGGTTGTAATTGAGGACTTCGAGTTCCTTGTTGCGCTTTTCTCTTTCGCCGGCAAAATCTTCATCGATCTTTCCGAGGTAGAGATCATAGGCATCTCTGACTTCCGGTTCAAGTTCGTCGAGCTTGCCGCGCAGGACATCGAACTTCGTGTTCCTGGTATTGTTGAGTAGCCGGATCAGCTTGTCGAGGATCTCGGAATTCTTGACGAATTCTTCATCCTTGCGTTTGGCATCGGCACTTAATTCTTCATTTCTTCTGAGAATATCGGCACTGAGCTCTTCGTTCTCCGCAAGGCTCTTTGTCTTTTCGTCTTCGTATTTCTTGTTGAGCTCTTCGTATTGTCTGGAATGATCGAGCTTCATCTGGTCGAGCTGACGGATGCGCTCGTTCTTCTCCGACATCAGAGCTTTGATCTCAGAATTATAATCACTGAGTTTTTCCTTGCGGTCGGCGATCATCTCTTCCTGCAGGCGCTTTTCCGCTTTCAGTTTTTCTTCCTGCAGAGAGCCTAATTCCCTGAGCGCAGCCTCGTGTTCCGCCTTGACATCGGCAAGAACAGTCTCGAGCTTCTCGGTCTCAGATCTGGCATATGCCTTGGCTTCATTGATCTGCTCTTCGAGCTCGTTTCCTTCAGCATCATTTTTCGCCAGCAGTTCATCATGGGCAGCCTTGATGGCTTCCATGCGCGCATTGAAAGCTTCCTCTTCTTCTTTCTTCTTCGATCTGAGCTCTTTCAGGCGCTTTTCGATGTTCTTTCTCTTTTTATCAAAAGCCTCTTCGTCTTCCTTTTCTTCCGAATCGATAAGACTCTTCTTCTTTGCCTTGAGGGTATCGATCTTGGAAAGGATCTCGGCATTGCGCTGCTCGTGGAGCTGTTTGAGTTCTTCTTCCTCTTTACGCAGCTTCTCAAGTTCTTTGGCGGTCTTCTTGTTTTTCTTCTCCAGATCCTGATAAAAAGAATCCTGTCTGGCGTTCAAAGCAGCGATCTTCTTTTCATTATCTGCATCTGTCTTTTCGATCTCCGAGATCGTCTCGCCGATCGAATCCGATATCTGATTTATCTGTTTCTTTTTTTCTTCAATAAGCTTATCGAGCTCCTCAATCGACATTGAGGAGGTTACCTGATCATCGTTGTTCTTTTTTCCGCCAAAAAAATTCATTGGAGACCTCCAAATTCTTACTATACAAAAATTATAACAAAGATAGGACCAAAATTAAACGCATCGAATTTTTTGTTGTTGCATTTTTAAATCTTTATTGCTAGAATAAATAGGCACGGAATATTATTCGCACGCGGTTCCTTAGCCAAGTGGTAAGGCAATAGACTGCAACTCTGTGATCACCGGTTCGAATCTGGTAGGAACCTCCAGCAATGGGGATGTGGCGGAATGGTAGACGCGAGGGACTTAAAATCCCTTGGTAGAAATACCGTGTGGGTTCAACTCCCACCATCCCCACCACTCTTTGCATTGATTCTGTGCTGCGCCAAAAGCTCAACAGGTACGTGCTGCTGAGTGAATCCAACATTAGATCTCTCGTATCGGGATGTAGCTCAGCTTGGTAGAGTGCTTGATTTGGGATCAAGATGTCACAGGTTCGAATCCTGCCATCCCGACCATATTTGTTAGGCGCATGATGGCGAGGTAGCTTAGTTGGCTAGAGCGATCGGTTCATACCCGGTAGGTCGTGGGTTCGAGTCCCACCCTCGCTACCACTTAGATGGACCCTTAGCTCAGTTGGTCAGAGCTACCGGCTCATAACCGGTTGGTCGAAGGTTCGAGTCCTTCAGGGTCCACCATTTTAACTCATGCAGGAGTACCCAAGTGGCTGAAGGGTCCGGTCTTGAAAACCGGTAGGTCATGCAAGTGGCGCCTGGGTTCGAATCCCAGCTCCTGCGCCATTCACATCGCGAGGTAGAGCAGTCTGGTAGCTCGTCGGGCTCATAACCCGGAGGTCGTTGGTTCAAATCCTTCCCTCGCAACCAATGGTTCTGTAGCTCAGTAGGTAGAGCAACGGACTGAAAATCCGTGTGTCGCCAGTTCAATTCTGGCCGGAACCACCATTTAAAAACATAGGAGATCGTTCGATCTCCTTTTGTTATGTTTTTTTATCTTTGATCTTTTATTCCGTTTCGGAAGACTCTTCCGTTTTTGTTTCCGCAGCTTCTTCGACCACTTCTTCCCACGGGCAGGCGCTGGTATAGGCGTTGCCGGAGATATCTTCGAAATAGTAGCAGTGATTCTTGCTGGTGACGATGCTTGACTCCATATCGAAGTAATGGTTCAGGATCTCCATGCCATAGACCGAAGTAAAGACATAGTTGCCGTCACGCATGATGACTTCGACATCCTGGTATTTCAGCTGCGGGAAATGGTGGATCTCCGAGATCTGTTCGATGATCTTTGATTCGCATTTTGCCAGCTGCTTGCAAAGCTTGTTTTTCCCCTCTTCATCAAAGCCTTCGATGAAGGGCCCGTAGGCGATCAGATACATCCGCTCCTTGCCGATGCCGACCTTCTCCCCGTCTTCCAGAAGCAGGACATTGAGGCCGTTCTCCGGCGTATAGCCGATGACTTTCTTTTCTTCGACTTCGATCTGCACGAGCCTTCCTTCAAGACGTCTTACTTTCACATCCTTGATCATCGGATCCTTTTTGATCCGGTTTTCGATCTGCATCGGGATAGCCAGAAGATATTTGGATTTCCTGGACAAGCCGCTGAGCTCGATGATGTCTTCTTTTTTCAGATAATGCTCACCCGTAACAGCGATGCGGTAGATGTTGGAAGCGCCGCTGATAAAATAGATCCCGGCAATCAGAAAAAGACACAGAAGGATCGACAGGATAAGATAAGTGTTCCTGGCTTTTTCATAAGCCGAGGTCTGTTTTTGATTTCTGCGTATGGTAAATAAGGTATTCTTCTGTAACAGTTTCTCTTTATCGTCTAGCAATTGAATTTCTCAACTTCCATTACGAGCTTGATACCGTATTTTTCTTTGACTTTGTTCTGTATATCGTAAACGATGTTCAGGTAATCTTCCGCTGTACCGTTTCCTTCATTGACGATGAAGTTGGAATGCTTTTCAGATACGCAGACATCATTGACATGATGACCGCGGTAACCGATCGAATCGATCAGTTTCCAGGCGAAATCATTCTCCGGATTACGGAAGCAGGAACCTGCCGAAGGCTTATCGAGAGGCTGGGTCTCTTTCCTTCTTCTTAAACGGTCAGCCATCAGATCTTCCAGTTCCTGTTTGGAACGTCTGGTAAGTTTCAACCTGGCTGCGACGACGACCCAGTGCGGATGATCGTGGAAGATGGAACGGCGATAGGAAAAATGCAGCTCATCATTGTTGAGCCAGATCAGTTCTCCGTCTTTGAGCACTTCGACTTCGACCACCACATCGGACATCTGTCCCTTGTAAGCACCGGCATTCATGTAGATGAGACCGCCGATGCAACCCGGGATGCCTGAGGCAAACTCCAGGCAGCTGTAGCCTTCTTTGGCAAGGGCTGCGGCCAGTACCGGAGCCAGTACACCGGCTTCCGCATAGACCTCATCCCCTTCGATCTTATAGGAAGAAAGATGTTTCAAGGAGATCACGACGCCTTCGAATCTGCTTTCCCCGCAGATCAGATTGGAACCGTTGCCGATCACTTTGAAAGGGATCTTTTCGTGTTTTACATAATTGATGATGACCTTAAGTTCTTCTTTGTTTTCCGGCATGACGAAATGAGCGATCTGGCCGCCCATTTTCAATGTCGTAAGGTCTTTGAAACTTTTATCGTCATGGTATTCACCATGTAACTGCAGAAATTCTTTGATCATAGTTGTTCTATTGCTTTGACGATGTCGCTCAGGACATTCGGATTGCCCAATGCTGCCGCATTTCTGGAAAGAGTCTGAAGCCTTTCTTCATCATCGATGATGCCGTCGATGAGCTCTTTCAGCTTTTTGCCGCTGAGATCTTTTTCTTCGATCATGATCGCCGCATCTTTATCCGCCAGGGCTTTGCCGTTGTAATACTGATGATTGTTCGGAACGAACGGTGACGGGATCAGGATCGACGGCATGCCGATCGCGCAGATCTCCGAGAGCGTCGTTGCCCCCGCCCTGCAGACAAGCAGTGTGGCGTTTTTCATCACGTTGATGCCATCGATCCGCTCAAAGACTTTGAGGTATTCGTTCTGTTCGACTTTTTTCACCATCTCCTCATAGTGAGATGCGCCGGTCGCATAGACGATCTGGTAAGAACCGTCACAAAGCGGGAAGAAGTCGAGCAGCTTTTCATTGACACTGGAAGAGCCCAGAGATCCCATGAATATGACGACCGTCTTCTTATCGGGATCAAGACCGAGCTTGCGTATCACTTCCTTGTCTTCTTTCACTTCATAAGCTTTGGAAGACTGCGGATTGCCTAAGATCAGCGTATTCTTGTTTTTGAACTGTCTGAGGTTTTCTTCATAACAGCCGATGATCATATCCACTTTTTCATCCAGCATCCGGTTTGCCCTTCCGACAAAGGAATTCTGTTCGTGGATCACAGTCTTGAGATGAAGCGAAGCGGCTGCTTCCATGACCGGCACCGAGATATAATTGCCGAATCCGATCGCCATATCATAGCCCTTGAGCAGTCTGCGGCAGGTGAAATATGCCCTGCCGATCGAAGCGAGACTCTTAACTTTCTGAAGAATCCCGCCTCTGGTGGTATAAACATCAAGTCCGATATATTCAAAACCTCTTTCAGGAATGACGTCTTTTTCCATCCGGTCATTGGAACCGATAAAGGTGATCCTGTGGCCGTTTTTCTTTAATGCTTCCGCCAGACTCAGTGCGGGATAGATGTGTCCGCCTGTACCGCCTGCTACCATTGCGATATTCATATGTATCATTTTAGCATTAAAAAATAATGGTGACTACATGAAGTCGTCACCATTGTCATTCACGATGTTCCATTTGAATCTGCCAAGCAGATATCTCGTTAAGATCGGGTCGATGATCACAAGCAGAACGATGTGCACATACAGATGCGGGAAGAAACCACGCACTGCCAGATCGATAACCGGATCAAGCAAAAAGATCTGAAGTCCGGTAATGCTCAAGTAGATCAGCATGCTCAGACCGATGAAGCGGAATGTATCCTTTCCCATCAGAACAGTACCTTGTTGTGAAGCACCTTGCCTAAGATCCGTACCTGGTCCGGCGCAAAGCTGCGATCCTCATATGCCGGATTGGCAGCTTTCAAAGTCACCTTGTTATCGGAAAAAGAAGCCCGCTTGATCGTGACCTCATTATTATCAAGGAGGAAGACACCGATGTCCTTATCATTGAGATAATCCTGCTTGCGCACATAGACGATATCTCCTTCTCCGATCCTGAGACCGATCATCGAATCGCCTTTCACCTTGAGGTAGAAGTATTCTCCCGGTCCGTATTCCGAATTGTTGCAGTATTCATATCCGTAGATGTTTTCATCGGCATACATGTTATATCCCGCCTTGACTTCGCCAAGGATCGGAACAGCGACTTGCGAAGTGCGGATATTCAGATTGAGAAGATGATCGACATCCACTTCAAAGATATCGGCGATCTTTTTCAGAGTGGATACACGCGGGAATGCGGATCCGTCTTCCCATTTCTGTACGGTCGTAAAAGATTTATACCCCAGCCGTTCCGCAAGTTCATCCTGCGACATATGACTAGTCTTTCGAAGATAGCGAAGATTATCTTTAAATTCCATTTCCTGCTCCTTTTCTACATCATCTATGATACAGGAAACTTGATTTTCATTCAAGTTTTTGTTGAGCTTGATATTTTTTCAAGTATAATAAAGATATGAAAAGAACGATACTGCATTGTGATCTGAACTGCTTTTTTGCATCGGCCGAAATGTTATATCATCCCGAATTCCGCAATGTTCCGATGGCGATCGCCGGTGATATCAGGCAAAGGCACGGCATCATCCTGGCCAAAAACGTCCCCGCCAAGAAAAAAGGTGTCAAAACGGCAGAAACGATAGGACAGGCTCTCAAGAAATGCCCGGAGCTCATCTTGCGAAGTCCGGATTACGAGACCTATGACTATCTCTCGCAGAAAGTCAGGGAGCTTTACTACGAATATACCGACCGCATTGAACCCTTCGGGATCGACGAATGCTGGCTCGACATCAGCGAAAGCATCCCCTACTTCGGATCCTGGCAGTTTATCGTAAACAGCCTTCTGCGCCGGGTCAGAGAGGAGATCGGCCTTACGCTTTCGATCGGCGTCTCCGACAATAAAGTCTATGCGAAACTGGGTTCGGATATCGCGAAGGAAGATGCATATTTCAAGATCGACTCATTAAATGATATTGGCCATCTTCCCGTATCGAGCCTTCTCGGAGTCGGTGAAAAAAGCATAAACAGGCTTCAAAGTCACGGCATCCGTACGATCTATGATGCAGCAAATTCGGAACCTTCTTATCTTTCGTCGATCCTGGGCAAATACGGCATCAGTCTCTATCTCTATGCCAATGGTCTTGATACTTCCAAGGTCGCACGGATCGATCAGATGGCCGAGCCGATCAAGTCCATCTCCAATTCGACGACCTGCAGCAAGGACATCTGCGGCATCGATGAGTTTAAGATCGTACTGATGTCACTCAGCGAGAACGTTGCCCACCGGCTGAATGAAAAAGGGCTTTATTACAAGACCGTACACCTCACATTGCGGGATACGAAGCTGAAAGTGCGGACCATGCAGATAAAACTCAAGGAGAACTCGGATCTGGCTAAACGCATCTATGATGAGGCATTGAAACTCTTCGTCCAGAATTGCGATACGTCGATCCCCTACCGTTCTGTCGGCGTTGCCGTTTCCGGTCTTTCCGATCGGAAAGAAGAAGGTCAGATCGGACTCTTTGAAAAAAGTGAGACCTATTCACTGAAACAGAAAAAGAAAGAGACAGCCATCGAGCAGATACGAAGACGCTTCGGCAGACAGGCCATCTGCTCGTTACGGGCACTTGAAGACAGTGAGCTGTCAAATGTGATCAATAAAAACACGATCTTTAAGGAAGGTGAAAAACGCTTATGATAAGGAAATATGTCGATGTCATCTGTCTCAATGACAAAGGCGGCAACATCAAGCCGTTATTTCTGATCTGGGACGAAGGAAAGAAAGTCCCGATCAAGAAGATCAAGGAGATCTGTCCGCGGGCATCTTTGAAAGTGGGAGGCTCGGGATTGCGTTATACCTGTGTCTTCGAACCCAACCGCATCCGGCACCTGTACTATGACCGGAGCAAATGGTACGTGGAGATGAATGACCACGTGATATAATCTATGAAAAGTGAGGACACGATAAAAATGAATGAACGATATGATGTGATCATAGTCGGTGCCGGTCCTGCCGGACTTACTGCAGCGATCTATGCATCCAGAGCTAACCTTTCTGTCCTGATCATCGAATCGGGTGTCAACGGCGGTAAATTATCCAAGACATATGAGATCGAAAACTATCCGGGCATCAAATCCATCTCCGGCCTTGAGCTTGCCAACCAGCTGACCGAACACGGACAGCAGTTCGGCGCCAAGCTGATCGCAGGCGATGTCAGAAAGATCGAAGACGGTGAAGTCAAGAGCGTCAGACTGGCCGATGGCAAAGTCTATGAAGCAAAGGCTGTCATCAT
The DNA here is from genome assembly GCA_045540935.1 of Erysipelotrichaceae bacterium. Lineage (GTDB taxonomy): Bacteria > Bacillota_I > Bacilli_A > Erysipelotrichales > Erysipelotrichaceae > Colivicinus. The sequence continues at coordinate 24,270 of JAZQIF010000133.1, read as the reverse complement.
TGCGACCGGGACCAAGGAAAGAACACTGGATCTTCCTCATGCCGACGAATTCACCGGCAGAGGCATCTCCTATTGTGCGGTATGTGACGGATTCTTCTACCGCAACAAAGAGATCGTGATCATCGGCGGCGGCAATTCCGCTTTGGAAGAAGCCTTATACCTTGCTTCTCTGGCTAAGAAAGTGACGATCGTCATCCGCAGAGATGTCTTCCGTGCGGATGCCAGTGTCATCGACCGCGTCAAAGCCAACGAGAAGATCGAGATCATCACAAAACATGTACCGGCAGAATTATGCATCGAAGATGACAGGATCTGCGGCATGAAGATCAGAAACGTCGACACGAACGAAGAAACGATCGTTCCATGCAAGGGCATCTTCCCTTACATCGGTGCCGATCCTTGTACGGACTTCGTCGATGATTCGATACTCGATGAAAGAGGCTATATCAAGGCCAATCCGGATATGTCGACAGCGATCAAAGGCATCTACGGTGCCGGCGACTGTATCGTCAAGGATCTGCGTCAGGTCGTCACTGCCTGCAACGACGGTGCGATCGCAGCCAACAGCATCATCAAATATCTGAAAGACTAAGAGAAATTCAGATAAATAAAAACAAGGATCATCACTGATGATCCTTTCTTTCGATTTAAGCTCTTCCGGAGTATTTGCCATCCGCTGTCGAAACAGTGATACGTTCACCGTTCTCGATGAACAGCGGAACTTTTACCAAGAGACCTGTTTCCGTAACGGCATTCTTGAGTGCACTGGTGGCAGTGTTGCCTTTGACGGCAGCTTCGCATTCCACCAGTTCAAGATCGACCTTATCCGGTAAGATGACGCCCAATACTTCACCCTCATAAAACGAGATATTGACATCCAGATTGGCGACCAGGAACTTGCTTTCCCATTCCAATCTGTCCTTCGGGATCTCGACCTGTTCATAGGTTTCCATATCCATGAAGACTTCCATGTCTCCGGAATCGTAAAGGAACTGCATCGGTCTTCTGTCGATCGAAGCTTCGCCGACCTGGTCGGAGCCGATCAAAGAAAGCTCTTTGATGACGCCGGTCTTAGGCTGTTTGACTTTGACCTTGACCTTCATCTTGGCCATCGCTGTCTTATTGAGCTGGATATCGATGCATTGGTATAATTCGTTTTCCCATGTAAAGCACTGACCCGGTTTGATTTCTGTACAGTTTATCATAGTATCCTTACCTCTTTTTTTACTTTTCTATTGTATTATACAGAAAACTTCTTTGCAAAAACTAGGCCCGCTGCAGGATCAGGTCGACGATCTTATCTTCATATACGCTGAGTGACATCCGATAATCCAGGTAATACAGATCATACCCTTCACCCGTCTGATAGACACTGACCCGTATCCCGCCGGCATAAAAGTCGTCGATCTCTTCTTTCCTTGCCAGCATGCACTTGAAAGCATCGATCACATGTGCCTCATAATAAAAGCATTCCTCATCTTCAAGCAGGTTCCTGTAGACCTGGTCCGCCTTGATGATATAGTCACTCTTCATCGCTATCAGCGACATCATCACGCACATCACAATCAGAAAAGCGGTCGAGATAAAACCCTCTTGCGCTGGCGATCGCCCGTTCGTAATACCTTTCCTTTTTTCTGTAACAGACATAGATCACGTCTCCCCTTTCTTCGAAATGAAGTTCATCGACATCCGCAAGAAAGATCTGCGTTCCGGGATGCAGGATGAGCTTGTCATTGACTTTGGACAGGATGAAATCCTTGTTATGCAAAGAGAAATACAAGGCATTGGGATCGAAAGAAAGATCATAGCATATCAGCATGCTTTCTCTGAGCTGATGAAGTGAAAGCTCATCGAAGACTTCCGTATACGTAAACGGCAGAGATGAAGTGAAAGAAAAAGCACACATCGCGATCGGCAGTAATGTCAGGATGATCAGAAGACCTGCGATATTTCTAATCATGCTCATCGAACGCACATCCTTCGCATGTATTCAAGCCCGATAAGATCTCTTCATAGTGTTCGTTGCTTCTTTCCTGATAGCGCAGATAGCCTTTTTCGTATCTGTCCATCAGGTTATAGATGGAAAAGCACAGGATACAGAGACATGACAGCAGAAACACCGCCAGCAGGGCATCCAGCAGAAAGAATCCTTTCTCATTTGACAAAGGCATAGCCGCTCGAGAGGTTGAAGGTGATCTTCTTTCTGTCAAAATATACCGTCCTGGCCAGATTGATATGGCCCATGCTGTTGTAGGATATCCCCTGTTCATACGTGACCGTCCTTCTTGAAAGGATCGCTTCCGATTGTTTCAGCATCGCTTCGTTGAGAAAGCGGTAATGGTCGAATGACACTTTGCTGCGGTAAGACAGCGATAAAAGCGTGATCCCGCTTAACATCAGGATACATACCAGCATCTCCAGAAGCGTAAAACCTTTTTCAGTAGATGACACAATGCCCGTCCACGATGCTGAGTGACTGACCATTGGAACAGCTGATCTGGTCTTCTTCCAGATAGCCGCCGTTGACCAGATCCATCAGAGAAGAAGGTTCACTTCCATAATCCAGACGGAACTGCACGATCGCCGCATCGACGACCTTGGTCTGCGCCTTGCAGGCCTTGGAATCAACGGAAGAGATGACTTTGGAAATATTGGGTATGGTCAGTAAGAATAAGATCGAAATGATGATCACGACGACCACCATCTCCAGTAATGTGAAACCCTTGTTGTTCATATTGTCCTTTCAAAAGATGCTGATGGCCTTCATCGGCATGAACAGGATCTGATAGATGAAGATGATCACGCAGCCGATAAAAGCGTAAGTAATGAGTTGTATGCTCAGGGTATAGTTCTTCATGCGCCGGACGATCTTCTCTCTGGCCATGAAGATATAAGATTCGATGATCTTGGAAAAATCATTGGTATAATTGGCGATCTTGATGAAACGCGACAAAGAAGAATCGTAATAGTATTTGCCGGCCGCTTCCTTCATGCTTTCGCCTTCCATCAGGCCTTCGTCCATGTGAAATGCCAGAAACGAAATGATCGGCTTGGACTTCATGGATTTTAAGATATGCAGAGACTCTTTTGTCGAATAGCCCCTCCTGATGCAGATCAGAAACAGTGACATGAACTCCTCACAGCAGTAGATGTTCATGAACGAATTCGGGAAATGTTTCGAACAGAAGATATAGAGAAGTACGATCCGCTCCGGCCGTAAGAAAAAGACAGACAAGACAAATAACAGCAATGTCCCGTAATAAAACAGATTCGCTATGATCCTCAACATTATGCGCAGATCTGAATAAAGCCCGATATCTTCCTCGAATGTCGAGATCAGAGAAAAGATCGAATCGATGCCATAGAGATCGAACAGATATAACGAAGTCACCGATACAAACAGCAGTAAGAGCGGATAAGCGATCTTGGAAAGGACGTTTTTATTGCCTTCTTCATTTTTCTCATAGAACATCAGCGACAGCGACAAAGCGGAAGAAAACGGAAGCGAACTCAATAGTGCCAGTGTATAGGGCCGGATCTTTTTCGGCAGGAAGTCTTCGATCGCCTTTTCGATCGGTTCGCCGGCATCGAGCCTTTCGATGATCTTTTCGAATAACGGCGCGTTCTTCTTGTTCTTAAGCAAAGAAAAACAGTCCCGGATCGAGAGTCCCGAATCAAGAAGCTTCCCCAGATAGGAAAGATCTTCGATGCTGAGGTATCTTTCAATACGCATCTTTCGCAAAGATGCCATCTTCGATCCCCTTTCGTATCTGTTTCTCTACCGAATTGAATTCATCGGAATTTTTTCCATGGATCCGATAGTAATCGATCTCCTGGACATCCATGACCTCATAGAGGACGACCTTGGAGTGATCGTTGACATTTACCAGCATCCGCTGGTTGGAGACGCACAGCAGATTCTCATACAGATGGTCCTCATTGACACCCAGTTCGCTCAGTCTCGAGATGCAGCCGGAAGCTTTGGAGGTATGGATGGTCGACAAGACAAGGTGGCCGGTATTTGCCGCTACGACCGCCATTTTGGCAGCTTTCTCATCACGTATCTCGCCGATCATGATGATGTCCGGATCATGACGCAGGATCTGTTTGATCCCTTCCGCGTAGCCGAAATCCATCGCCTCATTGACGCTGAGCTGTATCATGTTGTCATGATAGACTTCGATGGGATCTTCGATCGAATAGATCTTCTTGTTGGAAACGCTCTTCAAAAGAGAATACAAAGTCGTCGTCTTGCCCGAACCTGTCGGTCCGGAAAACAGGATCAGACCGCAGGTCCTGTTCAACAGCGCTTTGAAATAACGGTTCTGTCCCTTCAGAGAAGACAGATTGTCGACATTCACCCGGATCTTGGAATTGAGTATCCTTAAAACGCCGTTGGTATAGTTGATCTTGTTGATCACCGCAAAGCGCAGGGAAAGAAGATTTCCATCCACTTCCATTTCAAACTGACCGGTCTGCGGCGTCAGGATGTTTCCGACATCCAGATTTGCCAGATATTGCAGATAGCGGATCAGCTTGTAATCTTCAAAACGCCCTTTGACCTTTCGGCAGAGCCCATCGATCCGCATCTCGATATTCACTTCCTGATAGCGCATCATAAAATGGATATCCGTCGCATTGTATTTCAAAGCCAGCCTTAACAGAGCCACCAGTCTTTCTTCCATTCTCTTTTCACCTCTATCCATGTTTTGATAAAAAGAGTCGGGATTCCTAAAGAAAAAGCTCACTTTCTTTCGAAAATGAGCTCTTTTTTCATCTTAAGTACCAGTTATTAGCTAATTCAAATGACAGCGTCGACGGATCGTCGTGTCCCGGCAGGATGAAGTATTCCTCTTTGAAATTCTTGAAGACCCGAAGTGATTCCTTCAAAGTCCTGGCATCGCCGCCTTTGAGATCGGTCCGACCCACCGAACCGCGGAACAGAGTATCGCCGCTAAAGATATAGTGATCGAAGACGAAGATCACCGAACCGGGAGTATGACCCGGCGTGAAGATCACTTCGAATTCAAAGGGACCGATCTTCATCTTCCCTTCTTTCAAAGGAAGGGTCTTGCAGCTGATATAGGACACCAGACCGAAATCAGCTCCCGAGTACTTGTCTCTGGCAAGTTCTTCATCGTCCTCGTGAAGGTAGATCGGACAGTGATACTTTTCATAGAGTCCGTCGCATGCCTTGATGTGATCGAAATGACCGTGTGTCAGCAAGACCGCCTTGAGATCAAGATCGCCGAGCTTTTCGATCATCTTTTCCGGTTTCGATGCCGGATCGATGACGATCGCATCGTTTCCCGAGACCAGTACATAGGTATTGGTCGCGATCGGCCCCATCACATAAGTACGGATATCCATCATAACAAAAAATAGGCAGACGCCTATTTCTTCTCCTTATGTGTAGTCATTTTATTGCACTTAGGGCAAAACTTCTTGATTTCCATTTTTTCAGGATGTTTCTTCTTATTTCTGGAACCAGTGTATGTTTCTTCACCACACTCAGTACATTTGAAAGTGACGAACTCTCTTGGCATTTATACTTACCTCCATTTACGCTTAATCATCATAACATAAACGATATTTAAAATTCAATCTTTTTTAAAAGGAAATATCGAACGTCAAAAACCATAAAACTTAAACGTTTTTCAGTATAAAAACTCACCGTACGGTGAGTTCAGAACAGTTTCTGTTCAAAGTTGATGTTGAGATGACGGTATGCCTTCTCTGTGACCATCCTGCCCCTTGCGGTACGGTTGATGAAACCGATCTGCAGAAGATAAGGCTCATTGACATCTTCCAGGGTGATCGCTTCTTCACCGATCGCCGAAGCGATGGCTTCCACACCGACCGGACCTCCTTTGAACCGCTCGATGATACCGCGCAGATAGCGGATATCGACATCATCCAGACCAAGGGAATCGACTTTGAGTTTTTCAAGAGCTTCTTTAGTGATGGCCAGATCGATGACACCGCCGTTTCTCACCTGGGCAAAATCCCTTACCCGGCGGAAGAGCCGGTTGGCGATACGCGGGGTACCGCGGGAACGCATGGCGATCTCAGCGACTGCTTCTTCGTCGATCGAAGAAGAGTAGACTTTCGATGTCCTTCTGACGATCGAAGAGAGTTCTTCGGTCGTATAGTAATTCAGTTTGGATGTGATACCGAAACGGTCACGCAGCGGTGAAGAGATCGCACCTGCTCTGGTCGTTGCGCCGACCAGCGTGAACGGAGGCAGATCCAGGCGTATCGATTTGGCGCCTTCCTCCTTGCCTACGACGATATCGATATAGAAATCTTCCATCGCCGAATATAGGACTTCTTCAACGATCTTCGGCAGACGGTGGATCTCATCGATGAATAAGACATCCCCTTCCTGTAAGGAAGAAAGGATGGCTGCCAGGTCGCCGGTCTTTTCGATGCTCGGACCGGTCGTCGTCTTGATATTGGTACCCATCTCGTTGGCCAGGATATACGCCATCGTCGTTTTGCCTAGTCCCGGGGGACCATACAAAAGAACGTGATCCAATGCTTCATCACGCATCTTGGCTGCCTGAATGAAAACTTCGAGGTTTTCCTTCAGATCGCTCTGGCCGACATATTCTTTTAAGGTCTGCGGACGCAAGGAGGCATCATCATCCTGCGCCTGCTTGTCCGCGGATAATACTTTGTTTTCTTCTTCCATAAATGTTTTGTTCTACTTCATGAGCATCGACAGAGCCTTTCGGATCAGCTCGTCGGTCGAACCTTTTTCTTTTGCCAATTTTTTCATGACCGGACGGATCTCAGCCGGTTTGTAGCCAAGTTGTTTGAGGGCTTGGTAAACATCGTTGAGTTCTTCACTGTTGTCTGTTCCGTCTTCGGAAGTGTCGACGAGTTTGCCCTTGAGATCAAGGATGATCTGGGAAGCCGTTTTGTTTCCGATGCCCGGCATATGACGGATGAAGTCGACGTCGCCTGTTTCAACAGCCGTGATGATCGCATCCACACTGGCTCTCGACAGGATGTTGGAAGCGATCTTCGGACCAAGGCCTTTTACTGAAATGAGTTTGACGAACAGATCATATTCTTCCAAAGACAGGAAACCGTACAAAGAGATCTCGTCTTCCCTGACGTTCTGGTATGTATAGACGGTCATCTGCTTGCCTTTGGAAAGAGCTTCCGGATGATAAAAATTGATACGGTAACCTATCCCGTTCACATCGATCAATACGAAATCGGTGCCATACGCATGAACTGTTCCAGATACAAATCCGATCATATTTCAATTATACATCATAGTACCTGTGACCGCATGAAAAAAGCCGGTCAGCAGACCGGCTAGAATGAGATCTCTTTGTTTCCTGTCACCTTCATGTACACCAGCAATGATATGACGGTCGCTGCCGTAAGTATCGTGGCATAAGCGGCGGCGATACCGTAGTTTCCTCTTGAGACATAGGTGTATGTGGCAAGCGTCAGAGTGATCGTCTTGAGGTTGTACAGGATGATCGCAGTAGACAGTTCAGTGATGATCGTGACCCAGGACATGATGGCACCGGACAGGATACCGTTGGCCATCATCGGCACAGTGATCGTAAAGAAAGCTTTCAGTTTGGAAGAACCCAAAGAGATGGCGGCTTCTTCGATCGACATCGGGATCTGCTGCAGTGTGGCAGTCGAAGATCGGATCGTATACGGGATACGTCGTATGACCAGCGCAACGATCATGATGATCGCCGTACCGGCAAGCACGATCGGCTTCTTGTTGAAAGCCATGACCAGTGCGATACCGACGACCGAACCCGGAATGATATACGGTACCATCGACAAGGTATCGATGACACGGTTGACTGCGTTGTTTCTTCTGACGACCAGATAAGCGATCAGGATCGCCAGGATGATGACGATGATGAGGGCCAATCCGCCGATCAGGAAGGTATTCGGGATCGCGTTCTTTAAATGCGTGAAGGCAAAGCGGTACGAATCGAGCGAATAACCCGGAATAAAGATCTTGCCGGATGTCTTCAGGAAGGATGTATACATGACATAGACCTGAGGCATGAACGCCAGTAAGACGATGAACCAGCAGTACAGGTTGATCAGTATGGCCTTGATGCCATGGACCTTTTTCCTTTCGATCGAATGCATCGCATTCATCGTGAAACGGAACTGGTTGTTGATATAACGCTGGATCAGGAAGATGATCGCCGTGATGACGATGGCGATGACTGAGATCGCAGCACCGAAGTTGTGGTCACCGCCGGTCTCCGCAAAGTAGGAGTTGTAGATGACGACCGGGAAGGTCTGATAGCCTTCACCGATCAGCAACGGCGTACCGAAGTCTGCAAAGGCTCTCATAAAGACCATCAAAGTTGCGGCGATGATCGTCGGCATGCACAGAGGGATGACCAGCGTGAAGAAACGCTTGACACCCGTGCAGCCCATGTTCTCGGAAGCTTCCAGCAGAGAGTTATCGATGTTTTTCAAAGCACCGGAAACATACAGGAAGACTAGCGGGAACAACTGCAGAGCCAGTACCAGCAGGATACCGTTGAAACCGTAGATGTTGGGCATCCTGATCGGCAGTATCGATTCGATGAATTTGGTGATGATGCCGCTTCTGCCCAGCAGCATGATCCAGGAGTAGGCACCGATGAACGGCGCAGACATCGAACACAAGATGATGATGACCTGCAAAATAGACTGCCCTTTGATCTCAAACATCTGATAGAAATAGGCCAGAGGGATACCGATCGCCAGCGTCAGCAGCGTTGCCAGCAATGAGACTTTGATCGAATTGAAGATCGACTTGACGTAATAGGCCTGCGCAAAGAATTTCTGAAACTGTTCCAATGTGAAGCGGCCTTCAAAAAAGAAGGCATTATATAACAGCTTCACTAACGGGAAGATCAGAAACAGCGCATAAAGTCCCAGTATGAGAACAGATACGACCTTCCAGACATCAAAGTTTTTCTTTGTGTCAGTCATATCATGCCTCTTTCTTCTTATACATATCCAGGTCGTTTACGACGCCCTGAACCAGGTTGTAAGCACCGGTCTCATCAAAGATATTGATCTTTTCGGTCTTGACGCCGAGGCGGATCTTGGAACCTTTTTCGATGATCGAATCGATCTTGGATTCCTGAACGATCTCTGCCGTCTCGCCATCTGCCAGATGGACGAAATAATGTGTGTTCAGGCCAAGGAAGACCGCATCATCGATCGTCGCTTCGATGCCTTCCTCATTGGCGGTATCGACCACCAGTTCCTCCGGACGGATGGAAGCTTTGACGTTACGGTCATAGATCTCTTCCTTGCGTAAAGTATCGACTTTGACTTCATAGCCGCCCGGAAGTACGAGATAGCCTTCACCATTTCTTTCCTTCAGTTTGGCGTCGATGACATTGGTGTGGCCGATAAAAGTAGCGACAAACAGGTTTGCCGGCCTCTGGTAGAGGATCTTCGGCGTACCGATCTGCTGAATATCGCCAGCGTTCATGACCGCGATACGGTCGGAGACAGCCATTGCCTCCTCCTGATCATGAGTAACATATACGGTCGTGATACCTACGTCGTTCTGTATCTGTTTGATGACCGTACGCATCTCAACACGCAGCTTGGCATCCAGGTTCGATAAAGGCTCATCCATCAGAAGGACATCCGGAGTGATCGCCAGAGCTCTTGCCAGCGCAACACGCTGCTGCTGACCGCCGGAAAGTCTTTCCGGCATACGATCGCGATATTCATCGATCTTCATCAGTTTCAAAAACTGGTCCGTCTTGGATGCGACCTCTTCTTTCGAAAGTTTGCGGTTCTACAGACCGAAGGCAACGTTTTCCTCGACCGACATGTTCGGGAAGATCGCGTAGTTCTGGAAGACCATACCGATATTTCGTTTTGCCGGATCCATGTCGTTGATCCTGGTATCACCGAAATAAAAATCTCCGCCCTCGATCGAGTTAAAACCGGCAATCATTCTCAATAAAGTCGTCTTACCACATCCAGATGGACCAAGAAGGGTGAAAAACTCACCCTTCTTGATATCCAGTGATAAGTCAGAAATTATCGTATTATCGCCATATTTTTTTACAGCGTCGCGAATTTTGATGTTTACACTCATATTTCCAACCTCACTTGTTATAGATTATATTTTGATCTTTTGATTATTGCGGATTAGCTGCTGTGAACATTTCAGTCCAACGTGCCTGCCAAGCCTTCTTGTTGGTACCGCAGAGTTCCATATCTTCGTAAACGACATTGATCTCGGAGAACGGAGTCATTTCCTTAGCGGTATTGGAGATCGCCGGATTGACCGGACGGGCAGTCGTCTTAGCGATTTCACCCTGACCTTCATCAGAGATCAGCCAATCGAGGAACAGTTTTGCGTTGTCCATGTTCGGAGCGTTCTTGATGATCGCAACACCGGCCGGGAGCCATACAGCACCTTCGGACGGATAGACCAGCTTGACATTGGTAGCACCATCGACAAGCAGGCTGACGCATGGGTCTTCGTATGAAACGCCAACGACGTATTCACCCTGAACGACACCTTTATAGATCGCAGAGGAAGAAGACAGCTGGACGCCATTCAGATTGTTGATGAATTCGCCGACCCATTCCCAGGCTTTCTCGTCATATGGCTGTTCGCCCATGACTAACAGCATGTTGGTCAGTTCAGCCCAGGCACTGGAAGAGTTCGCAGGGTCACCCATAGCGATCTTGCCGTTCAGTTCAGGCTGTAACAGATCTGCATAAGAATCGAAATCATCGATGTTGAGGCCTAACTTCGCATATTCGTCTGTGTTTACCAGCAAAGCTGCGGAGCCATCCAGGCAATAGTGAGTCGTGATGCCGTTGAAGTTGCGGTAAGCTTCAGGAAGCTTGTCATCGCCTGCAGCGACATACTCTTCAAACAACGGAACATAGTCAGGATTGAATGAGTTTGCATAGTTCATGCCGCCGTACATGATATCGGCCTGCGGATTGTCTTTTTCAGCAGAAACTCTTTCCAGACATTCACCGGTACCTGCGGAAACGACTTCGACGTTGATACCGTACTTCTCACCGAATGTGTAAGCAACTTCGATCAGCGGATCGGAGTTCGGCGAATAGATGACCAGGTCACCGCCGCCTACTGTCGGTTCTTCAGCAGCAGGTTCTTCGGAACTCTGCTGACCGCACGCTGTGACGCACAATACGAGCATGACAGCCATAAGCAGTTTGAAAAATTTCTTCATTTTTACCTCCAGGGACTTATTTCAATTCCCCCATTTATTATTATAGTACTTTTGAAAACGTTTACACAACGTCCGGTACCGCAGATAAAGAAAAAGGATGAGTTTTACTCATCCTCATCATCATCCATGAAATCAAAACTGTAATCCTGTATGAAGACCTGATCGCCGTTCCTGCATCCTTTTTCCCTTAATGCTTCATCCAGTTTCATCCTGGACAGAGCTCTCGAGAAGCGCAGCACCGAATCATCATCCTTGAAGTTGGTGTTTTTGAACAGACGTTCGACTTTATCGCCTTCGACTCTCCAGACACCGTTTCCTTCGTTGAAGATCTCAAACGGTTTGGGTTCTTCATATTTATATACGACCTTGTTTTCTGCTTTGTTCGGATCGTAGAGCGGGAACTGCGGAAGCTCTTTGAGCATCTCGGCTGCCTTATATAAGACAGGCATCAGTCCTTCGTTGATCAATGTGATCGCCTCAAAGACTTCGATCTCCGGATACTTCTTTTTGAATGCTTCAAGATTCTCTTGCGCATTGTCGAGATCCATCTTGTTGGCCAGCACGATCTGCGGACGTTCGCAGAGATTGCCCGGATACTTCTTAAGCTCTTCGTTGATCACTTCGAAATCCCTGATCGGATCTTCATGTCCCATATCCAGGACATGGATGATCAGACGGCAGCGTTCGATATGTTTGAGGAACTCGTGTCCCAGACCTCTTCCTTCCGAAGCGCCTTCGATCAGTCCCGGCAGGTCAGCCATGACAAAGGAGGAATCCCCTGCTTTGACCATGCCTAACTGCGGCTTGAGCGTCGTGAACGGATAATCCGCGATCTCCGGTCTGGCGTTGGAAACAACGGAAAGAAGTGTCGATTTTCCTACGGAAGGAAGACCTACAAGCCCTACGTCAGCGAGAAGCTTGAGCTCGACTAAGACATTCCTTTCCTCACCCGGCGTTCCTAACGTGCAGTAATCCGGTGCGTTGTTTCTGGAAGATTTGAAATGGTAGTTTCCCTTGCCGCCCTTTCCGCCCTGGCAGATGACCTCTTCGCTGTCCAGCGTATTGAGATCGGCGATCACTTCATCAAGATCGAGATCCTTGACGACAGTCCCTAACGGCACTTTGACGATGATGTCGTCTCTTGAGGCACCGTACATGTTGTTTCCTTTGCCGTTTTCGCCGTCCTGTGCACGGATCATCTTGGAAAAGCGCAGATCGAGAAGCGTAGATTTATTGGTATCGACTTTGAAGATGATCGAACCGCCGCTTCCTCCATCCCCGCCGGACGGACCACCTAAGGGATTGTATTTCTCGCGCTTAAAAGCGACGATGCCGTTGCCGCCGTTCCCTGCTTTGAGTTTCAGTTTTACTTTATCGATAAATTGCATTGTTCAAACCTTTAAAAAAGCCCTGTAAAAGGGCCTTGGATCCAATAGATAGATTAAGCAGCCGGATAAACGGATACTTTCGTTCTCTTCTTGCCTAAGTGTTCGTATTTGACAACACCGTCAATCAAGCAGAACAGAGTATCGTCTCCACCCTTCTTAACGTTTTCTCCCGGATGAATCTTCGTACCTCTCTGGCGGTAGATGATAGAACCAGCAGTAGCGAACTGACCGTCAGCCAGTTTCGCACCCAGACGCTTGGAATGAGAATCACGTCCGTTCTTGGTCGAACCTACACCTTTTTTAGAAGCGAAGAACTGAATATTCAGTACATATTTCATGTCGTTTTACTTCCTTTCCACTTTAATGAAGTCTCCGTATGAGGCTTCGATCGTTTTTAACTGCATTATTACCAGCTCGAAGTAGTCATTCACTTTCTTCGAACCGCTGTGATCAACAACTGTGATCCTGTTTTCTGACTGTGTGATCTTCACATCCTCTTCCAGGTCATCTATGGCATTCATGAATCCAAACATGATCGAGCTTACCGCAGCACAGATCAGATCCTTTCCATACTCGCCATATTCCGCATGACCGCTTACATCAAGAGAGATATAGCGATCTTCATCGGCCTGAAAAATTGCCTTGATCATTAGCCGATCTTTTCAACAGTCAACTTGGTGTATGGCTGACGATGACCCTGCTTGCGTCTTGTAGAACCGGTCTTCTGTTTGTACTTGAAGATGACGATCTTTCTTTCCTTACCTTGTTTTTCGACCTTGCAGGTGACCTTGGCTCCGTCAACATACGGAGTACCTAAAGTCAATCCACCGTTTTCCAGGGCTACGACTTTGTCGAAAGTATATTCCTTACCTTCTTCAACGTCCAGCTTTTCGACGTAGATCGTCTGACCTTCTTCGACCTTAAGCTGTTTGCCACCAGTTTCGATAATTGCGTACATAGTGCACCTCCTTTATTTAGATTCAGACTCGCCATTAAGGTGACCCGAAAGTGCTTGAAACCTTTTCTGAGCGGTTATAATCCCCTCTATGGAGAGACTATAACATATGTATTATAGCGGAACGATTTTTAAATTTCAATCAGAAAATGCCTGTTTTAAAGCATTTTTCCGACGTTTTTCCGACGTTCCGCATATGAAAAAGCTTCCCTTAACGGAAAGCTGTTTTGAAATGTCAGTATTCAAGAAAACTGCCCTTGTCGATGAGTACCGGCTTTAAGACCTTGACCTTGGACATCGGACCGATCTTCAACTTCAGCAGGACACGCAAGGCATGCATGGACGACACGTCATGGACGAAGGCCATCTTCATGATCTTCAGCTTGTAAGTCTTACACATGTCGTAGAGTTCCGGAAAGCGGTCGGCCTGATAGATCAGATAGACTTCCCCGTTTGCCTTCATGCATCTGCGGAAGCTTTCAAACAGATCATTTAACGGAAGACTTTCTTCAAACATCGCTTCCCTCATATAGACGTCGTCCGTGACATTGTTCATCTCGAAAAACGGCGGATTGCATACGATCACATCGACCGGATCGATCTGCAGATCCTGTACAGTACTCAGATACAGTTTGAAGTCTGAGGTATACGTTTTAAGGTTTTCTTCCGCCTTTTTCAAGGCATCTTCATGGATATCGACGCCGTTTAAAAAGGCAGCCCCTTTCTTATACGCATACAGAAGCAGTGCTCCGGTATTCGTCCCGATATCCAGGACCGTTTTCCCCTTCAAAGGATCAAGGAACATGCCTAAAGCGACCGTATCGGAATTGACTTTGTATCTTGCGTCTTCCTGATCGAAGGGAAGATCGATATATTTGAGATAATCACTCTTCATCGTAATCCTTATCTAATTCAAACCAGAACGTCGAACCTTCATTGAGTTTGGACGAGACGCCGTATCTCGCCTTATGGGCTTCCAGGATCGCTTTGGCGATCGCCAGACCCAGGCCTGTGGAATTGACCGAACGGTTGAAGTTCTTATCGACCTTATAATAGCGGTCCCATATATAAGGAAGTGCATCTTCGGCGATCCCATCGCCGTTGTCCGTCACTTCCAGACGCACCTTGTCTTCATAATTGCGGATGCGCATGGTGATCTTGGAATCGGCATCGGAATACTTCAGAGCGTTGGACAGAAAGTTGTAAATGACCTGGGAGATCTTGATCTCATCGGCATAGACCACGCAGTCATCGAAATCCAGGACCAGGTTGATGTTTTTTTCGGTGATGACTCTCGACAGAAGCAATACGACATTGTCGGCGCATTCTTTCAGGTCAAAGTTGTCACGGCTGATCTCGATGACGCCCGACTGCAGCTTGGAAAGCTCCGACATATCGGTGACCAGCTTATTGAGGTATTCCGCCTCCTGCAGGATGACATCGAGATGTTCGTTTCGCTTGACAGGGTCATCGCCCGAGATATCTTTGATCATCTCGGCATAGGCCTTGATCATCGTCAGAGGCGTCTTGATATCGTGAGAGACATTGGCGACCAGATCTTTTCGCAGTTCATTGACCTTGGAAAGCTTCTCCGTCGCATCATCCAGTGTCGAAGCCAGATCATTGATCTCCGAGAAGGAATTAGTCTTGAACCTGGCGTTGTAGTCGCCCTGTGCCAGTTTATTGGCCTCGTTTTTCATCTTGACGATCGGCATGGAGATCCTCCTTGCCAGAAACATTGCGACGATCAGCGCGATGAAAACGACGATCGCAGCGATATACAGATACTGGTTCAGGATGAAATCGATATAAGATTCCGCCGGTTCCAAAGGTGTGTTGAGGATCAGATAGTAATTTGCCAGGTTGGCTTTGACCTGTTTGCCATACAGCAGCATCTCAAGATCGGCATAAGGTGAATTGATGGTCAGAGAAAAAGGATTCTCTTTCTTGATCGCATCGATCATCTTCAATGGTTCGTTTTTGATGATGAAGACTTCCTCACCTACCGAGATCTGTTTGTCGAGCATGCATAACTGACCCAGAGAATCCGGCGGGTAATAGATGTTTTCGCCGCTTTCGTTATAGATGATGGCGCAGACGTTGTTGCCGATGATGGTCCTGGCGGCCGATTCGATGTCCGCCCTTTTGACATCATCGTTGAGTAAAAGCGTCTCCATCGTATCGGAGATCGCCGAGATCGTATTGATACGGTCGTTACGGTAATACGGTTTTATGAGCATGACTAAAAGCGATCCCAGTAACAGCATGATCGATACCGAGAATCCCAGGAAGTACAGCCAGGTCGAAAACCTTATTCCGCGAAAATCAAATTTCAAACTTGTATCCCATACCTCTGACCGTCACGATATGATCGGCATATCTGCCAAGATCCTTTCTCAGCATCTTGATATGCGTATCGATCGTACGGTCGTCTTCGTAATAATCCATCTCCCAGACGGCAGAAAGAAGCTTGTCCCTGCCGATGGCGATGTTCTTGTTTTTTACCAGATAGATCAGCAGGTCCAGTTCTTTCGGCGTCAGGGTCAGCTTTTCCCCATCGATCGTCACGCTCCTGCCCAGAACATCGATCACCAAAGTATCAAAGACATATCTGTCGTTGTTTCTTGAAGCATTGCGCTCGCAGATCACCCGGATACGGGCCATGAGTTCCTTCGGGGAGAACGGTTTGGTGACATAGTCATCCACGCCCAGGTCAAAGGAAAACAGCTTGTCATCCTCTTCCGTACGTGCCGACAGCATGATCACCGGAACATTCTTGACTGCCTTGATCTTCTTGCAGGCGGAAAAACCGTCAAGTTCAGGCATCATGATATCGAGCACCACACAGTCATAATCGTTTTTCGTGACCATGTCTACCGCATCTTTACCGTTGCTTGCCTGATCACACTCGTAGCCGTATGACTTGGCATATTCCGATACGACTTCCCTGATCTTGACTTCATCATCGACGATCAGAATCTTCATATTCCACCTCCCTAAAGAACTTCCATACTGCGTACAAGGCAGGAAGCTTCTTTTTCTATCTTTCCTTCAAATCTCACATAACGGCCTTTGACAAGATCCGAAGAATGTAACGCATAGACTCTTGGCATCACAGCCAGCGAGATCGCGCCTTTATCATCCACCAGATCGACGAAAGCCATCATCTCTCCCCGCTTGGTCTTCAGTGATTTGACCCGCATGATCAGGCCGAATCCTTTGACGTTGCCGGTACTTACAGATAAATTATACAGATTATCGCATTCGATATTGTATTTCTTCTTCACGGCGATGATCGGATTGAAACTGAAATAGAAACCCAATACGTTCTTTTCGTTCTCCGCCAGCACCATATGGTCATCGCCGAGCTCTTCGATGATCGGCGCATCATCAAAGTCGTTCATCAGCGAGATCTCCCCTTTGTGGGCATTGGCATACATGATGACATTGTTCAAAGAAGCGATCATCGTATGCCGTGAATGACGGAACTCGTCAAAAGCGCCGGCATAGATCAGGTTCTCGATGACGTTCCGTTCCACGCCTTTCAAGACCAGACGCTTGACGGCTTGTACATAATCGGTGAACGGACCGCCGGACATCCTTTCTTCGATGATCTTGTTTGCCGAGATCGAACCGACATCCTTGCAGATACCGAAAGGCATGATGATGGCATCCTTTTCGATCCTGTAGCTATCCATCGACTGATTCAAAGAGATCCCTTTGACCTTCTGACCGATATTCATGCACTCGGAAATGTAGTCATAGGTCTTGGATTGGGAACCCATGACGCCGTTGAGCAGCGCCTTATAAAAATATAAAGGATGATTCGCCTTGAGATAGGCCAGCTGATAAGCGACCAGGGCATAGGCGATCGAATGCGATTTGTTGAAACCGTAGTTGGCAAATTCCAGGATCAAAGCATAGACCCTTTCGCTCAGATTTCTGTCATAACCGTTTTTCACACAGCCTTCGATGAAATCGGAATGCAGCTTCTCCAGTTCGGAAAGCTTCTTCTTGGACATCGCCTTACGTAAGATATCCGCCTTGCCATAGCTGAAACCGGCCATGACCCTGGCGATATTGATGATCTGTTCCTGATAGACGATGATGCCGTACGTCTCTTTCAGGATCGGTTTGAGATTCGGGTGGATGTAATCTACCTTTTCCGGATTCGCCCGATATTCCAGGAACACCGGGATGTTTTTCATCGGACCCGGTCTGTATAAGGCGATGGTCATACCGATCTCTTCAAAAGTGCGCGGACGCATCTTGCGGATCAGATTGCGCATGCCGGAAGATTCCAGCTGGAAGATGCCCAGCACATTGACCGAATCGATCAGATCAAACGTCTTTTTATCATCGAGCGGGATGCTTCGGATGTCGAAGTCCCGATCTTTTCTGATGTCATCGACGATCTCGGCGATGATGCCAAGGTTCCTTAAGCCCAGAAAGTCCATCTTGATGAGACCGAGCTCTTCAAGATGTTCCATCGTATACTGCGTGGAATAGATATCGGATTCGATGCGGGTGATCGGCACCACTTCATCCAGCGCTTTTCTTGACATGACGATGCCGGCAGCATGCGTGGACTCGTGTCTTGGGAAGAATTCCAGTTTGCGCGAGATGCGATACAGTCTGCGGAAACGCTCTTCCGACTCGATCTTCTGAGCGAAAAGCGGGATCTGTTCATACGCTTTCTTCAAGTCCATATCCAGGACATTGGGGATGAGCTTGCATAAAGAATCGATCTCACGATTGGGATAATTCAAGACTCTTCCCACATCGCGAAGCACCTGTTTGGCCTTCAAAGTGCCGTAAGTGATGATGTGACCCACATGATCGAGACCATAGCGGTCCCTGACATAGGCGATGACCTCATCCCGGCGGTCATCCGGGAAGTCGGTATCGATATCCGGCATCGAGATCCTTTCCGGGTTGAGGAATCGTTCAAAGATCAGTCCGTAACGGATCGGATCGATATCGGTGATACCAAGACAATACGATACAAGCGAGCCGGCAGCCGAGCCTCTGCCCGGTCCGACCATGATGCCCTGTTTCTTGGCATAAAGGATGAAATCATAGACGATCAAGAAATAGTCCTCAAAGTGCATATCCAGGATGACTTTGAGTTCATATTCCAAGCGTTTGATGTAGGTCTGTGACACATTGTTTTTTAATCTGCGTTTCAAGCCTTCCCTGCACAGCAGGACCAGATAGTCCTTGGAAGGGATGCCCCTCTTGTTTTCATAGACCGGCAGGGATGTCGAAAACGACATCGTCACATTGAGTTTCGATGCAAGCAAGTCGGTATTGATCAGATCTTCCCTTTCGTAAAGAAGATCATATTCGTCTTTGTTCATGAAGTGTCTTCCGGTCTCTTCGACGAAATCATGGTCGTCGATGATCCGCTTGTCACGGATGCATTTCAAAACATTGAACACTTCATAGTCATCTCTTTGAAGATAGAAAGTCCTGGATAAGGCGATCGTTTTGATGCCGTGCGACTTCAATATGGGCTTTAAGATCTGATCGCGATAGGCATTGACTGCGATATCGTGATCGATCAAAGCCACGATATAGTCGCCAAACCACATCTTCTGTTTCATCAGCATCTCTTCGGGATCTTCTTTCTTATCGATCACATAAGTCAGAGGCATGTTGTCGGAAAGAAGACAGAGGACATTGTGTTTCGTGTAATTCCTTAAAAGATCGACACTGATGGCTGCGCTTGCCTGCGTGCAGATGTAACTCGATAATCCCATGAGGTTCCTGAAGCCCTCATCATCCTTCGCATACAGGATGCAGGTATAGACCCGTGACTCTGCCTCAACATCAAATTCCAGGCCATAGATCGGGGCGATCCCCGCCTTTTCGCAGGCCTTCTTGAAACTCATCGCCCCG
Source organism: Erysipelotrichaceae bacterium (assembly GCA_045540935.1). Taxonomy (GTDB): domain Bacteria; phylum Bacillota_I; class Bacilli_A; order Erysipelotrichales; family Erysipelotrichaceae; genus Colivicinus. The sequence goes on along the minus strand of JAZQIF010000133.1, from coordinate 4,798 downwards.
GCCAGGACGTTGCGGTCGACCAGTCCCAGATGGTCATAGCCGTAATTTCTGGCATAGGAAATGATGCCTTCGATCGTGCACATCGAAGAAAGCAGAGAATAAACGCTTCTTATATATAATGGACAGCTCACACTATCATTATACTTTATTGTTCCGGCTTGCCATGCTAAAATGAGTATACCCTAGGGGGGTATATTATTATGGAAAAAACCTATGAAGTCAAAGGCATGACCTGCGTCATATGCAAGGGAAATGTCGAAAAAGCATTGAAGAATACTGCGGGGGTGTCCGAATGCAAAGTCAACCTTCTGGAAAACGAAGCATTCGTGACCTTCGATGAAAACAAAGTCGATGAACAGACCCTGGCAAAGGCGGTCGCCGATGCCGGCTACGAACTGATCATCTCCAAAAAGAACACGCCCGATTACAGCAAGATCATCATGATCGTTTCAACGATCTTAGTACTTATCCTGATGGTCTTCTCGATGGGACACATGTTCGGATTGCATATCCCGGAATATGGCAAATATGTGCAGCTCGTATTATGTACCATCGTCATGGCACTCAACTTCCATTATTACAAGTCAGGCTTCCGTTCGCTGCTTCATCTTTCACCGAACATGGATTCCCTGGTCTCGTTATCTTCTTCCGTATCCTATTTCTATTCGCTCTATGTCCTGTTTTTCAACAGGAGCGGATACCACCTCTACTTTGAAACAGCAGCGATGATCTTAGTCATCGTATCGATCGGCAAGTATATCGAAGGAAGCAATAAGAAGAAAGCCGCCAAGACCATACGTGGTCTGGCTACCCTGATCCCGATGCAGGCAAATCTCGTGAAAGAGGACGGCGAAGTCGTGATCTTGAAGATCGACGATCTCAAGAAAAACGATATCGTCCTGGTAAAACCGGGCGAATCGGTACCGCAGGACGGCATCGTGATCGAAGGCTCCTCCCAGATCGATGAATCGATGATCACCGGTGAATCCCTGCCGCAGAACAAGACGGTCGATGATGCTCTCATCGGCGGTACGGTCAACATCTCCGGACAGATCAAAGTCAAAGTTTCCAAGAATGCCGCGCAGACGACCCTTTCCAAGATCATCTCCCTGACCAAACAGGCGACGATGTCCAAGATCCCGGTCGAGCGTTTCGCCGACAAGGTCTCCAACTATTTCGTCTTTGCGGTCATGGGTATTTCCTTGCTGACATTCATCGTATGGATGATCGCCGCCAAAGATATCGAACAGGCACTCAACTTCGCCTTATCGGTCTTAGTCATCTCCTGCCCTTGCGCTCTGGGTCTTGCCACACCGGCTGCCGTCATGGTCGCCACCGGCAATGCCGCAAAAAACGGTGTCCTGATCAAGAATCCGGAGATCCTGGAAGTTGCGGGCAGCTTGAAATATGTCGTTCTCGATAAGACCGGCACCCTGACCAAAAACAAACTCGAGATCATCGGCTTCAAAGCCTATGATCCCGACTTCAGAGAAGTCCTTTCTTCTCTTGAAAAGGCATCGGATCACCCGATCGCCAAAGCCATCGTACAGACCTATCCTGAAGGAAAAATGGTCTTCGACAGCGTCGAACAGATCTCCGCAAAAGGCCTGCTGGCCAAAAAAGGCGAAGATGTCTACTACGCCGGCAACCGTAAGCTGGCGGAAACCTACGCCAAGGTCAAAGAAGAAGATATCCTGGAAGCGGAAAACAACAATTATTCCTTCATCCTGGTCGGCAGAAACGATACCCTGCTTGGGATCGTCTACCTCGCCGATGTATTGAAAGACACTTCGGCAGCAGCCATCAGCAGCCTCAAAGAAAGAGGCATCACGCCGATCATGTGTACCGGTGACAATGACCTGACGGCGAAAAACATCGCCGGCAAGCTGAAGATCGATGAGTATCTTTCTTCCGTCACACCGCAGGATAAAAACAAACTGGTCAATGAAAAGAAAGAAAGCGGCAAAGTTGCAATGGTAGGAGACGGCGTCAATGATGCCATCGCCTTATCGAGCGCCGATGTCTCCTTCTCGGTCGCCAACGGCACCGATATCGCCTATGCGACAAGCGATGTGGTACTGATGTCCAATTCCATACTGGATGTATCCTTCACCTATGACCTGGCAAAGAAAACGATGAAGATCATCAAACAGAACCTGTTCTGGGCATTGTTCTACAATGCGATCTTCATTCCGGTCGCCGCAGGTGTATTCTACAGATCTCTTGGCCTTGCCTTAAACCCAATGATCGGAGCGGCAACGATGTCCGTCTCTTCGATCTTCGTTCTCAGCAACGCCTTAAGAATAAACAACGTCAAAAAGGAGGAAATCAAAATGATGAACAAAACGGTAATGATCGACGGCATGATGTGCATGAACTGCGTAAAACACGTAAACAACGCCCTTTCTTCCATCGGTGCGGAAGCGGAAGTTTCCCTGGAAGATGGCAAGGCATATCTGAAAAACACCGCTTTGAGCGATGAACAGATCAAAGAAGCCATCGAAAACGCCGGTTACGAAGTGACCGGGATCATCAATGAGTAAAGATCACGAGCTCTTAAAGAAGTATCTGACGATCGCCAAAGGACAGCTTGAAGGCATCATCCGGATGATCGACGAAGACCGCTATTGTCTTGACATCTCCGATCAGCTGATGGCCACAAGAGCCCTTTTGAAAAAGACGAACAATCTGATACTCAAGAACCACATCGACAGCTGTGTCAGGAACGCCATCAGAAACGGCGATGACAGCAAGGTCGACGAAGTCATCAAAGCCTTGGAAAAACAGATCTGAGGCTTTTTTTGATGTAGAATGAAGATATGAAGAGAACCGAAACAAGACCCGTCAGTGTCGGCGGTGTGCAGATCGGCGGACAGGATCGTGTCGTGATCCAGTCGATGACCAACACCAAGACCAAAGACGTACAGGCAACTGTAGAACAGATATCAAAACTCGAAGATGCCGGCTGTGAGATCATCCGTGTCGCGATCTTAGACATGGAAGATGCCAAGGCCGTAAAACAGATCAAGGAACAGATCCATATCCCTTTGGTCTGTGACATCCATTTCAATCCCGATTTTGCCTTGGAAGCGATACGCTCCGGAACCGACAAGATCCGTCTCAATCCGGGCAACATCGAAGACGAAGACAAGATCAAAGAGATCGTCGGACTGTGCAAAGAAAGACATGTGCCGATCCGTATCGGCATCAATGCCGGAAGCCTGAACAAGAAGTACAAACATTCCGAAGAAGCGATGATCGAATCCGCAAAGGACCATCTGCGCATCCTGGAATCCCTGGACTTCCATGACATCTGCCTGTCCTTCAAGTCCTCCGATCCGCTTGAATGTATCAAGGCCTACAAACTGGCTGCCGAGACCTTCCCTTATCCTTTACATCTGGGTGTCACGGAAGCAGGAGGCCTGTTGAATTCGACGATCAAATCTTCCCTCGCTCTGGGAAACCTTCTGCTGGATGACATCGGCGATACGATCCGCATCTCCATCTCGGACGATCCGATCGAAGAGATACGCGTTGCCAAAAAGCTTTTGAGAGCCTGCGGACTTCGCAGGAACGTCGCCAACCTCATCTCCTGTCCGACCTGCGGCAGGATACAGTACGACATGCTGCCGATCGTTAAAGAAATGGAAGCCTATCTCGATACGGTCGACAAGGATATCAGCGTCGCCATCATGGGCTGCCCGGTCAACGGACCGCAGGAAGCATCCCGTGCCGACATCGGCGTTGCCGGCGGCAAAGACCAGGCCATCTTATTTAAAAAAGGACAGATCGTCAGATCCATCCCGCAGGATGAGATCATCTCTGTCCTGAAACAAGAGATCGAAAAGTATTGATGAAACAAGGAGCCTCAAGCTCCTTGTTTTTGTATGGAACGGCGTTCAATGACCTTCAGAGTCCTTGATACGTAAGCGTAAGTCATCGGGATCAGATAAGGAAGGAAGATGAAAGATCCAAACAGATATAAACTCGCTTTTGTGAATATCGTATATTCATCTTCCGGCGCAATGAAGATCAATACACCGATCAGGATCGCCGCCATAAAGACGAATGTCAGTATCGGAAGCAGGTCTTTTCTTTTCATCGACTCAAAATACTCTATGCAGGCAAACACATCGAACATCACCGCGGCCATAAAGATATGAAGACTTGGGAAAAAGTATGGAATATTGCCTGAATGATACAGGCTCAGAATGACCGTGTACATGCATAGTGCAAACAAGCCGCTGCGCTTCAGATCCGCCTCACCCTTCTTCACTAAAACGCAGACACCCGAGATCATAGCCACGCCCATCCCGATCAGGGTATACCCGTTGAGATACAGGCACCAGGCAACGATCATCAGCCAGAGATTTTTGATCAATGTTTCTTTCATCTTTCTTTCCTCCTGATTCCATCATATCCGTTTCGATGATTTTCATTGTCCATTTTTTTGGACACATATATAATCATGCTAAGTTATGTCAAGCGTTTTATTGATATTCTGATGTTTCTTCTTTTCTTCATGGCAAAAAGACGAAGTTTTGTGTTTTCTTCGTTTTGATGATGGAAGTAATTGTTTCAATAAGGGATCAGTATTTAAGAGAACTCTTCAAGGCCCCATATGCCAAGCTCTTTGTATCTTTCCTTTACTCTGGCGTAGTAGATGTGTAAGAACTTGCGCATGCCTGCCACCCTGACCTGTTTGTTCAGTTTGTGTTCACTCTTCTTTCTGATCATGAAATCATAGATGGCTGTATCCTTTTTCGGTTTCACCTTCATGATGGAGTCCATCGCCAGA
>JAZQIF010000132.1:0-8105 GCA_045540935.1 Erysipelotrichaceae bacterium | reverse complement strand
CATATCTGAATCCCGGTTCGGTCTCCATCCCTAAGAAAGAATCCCGTCATTCCTATATGATCTTTGAAAACGGTGTCTTCCAATGGAAGGATGTCGAAAGCGGGGAAGTATACAAAGAGTATCAGCCGAAAGAAATATCTTAAGTTTCAGGATCTTTTGTGTTATAATTTGAAAGCCGATATTGAAAAATATCGGAACTTAAGACAAAATAGAATTGTCAATAAGCTGACTTGAGAGAGCGGTTTATCCTACCATCTTGGAAAGGTGGCGTACTGAAAGGTACCACAGGTTCGAATCCTGTAGTCAGCGCCATTGAAAATTCAGCCCTTATCCCTGCGATGAGGGCTTTTTCTTTTGTTGTTATAATAAAGATAAGAGAGGATCACGCTGATGAGAAAAACCATGAATATCATCTTATCTGTTTTCTTGTTTCTATCACTTTTCGGCTGCGGCAGTAAAAACGAAAGTATAGCTGGATCAGGCACGCAGGAAACAAAAGAAGAAGTGACGGAGATCTTTGCGCCCCAGACACAGGAAGTAGATAGTTTTTATACGACTGTGATCAACGATTACGGGTTCCTGGACATGTACAACAACGAGACGGCGCAGGAAGCTTATAAGCGTTACCGGAACTTCTCTTTGCGTTATCTGCTTTGTGCGGTACGGGAGAACGAAAACGAGATCATCTCGCCGCTGTCGCTTTACTATGCTCTGGCGATGCTGACGAACGCTGCGGATGGCGAAACGCGTGCACAGCTGGAAAATGTCTTAGGCATGTGCAGTGAGGATCTCAATAATTTCCTGAAAGATCACGAAAGCAGTCAGAGTTTCTACAGCGCAGAAGAGTCCTATTACAACAAAGTGAATGCCGTCTTCTTCAACACGCATCATGGCCTGAAGCTGAAGCAGACATATGTCGATACCATCAAGGAATATTACGGCGAACTGATCGGCGAAGGCGATTTTGCGGACGGAAGTCAGATCGCTGAGCAGGTCAACAAGATCGCATCGCTTGCCAGCAGAGGTACGCTCAACGATGTCCTTTCGCCATCCGACTTCAATGAGGACAGCTCCTTCGTCCTGCTCAACGCCTTGGCCAGCGGCGGCAAGTGGTACGGTCCTTTCGATCCGGCGGATACGTACTATCAGGAATTCAATAACCGGGACGGTTCTGTTTCTCTTACGGAGATGATGCATCAGGAGCTGCAGGGTGCCTGGACCGGCGAGGGTTTCAGCGGTTTTGAAAAGATGCTGGACAACTCGACGACAGTGGTCGCTCTGCTGCCGGATGAGGGAACTGACATCTATGACTTCATCAACCGCATGGATGAAAGCACGATCTTTAACTTCAGCCGCTCGTATCAGAATTGGACCAACGAGGATTATAACGATGCCCAATACGGCTGTTCCGTCGACCAGCATATCACGCGTCTTGCGTTCCCGAAATTCAAATACGAGAAAGAATATGACCTCAATGAGGTCCTGACGAAACTGGGATTAAAGGATCTCTTTGATTTTACGAAAGCCGATTTTTCCAATATGGCGGAAGGCGATGCCGCAACGATCGATCTCTTATATCTGGAGAAGGCCAAACAGAAATGCAGCATCAAGGTCAACGAAGAAGAAGTGATCGCCAGTGCTGCGACCGTGCTGATGGGCGGTCTGGGTGCCGGAGACTGCCATGTACGTGAGACGATCTACCACGATGTGGTCTTCGACCGGCCGTTTTTCTATTGCATCCTGAAGGGCGATACGCCGTTATTCTACGGAGTGGTGACAAAGCTCGGCGAACCGGCCGATCAGGCTTTCAAAATCGAAAACATCACCGGCAAGATCAATATCCGCAAGGCACCGGCGACCGATGCGGAAAAGGTCGGCACCTTCCAGAAGGGCGAGATCATCTACGCCTTTGAGACCAGACAATCGGAAGGCTATACCTGGTATAAGATCGGGGAAGACAGATGGGTGGCCGATAAGGACGGTGAGTGGATCAGCAAAGCGGAATAAAAAAGTCTGCTTCAAAGCCGGCAGACAAAGACTGAAACAGAAGATCTTACAAGACCTTTATCTTCGCGATGAAGGTCTTTGTTTTTTGAGACTGCTGATATAGCACTCGTGATAGAACAGGTCAAAGAAGAAGGTCAGGCCGTAGTTGTTGTAGACGTTGCGGTCGGTGACGATCTGTCTGGTGGAGATCCTGTTGTTTTCACCGAGATAATAGATAAAGGAATAGATGCCTTCAAACGAAGTCGTATGGTTGAGAGTGATCAGCACTTTTCTGGCTCTGATGGCGGAAAGCTGGTCGTTGATGGCCAGGGCGTAGTTGCCGGTCACAGAACAGACCATAAGCAGATCGTTTTCTTTCAATGTATTCAGCAGATCGGTATTGTTGTTGGCGGAAGTGATGATGCGGATGAGCTTGCCGGTCGTCAGGATCTGCTGCTGGAAAAGCTTGCAGGCGTGCGAAGAGTCTTCGGCGGTCAGGATGACGACCTGTTCGGAGCTTTCAAAGATGTTGAGCAGTTTCTTGAAGGATGGAGAGCGGGACGCTTTTTCGATGTCCTTGCCCATGGTATGTAGGGAATCAAGGATGTATTCATGGTAGTCGGCATGATCGGTATAGTCCTTGAAGCTGTCTTCATGCCTTATGACTTCATCCAGAGAGGCTTTTAGCTGTGTATAGGAATCATATCCGATGTTTTTGATGAAACGCTGAATGGATGAGCGGGATACGAAACACTCTTCGGCGATCTTGTAGATACTGATATCTTTGAGCTGACGCAGGTGCGTGAGAAAATAGCGGGCGATCACAAAGTCGGTATCATTTTCGTCGTTGCGGTTGAGATGGGATAAAAGTGATGTCAGAAGATTGAATCGTACGATCCCGTAATTTACATTCCCGTCATTTTTCATATTGAAATAGTATCATCGCATACTATCGGTGTCAAAAGATGATACCAAAACATCGGTTTGGTATCAAAAGCTGAGACCGGAAAAATGTTAGCGTTTTCATATAATGTAATTACAAAAAAGGGGGAAGATCATGAAACACAACAATAATCCTGTTTTTCCTGAAGGTTTTCTGTGGGGTGCATCCTCTGCCGCATGGCAGGTCGAAGGCGCAACTGCAGAAGATGGCAGAACTCCGGCCATCATCGACTTGAACTCACAGACCAAGAAGCCTTTTGCGGACAACTCGATCGCTTCTGATCACTATCATCATTACAAGGAAGACGTTGCCTTGATGAAGGAATGCGGTTTTACATCCTACCGTTTCGGTATCTCCTGGTCCAGGATCATTCCGGCGGCTGACCGTAAAGTCAATCCGAAGGGCATCGAATTCTACAACAACCTCATCAATGAACTCAAGGCTGCCGGCATCGAGCCAATCGTCACGATCTATCACTACGACATGCCTTGCTGGGTCGATGAGAAATACGGCGGCTGGCATGACAGAGCCATCATCGATGAATTCGATTATTACTGCCGCGTACTGTTTGAGAACTTCGGCGATCGTGTCAAATACTGGCTGTCGATCAACGAACAGAACATGCAGATCGTCTATGGCAAGTGGTTAGGCGTTGCCAAGGGTCTCACGGACGAAGAGTGGGAAGTTCAGAAGTGGCAGATCAACCACATCATGAACATGTGCCATGCCAAGGCAGTCATCGCCTGCCATGAACTGGTCGAGGGCGGCAAGATCGGTCCGGTCCCGGGCTATGTCCCGATCTATCCGAAATCCTGCAAGCCGGAAGATCAGATCGCCGCAATGAATGCGGAAGAACTTACCGAAAAGATCTGGAACGACACTTACGCTTACAGAGAGTACTCCGGTTTCATCAAGAACTACTGGAAAGAGCACAATATCGATCCGCAGATCAAGGAAGGCGATATGGAACTGCTGGCGCAGGCCAAGATCGACTTCATCGCCGTCAACTGCTACAGATCCGACTGCGGCAAGTGGCCTGATCCTTCCTATGTACAGGAGATCGGTCTCAACAAGTACGGCATCAAGGGCGAATTCGTCTACACCAACTGGCCGGGCGAATACGCACTGGACAGAAACCCGTTCGTCGAAACGACGGACTGGGACTGGCATATCGATGGCGTCTCGATGCGTTATGCACTGCGTTATATGTGGGATCACTACCATCTGCCGATGGTCATCACGGAAGCCGGTTTCGGTGCCCATGAAGATCTCGACGAGAACGGCGAGATCCACGACCAGTATCGTATCGATTATCTCAGAGATTATATCTACAATGTCGGTCTGGCGATCGCAGACGGTGTCGAAGTCTTCGGCTTCAACCCATGGTCCTTCACCGACTTACTTTCCACCGGCAACGGCATGGCCAAGAGATATGGCCTGGTCTTCGTCAACAGAACAGACGATGATCTGCGCGATATGAAGAGATACAAGAAGGATTCCTTCTACTGGTATTCCAAGCTCATCAAGTCCAATGGTCAGGAATGGGGATACGACATGTCTGAATGGAGAGATTTCACCAAGACAAGTGAGATCGCTTCCGACCTGAAAGACAAGATCAAAGATCCTGACTGGAATAGATAATGTCATTAAAAAAGGAAAGGGGAAAATAATGGCAAAGAAAGATTATAAGAAATTATCTGATGATATCATCAAAGCCTGCGGCGGCGTTGATAATATCCTGTCAGCTTCTCACTGCATGACCCGTCTGAGAATGAACCTCAAAGATGCGGGCAAGCTCAACATCGAAGAAGCCAAGAAGATCCCGGGTGTCCTGAACATCGTCGTTCAGAACGGCGAACAGCAGTTCGTCATCGGCCAGGATGTCGCAAGTGTATACGAAGAAGTATGCAAGAATGACATCAAGGCAGCCGGTTCCGTCGATGATCCGGATGCATTGAAGGCTGACTCCCAGACCAAGGGCAGCGTCCTTGAGACGATCATGTCCTATGTCGGCGGTACCTTCTCTCCGATCATTCCGGTATTTATGGCCGGTGGTCTTACAGGTGCGGTCATCTCCTTATTGCAGACATTTGCCGGCTTATCCGCTGACAGCGGTACGGTCTTCGTACTCACTGCCATCCAGCAGGCGATGTTATATTTCTTACCGGTCTACATCGGTTTCTCCAGTGCGACAAGACTCAAATCCAATCCGTACCTCGGCGCATTCTTAGGTGCAGTCTTACTCTATGTCACAGCCAACCGTCCGGAAGTATTGGATTTCATCGGTATTCCGGTAGCCAATATCGGCTATAACGGACAGATCTTCCCGGTCGTCCTGGGTACCTTATTCATGTCTGTCGTCTACAGATTCTTACAGAAGACTCTGCCGGTCGTCTTAAGAACGGTCCTGCTGCCGGTATTGACGATGCTGATCACGGTCCCTGTCACTTTGCTGGTACTGGGTCCGATCGGTTACTGGGTAGGTACGGCGATCGCCAACGGCGTCTTAGCGATCTACCGCGCATTCCCGGCTCTGGCTGTTGCGATCATCGGTGCAACTACCGTATGGCTCGTCTTCTTCGGCATGAACAATGCCACTTATCCGGTCCTGTTCGCTTTGCTGGCAGAAGTCGGTTCTGACCCGCTGATCTGTACGGGTATGGCTCCGGCCAACGTTGCTGTCGGCGGCGCATGTCTGGCATATGCACTTCTTGCCAAGAGAGAAGAAGACAAGCAGGTCGGTATCGGTTCCGGTATCACGGCTTTATCCGGTATCACTGAACCGGGCGTCTACGGCGTCCTGTTCCCGAACCGTTATCCGCTCATCGGTGCGATGGTCGGCGGCGGTATCGGCGGTTTCATCGCCGGTCTGTTCGGACTGACACAGTATGTCGTTGCCAACCCTGGCTTCATCTCATTTGCGGCTTACATCAATCCGGATGGTACCTGGGGCAACTTCTGGGGCATGATGGGTGTCATGGTCTTAGCAGTCGCTATCGCTTTCGCTGTGACCTATCTCTTAGGCAAGAAACAGGAAGCGAAGAAAGCGTAAGCATTTCAGATTCAGAAACAACAAGGAAGCGGGTCTTATGCCCGCTTTCTTTCGATGAGGAGAGACAATGAAAGAAAAAGGTTTTCCGAAAGGATTTTTGTGGGGAGCTTCCACTTCGGCTTACCAGGTGGAAGGTGCCGCTTATGAAGACGGCAAGAAGGCTTCCCAGCAGGATGTCATAAACAAGGATTCCTATGAGAAGTTCGGTTTTGCGACGGCGGAAGTCGCTTCCGATCAGTACCATCACTATAAGGAAGATGTCGCGATGATGAAAGAGATGGGCTTTACAGCCTATCGCTTCTCGATCGCCTGGGCGAGAGTCTTTCCCGACGGTACGGGCGAAGTCAATGAAAAAGGCATACAGTACTATCGGGATCTGATCGATGAGCTGATCGAAAATGGGATCGAGCCGATCGTGACGCTCTACCATTACGACTGTCCATGGGCTCTGGTCGAAAGATACGGCGGCTGGCTGAGCCGGGATATCGTCAAAGATTTTGAAGATTACGCAAGGTACATCATCAATGAGTTCAAAGACAAAGTGAAGATCTGGACGACCATCAACGAGCAATCGATCATCGTCCAATACTGGACGCAGAAGTGCTATATCCCGGAAGAATTACAGGACGGCAAACATGAGCAGCTTCGCTATCAGATCAATCACCACATGAACCTGGCCCAGGCCATAGCCAACAAGCTGGTCCATGAACTGGTCCCGAGTGGGATCGTCGGAGCTCCTTTGGGTTATTCCTGCATCTATCCGTTAAGTTCCAAGCCGGAAGATGTCATGGCGATGCAGAATGCCCAGGCTTTAAGAAACGACTATTACACCGACATCTACTTCAAAGGCATCTACAATGAGGCGGCACAGACCTATCTTGAGGAGCACGGTCTGGCACCTGTTATCGAAGATGGCGATATGGAACTCATCGGCGATCCGGCTGCGATCTCCGATTTCCTGGCGATCAACTACTACGCTTCGGAATGCGCCAGGTGGTGTGAAGACGACGGACAGACGAAGATCCGCTGGTCGGGCGTCAACCGCTCCGGGAAGAAGGGTGACATCGATGGCTTTGAGACCCATCCGGGTTTCTATCAGATGTGCAAGAACCCGCTTCTGGATACCACGGATTGGGACTGGGCGATCGATCCGCGGGGCATGGAGTATCTTTTAAGAGACTTATACAACCGCTACAACAAACCGCTGATGATCACCGAGAACGGTCTTGGTGCCTATGATACGTTAACGGATGACGGCAGGGTCCATGATACGTATCGCATCGACTATCTGAAGCAGCACATCAAGGCTTGCAAGAGGGCGATCGATAAAGGCGTGAAACTGCTTGCCTACTGTCCTTGGTCGAGCGTCGATCTGTTATCGACTTCCAACGGTGTAAAGAAAAGATACGGCTTTGTCTATATTGACAGGACAGACGATGATCCGAAAGAATGTAAGAGGATACGAAAGGATTCCTTCTACTGGTATAAGAAGGTCATCGAAACAAATGGAGAAGAATTTGAGTAAAACGGTATATTTCTTTTACGTCAGACATGGCAAGACGCTGTTCAATGAACTCGGCAGGATGCAGGGACGCTGCGATTCCCCTCTCATCGAAGAAGGGATAAGGCAGGCCTGTGCGGCAAAACAAGCTTTAAAAGATGTCCCGTTTGTAAGAGCCTATACTTCGACCAGCGAACGCTGTATCGATACGGCTCACATCATCCTGGAGGGTCGGAACGTTCCTTTGTTCTATACCAAAAAGCTCAAGGAAATGGCTTGGGGAGAATATGAAGGTGCTCTGATCTCCGCCTATCAGGAAGAGATCGACAGAAGAAGGTTCGGGACAAGGGACTGGTCCGATGTCGGCGGGGAAAACCTGCCGATGCTCAAAGAAAGGGTACTGGATGTTTTCTCTGCGATCTATGATGAGGCAAAGGATGGCGATAAGATCCTGATCGTCTCTCACGGGGCGATCTTCATGAACATGATCCATCTGATCTTCGGATATGATCTTGATCACATGTTTTCTCTGATGAAGGAACATGGCGAGGCGATGCATCCGGTGATCAACGGCTATGCGGCCGATTTCAAGATCGAAGATGGCAGATACGAACTTCTTGACA
>JAZQIF010000131.1:0-25596 GCA_045540935.1 Erysipelotrichaceae bacterium | reverse complement strand
TGTTTGGTCCGCTTTCCTCTTATATCTCGGTCTTCATCTTTCTGATCTGTCTGGCAATGAATCATTTCAAGAAAGGACCGATCGCCATCATCGCCGTCTCGGCGATCCTGGGAATCGCAGCCGGAGTCATCCTTCCTCATTGAGAGATAACTGTTATAATGGTCTTATGAAAAGTAAATTCAGATCATTTCTGCCGGTCTTAGCGCTGGCCATACTGCTGGCCTTCGGCATCGGCTTTCTCTCCGGAAGGAATTCGCAGACTGTCGAAACACCGCCTGCCGTCATTTCGCCGGAACCAAACCAGGTAACAGGACCTGTCGAGACACCGGTCGAAAAAGAAGATGTCATCGATGAAGATGGCTGGTTCTATTCCAAAGAAGATGTCGCCTTATACATCCACACCTATGGAACGCTTCCTTCCAACTTCATCACCAAATCCAAGGCCAGTGATCTTGGCTACTCCGCTTCCAAGAACAATCTGTGGAAAGTATGCGACGGCTGCTGCATCGGCGGTGACCGTTTCGGAAACCGGGAAGGCCTGCTTCCGGAAAAAAACGGCCGGAAATACTTTGAATGCGACATCGACTACAACGGAAAAGAACGCGGTGCCAAGAGGATCGTCTTTTCCAATGACGGTCTGATCTACTACACTGACGATCACTACGAGAGCTTTACGCTTTTATATGGAGAACCTTGAAAATGAAAGTTATTCTGGACATTCAAAAGCTCAACGAAAAGGGATTTGAATATCTGCGTGAGATATTCACCGATCCCGCCTATGAAGGAGATGATTTCGATTCTTTCTACGCCTATCTGTCCTATCTGGATGATTGTGAAGTACTTTTGGAAAACTATGGGGAGATGAACGATCTTTCCGCATCGATCATCCGCTTATTTAACGACGTCAATGAAGACTATGGAAATCTCTCCTTAGGCTTCAACGAAGAGAGAAAAACAAAAAAGATCGTCATGGATATCAGTGAACTCAACAGACGCGGACACGAATATCTGAAGGAACTGTTCGATTTCCCTGAATACTATGGCGAAAATCTCGATGCCTTATATGACTGTCTGTGTGATCTTGAAGATACCGAGATCATCGTGATGAACTCCGACGATCTCAAGAAGTTCTCGCTCAAGATCCTGGATGTCTTCGATGAAGTTGCCGATGAATACGGCAACATCAAGATCCGTTACGAATACGAAGAAGAGGAAGAAGAAAACGAAGAGTGATCACCACTCTTCGTTTTTTTATTCGTTTATCAAAGATTCCAGCGTCTTTTTTTCCTCCAGTATGCCTTGTAACATCTGCGTATAATCCATCTGCGTATGTGCCCGAAGCAGTTCGGTGATCTCGACCACCTTGTTATATAAAGGCGTCAGCGACAGATTTCCGGAAACACCCTTAAGGGCATGAGCAGCCCGGAAACCGGCTTCCAGATCATTTTCCTTGATCGCCTTCTCCAGATCGGCAAAAGACTGCTCGGAAACGATCATCGATACCATGCGCAGATAAAAGTCTTCCGAGTTCATGCACAGATTGAGTCCGGTCTTTACATCGGCGCCATAGTCTTTCAGTTTTTCGATACTAAGCATTGATTACCTCCAAAGATCTTCCACTTTCATTCTACAACAAGCTTCTTTCTTTACCAAACAGGCACAAGAAAAGCAGGTCGCCCTGCTTTCTTAGCTTATTTGATGATGCTTTCGAGCCACTGTTCAGGAGCTTCGTAACCGAGAAGCTTGACGACAGTCGCCGCAACGTTGGCCAGACCGAAGTCGCCTTCTTCCTTGACCTCTGTTCCTTCCGGACCGTTGTAGACGGCAAACGGAACGACAGCCAGTGAATGGGAAGTCTTGGCCTTCGGCGTACCGTCAGGATTGGTACCCTTGTCATACATCTCATCGGAGTTGCCGTGGTCTGCAGTGACGATCAGAGTGTAGTCCATCTTCTTGCAGGCATCCATGATCCTCTTGAGCATCAGGTCGACGGATTCGACACCGATCAGAGTTGCTTCATAGTTGCCGGTATGGCCGACCATATCGCCGTTCGGGTAGTTGCATCTTAAGAACTGATATTTGCCCGACTCGATCGCTTCGACCATGTGGTCGGTGATCTCGGTCGCCTTCATCCAAGGCTTGAGATCGAAAGCGATGACATCGGATGGGATCTCTTCCCAGGTCTCGAGTTCATCGGAGAACTTTTCGGAACGGTTGCCGTTCCAGAAGTATGTGACATGACCGAACTTCTGTGTCTCGGAGCAGGCGTAAGAACGGACACCCTTTTCGACCAGGAACTCAGACATCGTGTGCTCGATGTGCGGCGGTTCGACCAGGAAGTGATCAGGAAGCTTGAGGTCTCCGTCATACTGTAACATGCCGGCGTAGTAGACATTCGGTTTCTTCGGCATTTCGAAGCTGTTGAAACCTCTGTTCATATAATCGAAAGCCTTGGACAGCTCGACAGCACGGTCGCCTCGGAAGTTGTAGAGGATGACCGCATCGCCGTCATCGATCGTACCGACCGGCTGGCCATCTTTTGCGATGACGAAGCCCGGTAAATACTGATCGGTATAACCGCCCTCTTCACGTAAGGTCTCGATCGCCTGTCTGGCGCTGTCGAAGCATCTGCCGTCACCCATGACGTGGATGTGCCAGCCTCTTTCGACCATCGACCAGTCTGCTTCGTAACGGTCCATCGTGATGGACATTCTGCCGCCGCCGGAAGCGATGCAGGCATGGAAATCGGCGTCGTTGAGTTCTTTTAAGACATCTTCGAGCTGATCGACGTACTGTAAACCGCTGGTCTCTGGAACGTCTCTGCCATCGAGCAGGATATGAACTCTGACTTCTTTGGTACCCTGTGCCTTGCACTGTCTGAGCATAGCGATCAGATGAGAGATGTTGGAGTGGACGTTGCCGTCTGACAGCAGGCCGATGAAATGCATCTTGCCGTTATGTTCTTTCGCAAAGCCGGTCGCACCCTTCCAGGCATCGGATTCATAGATCTTTCCGCTTTCGATGGACTCATTGACCAGTTTGGCACCCTGAGAATAGATCTGACCGCAGCCTAAGGCGTTGTGGCCGACTTCGGAGTTGCCCATATCGGAATCGGAAGGAAGTCCGACTGCCGTACCGCTGGCCTTGATCGTCGTATGCGGCCAATTGTTCATCAGTTCATCGAGCTGTGGTTTGTAGGCATGAAGAACGGCGTTGCCCATGTCTTTGCTGGTCCAGCCGACACCATCCATAACCACTAATACAACCGGTTTGTTCATAATAGTTCTTTTCTCCTTATTCTTATTTCCTCATGGAACATCTATATGATATCGTCTCTTTTGATCTCATGCCAGTAAAAGTATCATTTTTTCTTCTACTTCAGCAAGCGCAGGAGCTCATCCTTGCTCAAAGAGTACAAGGACACCGATTCGTTGTCCAGGATGTCTTCCGCAAGCTTTGCCTTTTTCTCCTGCAGGTCGATGATCTTTTCTTCGATCGAGTCTTCCGCAATGATCTTATAGACCGTCACGACTTTCTTCTGACCGATGCGGTGGGCCCTGTCGGTCGCCTGGTTCTGTGCCGCCACGTTCCACCACGGATCGTAGTGGATGACGATGTCCGCACCCGTCAGGTTGAGACCCGTCCCGCCGGCTTTTAATGATATGAGAAAGACCGGCACATCATCTTCATTGAAGGCATCGACCTTTTTCAGACGCTCTTCCTTTTTCGTCGCGCCGGTGATCGTATAATAATCGATCCCTTCCTTCTGAAGCTGCGCTTCCAGAATCTCGAGCATCGATGTGAATTGCGAGAACAGCAGGATCTTGTGGCCTTCTTCGATCGCCGCCTTGATCAGTTCGATACAAGCCTGCCGCTTCGCGCTTTCCCCATCGAAATCCTCATAGACCAGCGACGGTTCGCAGCACACCTGTCTCAGCTTCATCAGCTCCGCCAGGATGGCGATCTTGTTCTGCCGGTAGGCTTCTTCGTCGTTGCCGACGATCTTGGAGACCTTGAGGACTTGCGAATCGTAGAGCTTTCTTTGTCTGTCATCGAAGCGCACTTTGACCACTTCCTCGAGCTTGTCCGGCAGATCAGCCAGGACATCTGCCTTTTTCCTGCGCAGGATGAACGGCGCGATCATGTTCTTTAAACGTTTGGAGGCATCCTCATCTTCATTTTTTGCGATCTTCGTCTCAAAGCGCTGTTTGAAGACCTCATAGCTGTATAAGAAGCCCGGCATCAGGAAATCGAAGATCGACCAGAGCTCCGCCAGATTGTTTTCGATCGGCGTACCGGTCAAAGCGAAGTGGCCCTTTGCCTTTACCGCCTTACAGGATCTGGCATTGGCTGTCGTATAGGTCTTGATATATTGGGCCTCATCCAGGATCTGATAATCAAAAACGATCTCTTCATAGGAAGCGATATCCCGCTTCAGTAAGTCATAGGACGTGACCAGGATGTCGTATTGCGCATAGTCGAAGATGATCTTTTCTCTTTCTTTCTGAGTTCCGGCAACGGCTGCTGCCTTCAGTTCCGGGGTGAACTTTCTGATCTCCGCCAGCCAGTTGTAGACCAGCGAAGCCGGACAGACTACCAGAGAAGTCTTACCGCCGTTATTCTTGTTGTCCAGCAGTAAAGCCAGGACCTGTATCGTCTTGCCCAGACCCATCTCATCCGCCAGTATGCCGCCGAATCCGAAGTGCGACAGCGTCTTCAGCCAGCGGTAGCCGGCCTTCTGGTAGGAACGCATGGTCTCTTCCAGTGCATCCGGCACCTGATGATCGGACTCCTTGATCGTCTTGAAGTCCTTGATCAGTGAACGGAAACGGGCATCCCGATTGTCATAGAGAGACTCATTGGACTCCAGGACCTTATCCAGATACAAGGCCCGATAGGAAGGAAGATGCATCTTTCCCTTGATGAAGTCCTTCAGGCTGATGTTCATCGAATCCAGCAGTTCCGACAGGGTCTGCAGATTCTCATCGTCGGTCCTGACCAGATCGCCGTTTTTCAATTTATGATACTTCTTCTTCAGACGGTAGGAACTTACGATCGCCGCCAGCTCTTCCAGAGAGATGTCTTCCGACTTCACATCGAGTTCCAGCAAGCCGTTGTCCACCTTCACTCCGACACTCACATTGGTGCGACGTTTGACCTTCAGACGGTCGAAAGAAGAGGTCGTATGGACATCACCCGCCTTCATGAGCTTCGGTATGAGGTCCTCGAGGATCTCAAAGATGATGTCATCGCCGCCTTCGACAAAAAATTCCATCTTCTCATTGCGGTCATGGAAGATATCGCGAAGCATCATCACGGCTTCTTTTTCCAGTGAAAGATCTCTGGCATCGTCATGATCGCCGCTTAAAAGATCATAGACCTTTTCGCCATAGGAAGCGGTCGCCTTGCATAAGATATAGCCGTCAGCCACATCGAAGTAAAAATCGAAAGAAGGCCTTGGCGGGATATAACGCTCATAGAGTTCCTTGTTGTTCTCAAAGACTTCGAACTGTTCCTTCAGTCTGGGCAGTACGTGATGATAGAAACGGCCGAGCTGTTTCCTGCCGATCGTCAGATCGACCTCATTCGACTGCAGGGTCTTGCGCATCGAATGAAGTGTATCCATATAATCGGAAGGTACCCGATACAGGACATCTTCATCCAGGAAATAGCCGTAGGAGGACCCCTGTATCAGTTCCGGCAGCTTTCCCGAAACTTTGACACCCGCAAAACCATCCGGCAGCCGGTATTCGCTGATGCTCAAAGAGGTCTTTGGTACCACCTCATCAAAGATGATCTCCCGCTTGCCTTTGCCGAAGGAAGATTTGTCACTGAGTTCGATCCGCATGCCTTTGGCCAGATCATAGAACTCATCGAGCCTTCCGCCATAGAGAAGGACATCCTTTCCAAGGGAAAAGTACCTGGAATCTCTTCCCGCATAGTAGTCCATGCCCCGTATCTCTTCTCTGGCATTTTCATCTGCGACGATCTTTTCGATCAGTTTCAAAAAAGGTCTGTCTTTTTTTATCAGATCATATCTGCCGAAATCCAGTCTCGCCTTTGCAGAAAGCTCAAAGACATCCTTGTTTCTGTAAGCTTCGACAAGATCCTGAAGATCCTTGACGATATATAACTTCTCATTGCCGGTACGGAAACCGAGCTTCAGGATGCCGTCACCGTCATATTCCAGTCTCGGAACAAGGGAAACGTTCTCATCCAGAGAAGTCTCTTCCTCTTTGCGGGAAAGATCGGCGGAAGAAGAAAAACTGTCGAGAAACATCATGGAGTCGCGGTCGGTATGATCGCCCGGATCGAACTTCCGGATATAGTCATCGATATATAACAAAGCGGCGATCTGGTGCGGGCAGAGCCTGCTGTCGATATAATCGCGGTAATAGTACCAGGATCTTTTGTGGCAGGACGAGGAATCACATTCAAGCCTGAGGACCTTGTCACAGGAAACGTAGGCATAAGCGCGGATCGTTTTTGTCCGTTCATGAAACAGCACGCTGGCATATAAGATCTGCCCGTCATAGCGGTCGATGAAACCCATGCCGATATCTTCAAGCTCCGCCGTCCCGTTATCGATCAGCGTAAGTGCTTTTTCATAGTTCTGCGAGCTGATCTCATAGTCTCCGGTCAGTTTATGTAAATCGAAGTAGTGGTCCTGATTTTCATATTTTTCCTTGAAAGGTTCGATCATGACCGGCGCTGCTTTATCTTCCGTTTTCACTTCCTGGCTGTGTTCATAGGCAAACAAGACGGCTGCCTCGTGCTTGCAATGACGGCCTTCTGCCGCATACGGACATTCGCAGCGCATCCTTTTGACATAGCCGTCCCCATCGATATCGATGCGGACATTATAAAAGTAGCCGTTGCCCACTCTTGCCGAAACGACCCCGCCGCTTTCATGCATATTCCTCACAAAACCCTGCTGGTAATAGCTCAATCCTCTCTCCAGGATCTGGGAATAGAACCTGTTCTGCCAAGGCTGTATCTTTTTCATCGACTTAATTATACAAAAAAAGAAGTACTATTTTTTGTAGTACTCCTTATACCATTTCGCGAATCTTGACAGCCCTTCTTTGAGCGAAGTCGAAGGCTGAAAGCCGTAATCTTCCCTGAGCGGAAGCGTATCGGCATAGGTGACCGGCACATCTCCCGGCTGCATTTCGACGAGCTGCATATGGGCATCCATATCGAAGTCTTTTTCCAGAAGACCGTTCTCTTTCAGGCATTCGCCGAGAGTATAGACGAAGTCCATGAGGTTTTCCGGATGATGGTTTCCGATATTGTAGAGATTGTAGTCTTCTTTGGGACCCTTGTCCATGATGCGCAGTATGCCTTCCACGATGTCATCGACATAGGTGAAATCTCTTTCACACTTGCCGTAGTTGAAGATCTTTATCGTCTCATCATTGAGAAGCCTGTTGGTAAATGAGAAATAAGCCATATCCGGTCTGCCTGCCGGACCGTAGACCGTAAAGAAACGCAGGCCCGTCGACCTGATCCCGTAAAGATGACAATAGGTATATGCCATCAGTTCGTTGGTCTTTTTGGTCGCCGCATACAAGGACACCGGATGATCGACCTTGTCTTCGACGGAAAACGGCACTTTCGTATTCCCGCCATAGACCGATGAGCTTGAGGCATACAGCAGATGTTCGACCGGATGACGGCGCAGAGTTTCCAATAAATTATAGAAACCGATGATATTGGATTCGATGTAGGTATCCGGATGATCGATCGAATAACGCACACCGGCCTGGGCTGCCAGGTTGACGACGATGTCGAAGTGATCTCTTTCAAACAGATCATCGATGAAGGCACGGTCGGAGATATCTCCTTTGATGAAAGTGAAATCTTTGTT
Source organism: Erysipelotrichaceae bacterium (assembly GCA_045540935.1). Lineage (GTDB taxonomy): Bacteria > Bacillota_I > Bacilli_A > Erysipelotrichales > Erysipelotrichaceae > Colivicinus. The sequence goes on along the minus strand of JAZQIF010000131.1, from coordinate 17,726 downwards.
CATATCAAAGATCTCTTTCAGACGGGATTCTTTCAAAGAGACATCGTAATAGTCATTCATATTGTCGACACCGACGATGCGGATGCCTTCACAGTCTTTTAACAGTCTTTTACATAAGTTGGACCCAATGAAGCCGGCGCTTCCGGTCACAAGTATCGTTTTTTCATTCAGCATATCTCTATCATACAACAGATGACATCATGTTACAATTGATAACATCAATTTATTTTAAGTTGAAAGTTATTGTTATTTTTTATAACATGGTGAAGGAGGAATATCCTATGCGCAAGATCAGACAGGACTTATTGTCCAAGACTATAAAAAACAAAAGAGAAAAACTCGGCCTGTCACAGAATGACCTGGCCGGTCTCACCCGCATCAACCGGGCGATGATCTCCAAGATCGAAAACGGCACCTACATGCCTTCGATCTCCCAGCTCGAAGACTTACAGGAAGCCCTGGGCTTTGAACTCGATGAGATCCGCGAAAAACAGGAAGAAACAAAAAAGAACGAAGTCTTCCTGCATAAGAAGATCGCTGTTGCCGGAACCGGCTATGTCGGCCTTTCGATCGCCGTGCTTTTAGCCCAGCACAACAGCGTCAAAGCTGTCGATATCGTCCAAGAGAAAGTCGATCTGATCAACCGGAAAAGATCACCGATCCAGGACGACTATCTTGAAGACTATCTGAAAAACAAGGAGCTGGATCTGGAAGCGACGCTCGATGCCAAAGCAGCCTATCAGGATGCCGATTACGTCGTCGTTGCCGCACCGACCAACTATGACCCGCAGAAGAACCACTTTGACACTTCTGCCGTCGAGACCGTCATCGATCTGATCCGACAGGTCAATGAAAAGGCATATATCATCATCAAATCGACGATCCCGGTCGGCTATACGAAAAAGCTCCGGGCGAAAAGGAACGATGAAAGGATATTGTTTTCACCGGAATTCCTGAGGGAATCCAAAGCCTTATATGACAATCTCTATCCTTCCCGCATCATCGTCGGTGCCGACCCGGAAAACAAAGAAAATATGGAAGCCGCCAGAGACTTCATCACCCTGCTTTCACAGGGTGCCTTAAAGAAAGAGATCGAGACCCGCATCATGGGCATCACGGAAGCGGAAGCGGTAAAACTTTTCGCCAATACGTATCTGGCACTGCGTGTCTCCTACTTCAATGAGCTCGACACCTATGCCGAGACCAAGGGTCTGGATACCCGTTCGATCATCGACGGCGTGTGTCTGGATCCGCGAATCGGCACCCATTACAACAATCCGTCCTTCGGTTATGGCGGCTATTGCCTGCCGAAAGACACCAAGCAGCTGCTGGCCAACTTTGAAGATGTACCGGAAAACCTGATCGAAGCGATCGTCGAGTCCAACCGCACCAGAAAAGACTTCATCGCCGACCGGGTGCTTGAGATCGCCGGAGCCTATGGCAACTCCGCGCAATACGACAGAGCCAAGGAAAAGAAAGTCATCATCGGGGTATACCGTCTGACGATGAAATCCAACTCCGACAATTTCCGCCAGTCTTCCATACAGGGCGTCATGAAGCGCATCAAGGCCAAAGGCGCGGAAGTCATCGTCTATGAACCGACATTAAAAGACGGCGATACGTTCTTCGGATCGAAAGTCGTCAACAATCTGAATAAATTCAAGAAACTCTCCAAGGCCATCATCGCCAACCGCTATGATGCGAGCCTCGATGATGTCAAAGAAAAAGTCTACACCAGAGACTTATACCGCCGGGATTAAAAAGAAGATCGCTCAGATCTTCTTTTCAAAATAATACATCGTATAGGAAGACCCATCCCTCGGGTCTTCTTTTAACTGCTCATCACACTTGGCAAAACCGAAACTGTCAGCCAGAGCGATCGAAGCCACATTTTCCTTGCGGCAGGAATATAAGAAGCGATCCGCCCGATAGTATTCCTTTGCCCGCTTCAGTAAAGCCTCTAAGACCTGACTGCCATAACCCTTACGGACAAAGTCCGGACCAAGACAGATCCCCTGTTCCTGACATAGTCCCTCCGCCACCTTTTCCATTCCGGCAAAGCCGATCGGCATGCCGCTTTCTTTTTCATAGATCAGGTAGGAATCGTGGCTTTTCTGAAACTCGATCGTCCTCTCCATCCTCGGCAAGGCATCTTCGGGATCTTCACTGATCGACCAGAACATATATCTGGCACTTTCCTTATGACGCCATACGTTCTGATACATCATGGCGTGATCGCTCAGTTTTGCCTTATCTAAGATGAGATCCTTTGTTTCGATCATCAGAAATTCATCTCATTCTTTTTGTCACGCTGCATCAGTGCGGCGACCGCACTTGCCGGTTCGACCGTTTCGTTTACGATCGCATTGACCATCGCGGTGATCGGCATCTCCACCTGATACTTTCTGATCAGAGCCATCGCTGCCGGAAGTGCATTGACGCCTTCGACGACCATGCCGACCTGTTTCACGGCATCAGATGGCTTTACGCCCTGTCCTATCAGCATGCCGCAGCGGTTGTTTCTTGAATGCATGGAAGTCGCCGTGACGATCAGATCGCCGATCCCGGCAAGTCCCGCAAAAGTCTCCTGTCTGGCACCCATCTTCAGCCCGAGCCTTGTCATCTCGACCATGCCTCTGGTGATGATGGCCGCCTTGGCGTTATCGCCATATCCCAGGCCTGCCGAAATGCCGGCGGCTAAGGCGATGATGTTTTTCAAGGCACCGCAAAGTTCGATGCCCAGTACGTCCTCATTGGTGTAGACGCGCATGCAGGTATTCATGAAGATGTCCTGGACCTTTTTTGCCGCATCCATGTCCTTACAGGCCGAGACGATCGTCGTCGGCAGATCTTTGGCCACTTCTTCGGCATGCGTCGGCCCCGATAAGGCGACGACCTTCACATGGTCGTGCTTGCCGTCGTGCAGCTCATCTTCGATGACCTGTGACATCGTGAATAGCGTATCCGCCTCGATGCCTTTGGCCACATCGACGATGATCTGTCCGTCTTTGATATGCGGCGCGGCATTTCCAGCCGTCCCTCTGACGTAGACCGACGGCACGGCAAACAAGAGGATGTCCTTGTCCTTACAGACTTCTTCGATCTTTTTGGTGAAGACGATGCTCTCCGGGATCACCATGCCCGGCAGGTTTCTGTGCGTCCTGCTTGCCGACATCTCGTCGATCTCTTTTTCGATCGCCGACCAGACCATCACTTCATAATTATCATTTGCCAGCATCCTGGCTAAGGCCATGCCCCAGGTCCCGGCTCCAAGTACTCCGATTTTCATATTCGTTACCTTCCTATCTATCATTATAAGACATCTGAAAAAAGGAACTTTCGTTCCTTATGAATGCTGAGACAGAAAATGTTCCAGTTTTTCGATCGCCAGCTTGATCTCGTCGAGCGAGTAGGCATAGGAGATACGCACATAGCCTTCTCCCGCCTGGCCGAAGGCATCGCCCGGGACCAGAGCCAGATTTTCCTCATCCAGCAGTTTCTCACAGAAATCCTGCGAGCTCATGCCGGTACATTTGATCGACGGGAAGACATAGAAAGCACCCTGCGGCATGTGGGTCTTGAGACCGATGCGGTTGAGTTCCTTGACGATGTAGTTGCGGCGGTGACGGAAACTCTGGAACATCTCTTCGATGTCATCATCGCCGTTGTATGCCGCTTCGATCGCCGCGTACTGGCTGGGTGTCGAAGCACACATGATCGTATACTGGTGGACCTTGTTGAACATATCGACCAGATCCTTGTGGGCAAGGATGTAGCCGATACGATAGCCCGTCATCGAATAAGCCTTGGAGAAGCCGTTGATGACGATGACGCGGTCCTTGATCTCTTCAAATTCCGCCAGAGAGACATGTTTTCCTTCGTAGGTGAGTTCCGCATAGATCTCATCGGTGATCGCAAAGACGCCGCTTTCCTTCAAGATCGGCACGATCGCCGCATAGTCATCTCTGGTCATGATGCCGCCGGTCGGATTGCCCGGGAAGTTCAATATGACTGCCTTAGTCTTAGGACTCAGTGCCTCCTTCAAAGCTTCCGGGGTCAGCTTGAACTGTTCCTCTTCCTTGAGCTGCACCTCAACGACTTTTGCCCCGGCCATCTCGATGATCGCCGCATAGGCGACATAGGCAGGTGTCGGAAGTATCACTTCATCGCCCGGCTCGCACAAAGCACGTAAGACGACATCGATGCCTTCCGATCCGCCGACCGTGACGATGACATTGTCTTTCGGCACATAGTCGATATTGAATTTGCGTTTATAGTAGGCGCAGATCGCTTCCTGAAGTACCGGCAGACCTTTGTTTCCGGTATAGAAGGTCCTTCCCTTTTCGATCGCATGGATGGCCGCTTCCCTGATGTGCCATGGCGTGATGAAATCCGGTTCGCCGACACCCAAAGAAACGACGCCTTTTTTCGTTGCGGCAATATCAAAAAACTTGCGGATGCCGCTCGGTTTCATGTAGCGGATGGTCTGATTGATCTCTTCATCAAAAATCATGGCGTCACCAGAAGCCTTTCATCTTCGTGTTCTCCTTCAAAGAAAGAGACACCGTATTTCTTGTATTCCTTGAGCACGAACATCGTCTCCGTGCCGTTGACTCCGTCTGTCGGAGCCAGTTTATGAGCTACGAAAGAAGAAACTTCGCGCATGTTCCTGCCGTTGACCTGAAGCAAGAATTCGGCCTTGCCGGAGATCAGATACAGCGATTCGACTTCCGGATAGCGGGAGATCCTTTCCGCGATCTTGTCATAGCCGGCGACCCGTTCCGGAACGCAGCTGACGAAGATGATCGCCTTGGTGATCTCGACATCGGCTTTTTCCCAGTTGATGATGGTATGATAGCCGGCGATGATCCCTTCCCTGCGGTATTCATCCAGCTGATCCGCGATCGCCTTATCTTCCTCACCCAGACAGGCGGCCAGATCTTTCACTTCGTAACGCGCATTATTTTCGATCAGTTTCAGCAAATCATTCATAGACTAGACCTCACTCAATATTGAGTAAATTTTATCACTACAGACTTACTTTTACAAAAAAAGGCAGAAGAAAAACCTGCATCGCAGGTTCATCATCGTCTTTAAGCTTCCGCTTTCTTCTCTTCCTTGTTTTTGAAGACGAAGATCTTCGAAATGAAGTAGTTCAAGATCGCCGTGACCGGGATCAGGATCAGCTTGATGATGCGGATGTCAAAATGCAAGACATCCACGAACAGTAAGATCGAGACCGATTCGACGCCCAGTGTGAAGATACGTGCCGAGGCAAACTTCACCAGCTCATTGAAGAATGAGTTGTTCGTCCTGTCGAAATAGAAATAACGGAACAGCAAAAACGAGATCAGCGTGGACATCATCCAGGCAATGACGTTGGCTACAGAGCCATAGAGATTGAAGTTCCTGGATAAGACGATCGTAAAGATATAGTTGGAGACCGTGGAGATCATGCCTAAGAAGCAATAGATCCAGAAGGCCTTCTTCCATTCATAAAGCGGTTTTACGATGCGGATGATCGGCAATGAGACGACCCAGTCGAAGATCGCGAACTGGGGTTTACTGTTGACATCCTGTATGTTTTTGTTTTCTTCCATCAGATCAGTTCCTTTATCTTATAAGCGAGTCCGTCGACAGTCTTCAAAGGCACGGAACAAAGTCCGACCCGGATACCCTTGTTTACCTTGATCGTATAGATATGATGATCGATGAGTTTCTGATGATCCTCATCCCTTTTTCCGTTGTCATCATAACGAATGGTCACAAAGAAACCGTCGCAAGACGTATATAATTCTAACCCACAATCTTTTGCTTGTCTAATGAACAGATCGGTCCTTTCTTTCAGCATCCTCTTGGCAGCGTCGAGTTCCGCATCGTATTCTTCGCGGTGATCTTTCAGCACCTGGGCGATATTGATCATCGCCGCATTGTTGAGGTTGGACCAGGTCGCCCGGGCAAGTCTTGAACACAGGTTGATGTAGTGATCCAGGAACTCCGGATCATTGTTGACGGCGATCAGAGCACCCAGCCTCTGGCCATAGTAAGAGAAGGCCTTGGAACAGGATGCACACAGCAGCACTAAGACATTATCTGAGATCTCATTGAACAAAGAGAAATACGCTTTCGGATCACCGGTCGCATAATCGATATAGGCGATATCGCAGACCAGGATGACTTCCTTATCAAGCGAATTGAGCCTGTCAAAGATCTTCTTCCACTCTTGCAGGGAATAGGCCTGGCCAAGCGGGTTCTGACAAGGCGAGTTGATGATCACAAAGACCTTATCGTCTGTCATATCGATCTTTGCGAAGAGATCCTCAAGATCATAGACGTCATAATTTAACGGCTTCAGGTTATGTTCGGCCGCAATGACCTTGTAGTTGCCCCAGGCGATCTCGGGATAGATGATCGTATCTCCTTCATCGAGGCACGACATGATCGCCGTAGCGATCGCACCGGTACCGCCCGGTGTCGCGATGGCGCCGTGGTGATTGTTTACCCTTTTATCCAATACGAAATCGCAAACCAGATCGATGTAGTCTTTATTGCCGGCCGGGGATGAGGCATAAGCCGCCCTTCTGGCAGCCGGTATCGAAGCCTCGCAGTCATAGACGCTTTTGAATGTCAGAAGTTTTCCTTCCTCATCATAGAGACAGCCGGCTGTGGCATTGATGGCTTTCGGGTCTGCCTTGGCAGCACCGACGACAGAGAAGATCGTATCGACGTAACGATCCGTATTTTCATTTTTTCTGACAAATTTCATGATTTCACCTTTCTGTCTCCTGTAAGAGCGCAAATGCGACCGCATAGGTCTTTTCATGTGAGATCGAGATCAGAAGCTGATAGTCCTTGTATTCGATCTGCGGTCTCCCGTTTTCATCATTTATGATATTGAGCCTGTTCATGACCGGCACTTCATAGCCGCTGAGGGCCTTGATGATAGCCTCCTTGGCGGCAAAACGTCCAGCTGTAAACTGCAGCTTTCTTTCTTCTGTCATGGAAGCAGTCCTTTCAAGTTCTTCTTTGGAAAGCACCTTGGCAAGGAATGCCTCACTCATCGCCTTGCGGACCCTTTCGATATCGACGATGTCGGTCCCGATCCCCTTGATCATCTGTAGAGTCCTTTCAGGTCATTCGTCCTTTTGTTTTTCTTCAATTCTTCATAGACCGCTTTCAGCTGCTGCTCATAGCGGTTGGCATTGAAAGACGGGAACAGATCGATGTCTCTGATCTCATCGGGCAAATACTGTATCTTATGGAAGCAGTCGTAACGCTCATAAGAATACTTTTCATCGTTCATCAGACCGACCGGTGTCAGCTTGAGATATTTGGGCATCTCATAGGCCTTGGAAGAGACGATGTCTTCCGCCTTATGTATGGCATCCATGCCGGTCCGCGATTTCGGCGACAGACACAGATCGATGATGTGGATGCCAAGCGGGATGATCGCTTCCGGGAAACCCACATATTCCGCCGCTTCACAGGCGGCATAGGTCCTGGAAGCCAGCTGCGGATTGGCCAGTCCGATATCTTCATAGGCGATGACTAGTAATCTTCGGCAGATCGAAGTCACTTCCTCCGCCTGTGCCAGCAGGGCCAGATAGTATAACGCGGCATTGGCATCCGATCCCCGTATGGATTTCTGCAGCGCTGATAACAGATCGTAGTAGCCGTCTTCCGAACCGAAGGAGCGGTTGTTGATGTTCTTACAGTTGATTGCCACGACTTCTTTTGTGATCTTCCCGTCTTTTGATAAGACCGCCGAGATCTCCAGGATGTTCAAGGCAAAACGGATGTCGCCGTTGACGCAGTCGCAGATCAGCTGCAAGGCGTCCTCATCGATCGTATATCGATCATTCAGGCCTTCTTCCGCCTTCAAGGCATGCAGGATGCCCTGACGTATGTCTTCGTCCTTCAGCGGTTCGAATTCAAACAGGTGGCATCTTGAACGGATGGCCGGATTGATCGAATGGTAAGGATTGGCCGTCGTCGCCCCGATCAGCAGGATCGAGCCGTCTTCCACATGCGGCAGAAGAAGGTCCTGTTTGTCTTTGTTGAGGCGATGGACCTCATCGCAGATCAGGATCAGCTGTCCCGACATCTTGGCTTCGATGAAGATCTGATCGAGGTCTTTCTTATTGCCGGTCACCGCATTGAAACGCCTGTACGGACGTTTCAGCTCATTGGCGATGACCCGTGCGGTCGTGGTCTTGCCGGTACCGGGCGGACCGAAAAAGATCGCAGAAAACATCTGCCCTTTTTCGATGCATCTTCGTATGACACCGTCTTTGCCGACGAGTTTCTTCTGACCCAGGATGTCATCGAGGGTCTTCGGACGAAGTCTATTGGCCAGCGGCTCCCGCATTTTCTTTCTCCAATGTCTTTATCACATCACGGATGTCATGAGAATGTAAGAAGGCTTCCTTCCTGTCTTCCTCACCGACATAAGCCATATCCTCGATCAGGGCCAGACGGATACCGGCAGCTAAAGCAGCTCTCGAACCGTTGTGCCCGTCTTCCAGGACGAGCGCTTCACTCGGATCGATCTTGAAATACTCCAGAGTCTTCAGATAGATCTCCGGATCCGGTTTTCCTTTTTCCACCTGGTCGCCGGTGATGATGTGATCGAAATAGTCAAAGATGCCTGCGTTATGCAGACACTTGTAAGCCTGTTTCTTATGCGTCGAGGTGGCGATCGCCATCAGATAGCCGTGCTCCTTGCAGTAATCGAGCACTTCCATCGCGCCAGGCATCATCGGGATCGGAACGTTTTCGATCGTATAGGCGATGCCTTCATTCATCATCCGCATATACTCTTTGATCGGGAAATCTTTTCCTTTGTGTTCCGCGATCCTTCTTTCATAGATATCCCAGCCGTTTCCCATCAAAGCAGCCAGAAATTCCACGCTGATCGGATCTCCCAGTTTCGTGGAGACCTCGACGCCGAGTTTTGAATACATCTGCCTCTCGGAATCCAGAAGCAGTCCGTCCATATCAAAAATAATCAGTTTTATCATAGCAATACCATTATATCTTACGATCTTTAGGAAAAAAGAAAAAAGGTACAGCGTCTGCCATACCTTGGAAACTATTTCTTAGAGAATTCAACCGCGACTCTCGATGCGACTCTGGCGTTGTTGTAAGCCAGCTGCAGGTTGGAAGCCAGGGAATCGCCGCCGGTGAGATCCTTGATCGTCGCAAGTAAGAACGGTGTCGTTGCCTTGCCGTGGATCCCCTTTTCCTTGCACATCGCAAGCGCCTTGTCGATGACCTTGTCGATGACCTCGTGATCCATCGAATATTCATGCGGGATCGGATTGGCGACCAAGACGCCGCCCTGCAGACCGAGATCCCACTTGGTCTTTAAAATCTGTGCGACTTCCGCTGCGTCTTTCACCTTGTAGTCGACGCCGTAGCCGGAAGCTTCGCAATAGAATGCCGGGAAGTTCTCTGTCTGATAACCGAGTACCGGAACACCGAACGTTTCAAGATATTCCAGAGTCAGACCGATATCCAAGATCGATTTGCATCCGGCGGAAACGACACAGACATTGGTATGGGCGAATTCCTGTAAGTCGGCAGAGATATCCATGGTCTCCTGGGCACCTCTGTGGACGCCGCCGATACCGCCTGTGGCAAAGATGCGGATGCCTGCCATGTCGGCGATCAGCATCGTCGTAGCGACAGTCGTAGCTGCCGTCTGGCCGTTACTTAAATAGACGGCGACATCTCTTCTGGAAGCCTTGGCGATATTTTCGCCTTTGCACATGAGTTCGAGCTCATCGGCATTGAGACCGACCTTGAGCTTGCCGCCGATGATCGCGGTCGTTGCCGGAATGGCACCTTCGCCTCTGACGATCTCTTCGACCTTATGGGCAAATTCGATATTCTCAGGATAAGGCATGCCATGGGAAAGGATCGTTGACTCTAATGCGACGACAGGCTTGCCTTCCTTTAAGGCCTGTTCGATCTCCGGAGTGATCGATAAGTAGTTCTGATAGTTCATAATTCTTTGTTCTCCTTTATGATCTGCTGTAAAAGTCCGACGGACATATTTTCATTGATCGCACTGTAGGAACGGATGGCTGCGATGCCGGCCGCCAGTCCCAGGTCGATGGTCTTGGAGATCTCCATCCCCTTGACCTCGCCATATAAGAAGGCAGCCATCAGGGCATCCCCGGCTCCCGAGGCATTGATCATATGTTTTTCTTCCTTGAATGAAGAAACGATCTTATTTTCTTCATCCATATAAAAGATACCATCTTTTGACATCGAGATGAGGATCTTTTTGAGTCCCTGATCAAGAAGCTTCCTGCATGCCTTTTCGATATCTTCTCTGGATTCGACCTTCATGTCTGCCAGCTGAGAAAGTTCCGTGCGGTTGGGCTTGATGAATTCGAAGTCTTTGACATAAGGACGGATCTTCTTTGCGAAATTATCAGAGATCGGATCGATATAGATCGGTGTCTTTCCTTTGCATACATCGATGATCGCCTCGATCGTCTCATCAGCCAAGGATGGATCGATCACGACAAGTTTTGCGTTTCTCAGAAGTCTCTTCTTGGAATAGATGAAGTCCGGCGATATGGCCTGTAAGACCGACATGTCGCAGACCGCCATATACATGTCGTTGTCATCATCCTGCAGCTGTATGAAGATGCCGGAAGGCGATCCTTTGACGCGGATCGAATCGGAAAGATCGATCTGATTCTTCCTGTAATCCTCTTCGATCATCTTTCCGTACAGATCATCGCCATAGGCCGTGATCATCTTCGCATTGCCACCCAGCATCGTGAAATTGGTGATGATGTTATGCATCACGCCGCCCACCGAAGAGACGATATCCGCCGGATGATCGTAGTGTTTCCTTAAGGGGATCTGCGATTTGCCATAGACATCGACATTGGATGCGCCGATGCCGACGATGTAGTCTTCCGCTTTCGATACGATATAGCCCTTGCCTAAAAGATATCCCTGTTTCATCAGTGACGAGATATGCACGGCAACTGTACTTCTTGAGATGTCCAGCATCTTTGCGATCTGACTCTGTTCGATGGTCGGATCGGCCTTGATGATCTCAAGGATCTCTCTTTCTTTGTTCGTCATAATATTTAGCTATATAAGCACATGTTTATTATAACACAGGAAGGAAAATAGGATCGAAATATGAGATAATAAATCTAACATAAAGGAGAGTTATAATGGCAAAATTTGTATGTAAAGTTTGTGGTTATGTATATGAAGGCGATACCGCACCATCCGAGTGCCCTGTATGCCATACCGGCAGTGAGAATTTTGAAGAAGTCAAAGGCGAAATGAAGCTTGCCGCCGAGCACAAGTTCGGTATCTATGGTGAAACTGTCAGAAACAACCCGGGCATCCCGGATGTCGACAAGAAATATATCTTCGATCAGCTGGTCTCCAACTTCAACGCTGAATGCAGCGAAGTCGGCATGTATCTGGCAATGTCAAGAGTTGCCTACAGAGAAGGCTATCCGGAAGCCGGCTTGTATTGGGAGAAAGCCGCTTACGAAGAAGCGGAACATGCGGCGAAATTTGCGGAACTTTTAGGTACCGACCTTGAAAAGAACATGACCGCTTCCACCAAAGCCAACCTCAAGTGGAGAGTCGATTGCGAATATGGGGCAACGGCAGGCAAGACCGAGCTGGCGACTCTGGCTAAGAAATACAATCTCGATGCGATCCACGACACGGTCCATGAGATGGCAAGAGATGAGGCAAGACACGGCAAGGCTCTCGAAGGTCTTCTGAAGAGACTGTTCGGCGAATAGACCAAAGACAATATTTCAATCATTCGGGAGGAACATCGTTCCTCCTTCTTTAAAAAAAGGAGGGCTTTATGCCAAGAAAGATCATTCTCGACGTCGATACCGGCTCCGATGATGCCTGCGCCATCATGCTGGCACAGCTGCACCCCGATATCGACTTGACCGCCGTATGCACCGTCAAAGGCAACCAGCCGATCGGGTATACGACCGAAAATACCTTAAGGATACGCGATCTTTTACATGCGGACTTCCCGGTATACAAGGGCTGCAGCGGATCCTTAGTCAAAAACATCGTCTATCCCCGCATCCCGCCGACGGCCAATGCGGATGCTTACGACGAAGAAGGAAACAAGATCCACATCCACCAGGAACTCTTCGATCTTCCGGCATCAGATGGAAGGATCGAAGAACTCAATGCCCCGAACTTCTATGTGAAATATCTGAAAGAAGCTGAGGAGCCGATCACCATCGTTGCCGTAGGACCTTTGACCAACCTGGCCGTAGCGCTGGTCATGGAACCGGACATCGTTAAAAACATCGAAGAGATCGTGATCATGGGCGGTGCCTGGAACATCACCAATGCCACGCTGGCTGCCGAATTCAACATTTACGATGATCCGGAAGCTGCGCAAAGAGTCTTACACTGCGGGGCAAAGATCACGATGGTACCGCTCGATGCCACGCATGCCGCATATATCACACAGGACGATTGTGAAGAATTGAAAAAGATCGGCACCCCGGTCTCCTTATTTGCGGCCGACCTGATCGAACGGCGCATCAAAGTCCACGATTATGCCCAGCCTCTCGAAGTGAAACATTCCTGTGCCCTGCACGATCCGCTATGCATCGCCTATCTGATCGATCCAAACGTCCTTAAAAACGTGAAATACTGCAACGTCGAAGTCTCCCTTTCCGGCCTCACCGAAGGACAGACCTGTGTCGACCAGAGAGCCATTCAGGAAAATCGCAACGTTCACTTTGCCTTCGACGGCGATCCGAAACGCTTTTCTGAGATCCTGATCGGTGCCTTCACAAGGAGCTGATATGCCGGATGTTGAGACAATGACAGCAGATGAGCTGTGTCAGTTATTTGACCACACCCTCTTAAAAGCCTACGCAACCAAAGCAGACTTTGAAAAGCTCTGCAGCGAGGCAAAGCAGCATCATTTCAAAATGGTCGCCATCAATTCCTATCCGGTAAAACTCTGCAAAGAGCTTTTACAAGGGACGGATGTCCATGTCGGAGCCGCCATCGCTTTCCCTCTGGGACAGACGACGATCGAAACGAAGTGTTATGAGACGAAAAAAGCCATTGATGACGGTGCCGATGAGATCGACTACGTCCTCAATGTCGGAAAGTTAAAAGAAGATGATCTTGTCTATATCGAAGATGAGATGAGACAGATCGTTTCCATCTGCCGGGAAAACAAAGTCCTTGTCAAAGTCATCTTTGAAAACTGTTACCTGACAAAGGAAGAGATCGTAAAAGCCGCAGCGATCGCAAAGAAAGTGAAGCCCGATTTCATCAAGACCTCGACGGGTTTCGGTACATCCGGGGCAACTGTCGAAGATGTAAGACTTATGAAGGAAACCGTCGGCGAAGAAGTGAAAGTCAAGGCGGCCGGCGGCATCCGCGACTGGCAGACCTGTAAGATGATGATCGAGGCCGGGGCCGAAAGGATCGGCACTTCCGCTTCCATACAGATACTTGATGGATTCATGAAAGAAAGATCACAGCAGCTGCTGTGATCTTTTAATTTATCGGATGGACATCTTCTTTCAATGCTTCATCCATTTCCTGTTCTGTAATAAAACCGTTGTTCAGCATCGTCTGCAAGACCCAGGACTGGCGTCCTTTGGCATCTTCATAGCCATCGGAGAGCTGATAGATCGCCGGGGCATTCGGGATGCCGGCCAGTATGGCAGCCTTGGCTAAAGACAGATCATCGCAGGATGTTTGATAATACCCTTCTGCCGCCTGGCTGATGCCCCAGTAGCCGTCGCCATAGTAGTTCATGTTGACATATAGGGCAAAGAGTTCTTGTTTGGAAAAGTTTCTTTCCAGGTCGAACATCAGGAAGATCTCGGCCGCCTTTTCCTCCAGCCCGTCGACATAGCCTTCCAGATACAGGTTCTTGGCGATCTGTTCGGAGATCGTCGATCCCCCTTCCACCAGTTCTTTGTAGCGGACATTGTGGCTTATCGCCCGAAACAGTGCGATCAGATCGTAGCCCTTCCTGGTAAAGAAGCGCTTGTCTTCCACGGCGATGACTGCATTTACGAAGTCTTCGTCGATCTTATCGAAGCTAACGTAATCTTCCCTGTCGGTATATGCCTTCACCGCTTCCCGGATCGGTGTTTTTTGTATCTCCCTTTGATAGCGGACATAACCCTGATATCCCAGGAAGACCAGACAGGCCAGGACCATCGCAAGAAGCACGGAAAATATCGACAGCAGTTTTTTCGTCATTGCAGGTTGAGATGCTTATCCAGTATATACCAGGTGACCAGGCAATCCACAGCCGCCAATACCAGCGGTACGATGAACAGCAAAGGATTCAAAACGACCATCTGCGCACCCGGCGAGATCTCATAGGAGAACCTGTGTGGGAACATGAAGACTCTGAGGATATAGATCAGTACGATAAACACACCGGCAAGAAGCTTCTGGTGCTTCTCGAACAGGTGAGCGATCGAGAATGCCGCAAAGAACAGACAGATCAGGTTCAGGATCTCCACCGCCAGTAACAGCAGTCCCTGTAACATGCTCAGATAGAAATCGATGTCGATCGTGAAGATATACTTGAATGCTTCGACCAGGTCCCTGAGGTCGGCGACCGTCAATATATAGATCGCTGCACAGATGCCCAAAGCCGCCACTTCGACTAATGTCCAGATCAGGGCGTTGATGACCTTGGCGAAGACGTGTGTTTCCGTTTTGACCGGCAAGGCAAAGGACAGATAACCTTCATTCTTCAGCAAGCCGTTATAGAAACGCATGACGACCATCCAGATCGTGATGAAGAAAGAGGTAGACATCGACACGACCCAGGCAAACAAGGAGATGCCGAATACGAAACCCTTATCAAGATTGAAACGGATCATCAGCGAACAGACCAGTGTCAGCGCGATCATCAGTCCGTAGACCGGAAACATGTTCCTGGATAAGGCTTTGAAATCATATTTGATCAGTTTTCCTAACATGCGAAGACCTCCCTGAAATATTCATCAACACTCTTGTTAGTGCTCTCCTTGATCTCGTCGATACCCTTGTGAAGGATGACTCTTCCCTGTTTTAAGAAGATCGCTTCATCCAGTACATTTTCCACATCGGCGATCAGATGCGTCGAGATCAGTACAGTCGCATTCTCATCATAATTGGAGATGATCGTGCGCAAGATATAGTCTCTGGCCGCCGGATCGACACCGGCGATCGGCTCATCGAGCAGATACAGCTTCGCTCTTCTTGACATGGTCAGGATCAGCTGCACTTTTTCTTTGGTGCCTTTGGACATCTTCCTTAACGGCATTTTGAGATCGATATCCAGGGATCCCAGCATCTCATACGCCCTGTTTTCATCAAAATCCGCAAAGAAGTCCTTGTACATCTTTACCAGTTCCTCAGAGTTCATATATTCCGGCAGGAAGTTCCTGTCCGGCAGATAAGACACGATCGCCTTGGTCTTCTCGCTTGGCACTTCGTCACATATCTTCACACACCCTTCACTTGGTACCAGCAATCTGGCAGCCAGCTTGATCAGTGTCGTCTTTCCCGAACCGTTGGGTCCCAGAAGACCGACGATCCTTCCTTCTTCCAGACGCAGATCGACACGATCCAGCGCCTTTACTTTTCCATAGTCCTTGCTGAGACCTTCACAAACCAATGTCTCCATCATTCTTCCTCCCAGTTATTTACGGCATCTTTGATCGAAAGATCATCCATGCCCAGACTTCTTAAACGTACGAACAGTTCTTCGATATAGTCCTCCGCAAGTTCTTTGCGAAGCTCTTTCATCTTCTCATCATCGATACTGACGAATCTCCCGCTGGTCCTTTCGCTTTGTACGAGACCCTGCCGCTCAAGTTCCGCATAGGATCTTTGAACGGTATTGGGATTGACACCCGCTTCCATGGCCAGATCTCTGACGGCCGGAAGCTTGTCCCCGCTTGAATATTTTCCGGAGACGATGTCTACCTTCATCAGTTCGATGATCTGAAGATAGATCGGCACATCATCAGAAAATTTCCATTTCATAGTTTTTCCTTCCTGTTGTATTAATACATTAATACAATAATACATTCATACAATTCCTGTCAATACGCTTTCATCAGAAAAATAAAAAAGTTCGCATCCGCTCACGTTGATCCTGTCTGAAGATCGGCTTGAGTCATTGCGAGATCTATAACCGTTATGAATATGCGGCAGACCTTCAGGTCTGCCCTTTCTTTTATAATGGAGATAGATGATCGACAATAGATTCCATAATGAAGCTGATGAATATAAGAAGATCAATTACGAAGCCAATAAGGCTTTTTATGATCCCGATAAGCCAAGGATCAAGGATATCTTATGGAAGCACTATGACTGGATAGAAAGTACCTATGAGGAAGGAAGATTAAGGGATGCGATATTAGACAACGTTCAAAGGACATTATTATGTAAGACTGCATATCTTGGCTATGACGCCTTTGACTGCACGCATTGTGACAACTGGATCTGGTTATTCAGGCATTGCCATTCAAGGTTCTGTTCCTCCTGCGGGATAAAGTATCAGAAACAGTTGGCAGTCAAGGCAGAAGTCATGTGTATCGATGTCCCTCACAGACACGTTGTCTTCACGATCCCTGAAGGATACAGAGAGATCTTCCGCAAGGACAGAAAGACACTGAACATCTTATTCATCGCATCCCGCAATACTTTGATGAAGCTGTTCAACCATTCTCTGTTCAAAAAGATCCGAAAGAAGAAAGGCGGCATACTTTCAAACGAAAAGGACAGCACCTATCTTTTTCGAAACTATAAATATCTCAATGAATTCGGCATGATAAGCACGCTTCATACTTTCGGCAGAGACCTGAAGTGGAACCCCCATATCCATGCCTTAGTCCCGGAGCTCGTCTATGACAGTAAAAAGAAAAAGATAAAGCACATCACCCATTTTGACTATGAATCTTTAAGAAAGACATGGATGTATGAAGTCAACCGCTTACTGTTGAAGCACTTCAATAACGATAAGCAGATCAAAAAGCTGATCGATTCCTCCTATAAGAAACAGGACAGGGGCTATTATGTCTATGCAAAGAAAGACATGGAAGATGACGAAAGATATACGAAACACATCTCTTCAAAAAACGTCAAAGGCTGTGTGAACTACATGATGCGCTATGCCTCCCGTCCGCCGATGGCAGAATCAAGGATCCTATACTACAACAAGGATTCCGATGATGTTGCCTGGTACTATGAAGATCATAAAACGGATGAAAGAGTTGAGGTAAAGGAATTCGGCATCGATCTGTTAAGAAAGATGATCATCCATATCCCTGACAAGGGATTCCGCATGGTCCGCTATTATGGCTTCTATCATCCCAAGTGCCAGGAACTTCTCGATAAGATACATAAACTTCTCGGCAATGAAAAGAAAGTATACAGGAATTCAGAAGAAAGAAAAAAGCTTCTTGAGACAAAACTCAATAAACTGAAGTTCCGTTCACAGATGGCCGATACCTACAATAAAGACATATTCAGATGTGAATGCGGAAGTAAATTCAGTTACGTATTCACCTATAACCCTTTGGAAGGAGTAAAAAATGACAGAAAATACAGAAAAGACCGTATTGATGAAATGCGTTTCCTGTGCTCATCAAGAGGAAGTCAGAGTATCTACATTAGAACATCTTAAGAACCTTCCTCCAAAATCTGAGGAATACAAGATC
>JAZQIF010000130.1:0-2954 GCA_045540935.1 Erysipelotrichaceae bacterium | reverse complement strand
CCCGGACGGGTTATACATAAAATCACTTAATGTATAATGAAATAAAAGAAATGACGCATCATCGGAAAGGAGATCATCCATGTCACTTGTCATGTCGGCAAGTCGGATCGTAGCCATGTCGTTCTGTGAGCCAAGGAGTTGGAGAGATATTTTGTCTTCCTAAGACCGCTTGGCCTCCGACTTCCCGGACGGGTTATACATAAAATCACTTAATGTATAATGAAATAAAAGAAATGACGCATCATCGGAAAGGAGATCATCCATGTCACTTGTCATGTCGGCAGCTTTCATTATTTTTCTGATCGGTATGTATATGGCGTATAAAAGACGTGCCGATATTCAAAAGGCGTCTTTGACGGCGACAGCAGCCATCTCGCTGGCGATCTCTGTTCTGGTGTTCCCGTATTATCTGAAAAGCAGTGACCTTCTGATCGCGATCATCGAAGCCTTCCATGCCGGCGTCTCCGGTATCGCCTTAAGCGTCAACGGCGACATCCCGTATGAACTGGGCTTGGAAGGACAGCAGCTCGAGCTTTACCGCTTCTTCTTATACAATCTGTACATCCTGGGACCGATCGCCGGATCGATGTTCCTGATCACCTTTTCGGCCAATGTAAAAAATGCCTTATCGATCTTCGGAAAGAAGGACTACTATGTCTTTTCGGAGCTGAATGAAAAAGCTCTTTCCATCGCTGAAAGCATCTTTGAAACAAAGACTGCCGGCAAGTTCATCTTCTGCAATGCGGCAGATCCCGATGTTGACCTGGCCAACCGCGTCAGGGCATTACACGGAGTGATGTTGAAGGGAAGCGAACAGGGGCTGAATCTCAGAAAAAACAAACACTACGAATTCTTTGAGATCGGCGATGATGAAAGAAAACGCATCCTTGCCGCTTCGAAACTTTGTGAGGCTCTGCCCAAGAAAAAGAATTTCGACGATAAGAACATCATCGTGCGCATCTTCGGCGATGACTCACAGAAAGAACTGATCCTGAATATCGACCGACAGTATTCCGATAAGCTTTTCATCCGTCATATCGATGAAGAGCGAAGTCTCGCGATCAAGGTGCTTGGTCTTGCCAAAGAAGAGCTTGCCGCAAAGAAGGGAACGCATACGGCGATCGTCTTTGATTCGCCGCTTGGCATCACCTTGTTGAAAGATCTGCTTTGCCTGAGCGTGAGCGAAGAAGAATGGTCGATCGATCTGATCGGTCCGGATGCGCAGCTTTATTACGATGAATTTCTGAAACAGGCACCGGAGGCAGGACTCTATCCGGTCCGTGCCTTCAGTATGGAATACGGTACAGAAGCGTCGGCTCTCAATAAAGAGATCAGGTATGACTGCATCTTCGTGCTGTATGAAGAGGATGAATATGCCTATAAGACGGCCATGCAGATCAAGCGGGCACTTGCATCGCAAAGCGCCGATCTGAAGTGTCCGAAGATCTATTGCCGCATCAAAGACGGCAGCCTGCACAAGATGATAAAGGAAAAAGACATCGTGCTATTCGGTGACCTTGAAAAGATGTGCTGCTATGATGTCCTGGTCAATCCGGAACTGGAAGATGCGGCAAAAAGAGTCCACTTGTCCTATCTTGGCGAAGAAGCAGCAGGTGATGAAGTCCTGGAAAACAGCGGCTTCTATGAGTATCAGAACCAGGAGTCTTCCTTTGCGCAGGCTCTCTCCATGAAATACAAGGAGGCTTATATCCTTTCCCACAAAACAGAGGATACGGTTTCCGATAAAGACTTTATCGACCGATGGCTGAATGAACATATGGATGAGATGGCAAAGGCGGAACATGACCGCTGGAACGCCTACCAGAGGGTCCACGGCTGGCAAAGAGCCGATGAGCGTCAATGCAAGGCGATCATCGAAAAATACAAAGGAAAGAGAGCCAACGATCCGGAGCTTCGGCTGCATCCGGCCATCGTAGACTGGGAAGATCTCGAAGAGGTCGAAAACAAAGTCAACGAACTTCTCGAAGGATATGGCAGCGAATCACGCGTCCATTATCTGCAGGCCGATAAAGACATCCTGAAGAAGATGTCTTACATACTCGATCTGAAATAAGAGAAAGAACTATAGTGAGAAATGAACAGTAAAGAGCTGTTCATTTTTTATGCCGTATCAATATCCGGTACTGGCGCTGATATCCTGTGATTTTTATAATGAAGGCGAAGAAGGTAGCACATATCATACTATAGAAAGAGTCAGCTATGTATCGTAAGTTTATGTCTGTCTTTTCCGACTCTGACTTCTGGATCAGGGAGCTCAGCCATGAGATGCGCACACCTCTTTACAGTATCCTTTTGCTGAGTGAGGATCTTAAAAAGAGCGAAGACCTCACAGGTCACGCAAAGAAGAAAGTCTCGCAGATCTTGCGCAGTGCAGACCATCTTCTCGGGATCGTGAATTCCATCCTGGATCTGACGAAGATCGCCGATGGCCGCTGCACCTTGAATGAAGATAGTTTCGATCTGAAAAAGCTGATGAAGGATGCCGTCAAGCTTGTCGATCCTGCCGCGAAGCAGAAAAGGATCAAAGTGAAGGTTCTTCAGGAAGGATCGAAAGAAAACTATCTCGGGGATGAGCTCAAGCTCAGGCAGGTCTTCATCAACATCCTGTCCAATGCGATCCGCTATTCCCGGGAAAGAGGAAAGATCCGTTTTATTGCCAAGGCAATAGAAAGCAGGGAAGAAGAGGATGCGATCCGCTTCTTTATCATCGATGAGGGATGCGGCATGGATGAGGCCTTCATCAAAAAGATCTTCGATCCCTACAGCCAGGAAAAGGAAAGGATCGGTACATCGGGACTCGGCCTGTATATCACGAAGTCCTATGTCGATCTGATGAAGGGAAGGATCTTCGTATCCAGCCGCAAAGGCAAAGGAACGACCTTCATCCTCGAGATCCCTTTGAAGAAAGAAACATCCTCAAAGAAGCCGTCTCC
>JAZQIF010000129.1:0-5975 GCA_045540935.1 Erysipelotrichaceae bacterium | reverse complement strand
ACCACTATTATAGTATGAGGTCTCGCCAAAAGAAAAACCGGATCTCTCCGGTGTGAATCATTATACCTCGATCAGTATCGACATCTTGAATAAGACAAAGGCTGTCGCTATCGCCGTCACAAGCGCGGCAATGCCGCTGATCGAAAACAGGACCTCCAGTACTTTGACCGGCAGATAGTCTGCCGCAAAAGTCAGAGCCTGGAAGATCAGATAGACGATCACATAGACATACTTGAGGATGCGCACGGAAGTCACATCGTTATAACTCTTGTCTTTGCCGACCTTTTCAAGTTTTCCTAACAGAAGGAAGATATAAAGGATCGAAAACAGGGAAACACCTGTCTTGTAGAGATCGACATCCAGTTTCGGCCATCCCACTTCGATGACCGTGAATGCCACATCGCATACTGCCAGCAGGATCGCACCGACTAGATAGAACGGATTTTTCTTCGTATAGTCCTTCAGAAAGACGCTTGCAGCAGCGATCAGGATCCAGCCGATAAAGTCCGGCATGATGTTGATCTGTGTCTTGTCAAACGTGATGTTGATGTTAACTAAAGTGAAAATAAAACCGATCGCGATCAGTCTGAGTCCATTTTTGATTTTCATAGCACTACCTTTTTATTCTTGCGTTAATGAGACCATTATAGTCGATTCGATTTCAAATGAAAAGATGATCTGTCCGATCACCTTCTTTTTATACAAGGTCTTGTCTGAACTTCAGATATCTGAAATTTATGATTTCCTCCTTTTTCCTATTCATGTCATGAGAGTCCGGACCGCTTTGAACGATGCAGCAACTCTCATTATCTTCCTGTATTTTTACAGCATATCACTGTATCATTTTCGTTAAACTCAGATACTGATGATCATGATCAGACCAGATAAGACAGTGACAGTCACCGTGATCAGGTCATATACTGACCAGTCTTCGTATCTTTCCTGTGCTGTCTCATTGATGTTTTCTGCAACATCTTCATCCAGCTGTTCAGAAACTTCTGTTTCGGCAAAGAGAGTCAAAGCCTCTTCAATCTTTGTGTCCGGGTCTGCCGGAGTTTCGATCGTAGAAGGAGAGGAGAGGGGGCGAGACTTTGACTCTGCCGGATTTTCTTCTGAGACGTTCGGGATATTCTGTGTATTGTTTTCCTGGATTGTCGTCCTGGTTTTGTTTTTATCTATGTCTGCATGGACTTCGCCGGCGATCACGTTGAGGATCATGACGGCGATGAGCAATGTTGTGAACATGGTGTGGAATGCTTTCTTCATTCTTCTGTCCTCCCTACACCCGTATAATAAGCGGATCGGTCTATAATGATCAGTCTAAAAAATAGTATATGAAAGGTTATTATTGATAATTTATAGATCTTTTTCCATTTTCGATCTGCATAAAGCTGAAAATATGATCTTTTCCATCAAAAAAGGTGATCGCAAAGACCACCGGTTTTTCATACCCTGTCACAATACTGTGTGACGGGTATCCATTTAACATAATTTAACATAATTCACACAAATTCCTGATACAGAAATTTAGTACTATGTAAGTGCAAGGAAGTGAGGCCTTGCCGATACTAGCCCCCTATAATTAGTTGTATCGTATATATTTATCCCCTTAAATAATCGAAAAAGAATTGCCCCTGGTCGTCAGGGGCTTTTCTTATCTCATTTTTTCATTCCAGGAAGGATCGTTTTCTTCCTCTTTGTTATGGCCCATGGCCTCTTCGATCAGTTTGACCATCTCCCAGACCGAACGGAAGTAGAGGGTCTTATCTTCCTCCACCCAGGTGATACGTCCCTGCCAGGAGGAATTCTGACGGTGCTGCACACGGATGATGAAGGTGCCTAAGTCGCCATGCATCTCCAGCATTTCGTCATCTTCCAAAGCTCTTGTCATCTCTTTTTCCATATAAATCACCTCTTTTTTAAAAAAATGTCTCTCATTGTTGCCCGGGAAAGGGAAACGCATATCATTATAAAGATCTTCCATCTGCAAAAGAAGATCGCTCAGTCCTTCAAATTCCAGCGCATCCTTATTGAAGTGGTGATAGAACCTGCCGGCATAGACCGGATCGCAAGTATCGATACACAGCACGACCGCATTGGGGATGCCTAAATAACATTGTGTCTTTTCCATAATTCACCTTTATAACGGATTGACGTAGTATCTTACTGAGATCCTCTGGCGGTTGATCATGAACTTCTCATCGATCCTCTTCTGGATGATGTGACAGTTCTCCATCGTCGTATTCATCAGTAAGACCAGATACTGGCCCTTGTTGTATTTGTTCATGATATCGGAACGACGGATCGTCGTACGTATCGCTTCTTCAAGCCTTGGAGACAATTCATCGAGCTTGTCGGCCTTGGTCAGGACGTTTCCTTTGGTGTCGACGATCGTACATAACATCAGATAGATCATCTGGCCGCTACGTTCGGAGATCCTGGCGATCGCCTGGTAGATGCCATGGAAGACCGGATAGGAACACACGAAACCGCCCCTGGTCTCCTCATCTTCCCTTAAATGATCCTGTATCTCGTTGAGCGAACCGGAATTGTGTTCGAACGCTCTGCCCAGCCGGTCGATGAGCTCGAACATCCGGTTGGACGGCTTGATACCCTGCTGGTGCAGATAGACTTCGATCGTATCGTCAAACAATTTATAGGCTTCCTCGAATTTGCCGGCAGCGATATAGGCTTCCATCGTCACCGTCTCCCAGTCGGAGAACGGCTGTATCCTCGAGGCATATAAGCCCAGACGCTCCATCGTGTCGTATCTTCCCTTGTCTGCCAATAACTTTGAAAGCTTGTTGACGGTCTCGACGAAGACTTTACGGTAGCGCCAGTTCTCCTTGGTGATCCAGTTGAGACCGATCTGGTTCTCTAAGAAATCCCCCTGGTAGACATAGATCGCCTCTTCGTATAAGGAGATCTTGTAATCCTCGTCCTCTTCCTTGTCCGCCATTGCGATCAGATCATCGAAGACCTTCACATCTTCGACGACTTCCACCTTTTCGTTCCAGTAGTACTTTCCTTCCTTTGCCACGAAATAGTTGACCTTAGGCAAGCCATAGGACTCCAGACGCTTCTTGGCATTGTACATGACCGAATGGATGGCATGATTGGGATTATGCAGGTCTCTTCCGGAAAACAAGGCATTCAAAAGAACGTTCTTACTGACGCCTTCCATGCGGAAGTGGGTCATCAGCTGCATCAGATAGTTGAACTGATTCTCATTGTTTTTGGCTCTGTCTGTGATGGTCTTTCCGTTGTACGTCATCGAAAAAGATCCGAAAAACGTCACATACAGCCGATCATCTCTTTCCTTGTCTTCACTCATCTTCATCTATCATCATATCAAAAAGCGGACCCGCCAGCGATAAAGCCTTCTTATTTTTTGACTCCTGCATAGTAAAACCGCATCTTTCGATGCGGTCTTTTCTATTCAGCCTTCGTTTCGCAATAGATGCAGCGATAGACTTTGTTTTTCTCATCCGTCAGCTTGAAGATATGGTCCAAGCCCCTTTCCACCGAAGTGATGCAGCGCGGATTCTTGCAATAGATGACGTTGGTGAGTTTCCTTGGAAGCGTGATCGTCTTTTTCTCGACGAGCTTTTCGTTTTTGATGATATTGATGGTGACATCCGGATCGACATAACCGATCAGATCGAAATCGACCGGAACATCGGCATCGATCTTGATGATGTCCTTCTTGCCCATGCGGTTGGAATGTACGTTCTTGATGATGGCGACAGAACAGTCGAGCTTTTCCAATCCCAGCAATTCATAGAGCTTCATCGCCTTGCCGGCGGAGATATGGTCGATGACCACACCGTTGACGATTGAATCAATGTTCATTTTCTGCCTCCTTCAATAACTTCAGTATCAGAGCCATACGGATATACCTGCCATTCCTCACCTGACGGAAATAGGCAGCCCTTGGATCGCTGTCGACTTCCGTCGAGATCTCATTGACCCTCGGTAACGGATGCATGATGCAGAGATCTTCTTTGGCATTTGCCAGCTTGTCCAGAGTCAGGATATAGGAATCCTTCAGACGCAGGTAATCTTCTTCGTTGAAGAAACGTTCCCTCTGCACTCTGGTCATATACAAGATATCAAGATCCTGCATCTTCTCTTCAAGATCTGACGTCTCATAATACTCCATGCCGTTTTTCTGCATGACGTCTTTCTTTATATAGGAAGGAAGCTTGAGCTCATCCGGTGAGATCAGAACGAACTTCACGTTCTTATATCGGGACATGGCCGAGATCAGAGAATGGACGGTCCTGCCGAACTTGAGGTCACCGCAGACACCGATCGTCAGATCATCGAATCTTCCCTTTTCCCTGTGGATCGTTAATAAGTCCGTCAGGGTCTGGGTCGGATGATTGTGACCGCCGTCACCGGCATTGATGATCGGAACTTCTGCAACTCTCGATGCGACGAATGGCGCACCTTCTTTCGGATGGCGCATCGCGATGATATCAGAGTAGCAGCTGACCGTGCGGATCGTATCGGCCACGCTTTCACCTTTGGCAGCAGAAGAAGACTGGGCTTCCGAGAAACCTAAGACTTCCCCGCCCAAAGATAACATCGCACTTTCAAAGGAAAGTCTGGTCCTGGTGGATGGTTCAAAGAACAATGTTGCCAGGATCTTGTGCTTGCAGGCTTCCTGATATTTAACCGGATCACTTATGATATCCGATGCCGTTTCTACCAGCTCATCGATCTCTTCCTTGGAGAGATCGAGTATATCGATCAGATGTCTCATGCCCCGATCCAGCTTTCATCGGAAGGATCATTGCGGAACTTGAGGATCCTTTCCTCATCCTCCGCTCTGATATAGCCGCTTTCCACCGCGACCTTCAGTAAGGCATCCAGATCACATAAGGACGTATTTTCCACGTTGGCAGCCGCAAGTCTGTCCAAGCCCTTTTTCATGCCGTAGGTGAAGATCGAAACGACACCCAAGACTTCTGCACCCGCTTCACGTAACGCATCGACGACATCGATGACGCTGCCCCCGGTCGATATCAGATCTTCCACAACGACGACTTTTTCACCCTTCTCGAGTTTTCCTTCGATGCGGTTCTGTCGGCCATGGTCCTTGTTGGACGAGCGGACATAACCCATCGGCAGACCTAAGAGGTGTGCACTGATCGCCGCATGAGCGATACCGGCAGTTGAAGTGCCCATCAGGGCTTCCGCCTCCGGATACTTTTCTTTGATCAGTTTCGCAAAACTGTTTTCCACATCGTTTCGCACATCCGGATCACTCAGTGTCAGACGGTTGTCACAGTAGATCGGCGACTTGATGCCGCTTGCCCAGGTGAACGGTTCATCCGGTCTTAAAAATACTGCCTTGATCTTCAGAAGATCTTTTGCGATCATTTCTTTCATCATCTTCTCCTTATCCTAAAAATTCTTTCAAAGCTCTCTCATATGCCGCTACCGGGTCAGCAGCAGCGGTGATGGGTCTGCCCATGACGATGTAGTCGGAACCGATATTTCTTGCCTCAGCAGGTGTCATGACGCGCTTCTGATCGCCATGATCGCCTTCCGCAAAACGCACACCCGGTGTGACCGTCAGGAAATCCTGACCGCAGATTTCATGGACCTTGCCTGCCTCAAGCGGCGAACAGACGACGCCGTCAAGTCCTGCCTCTCTAGCAACTTGCGCATAATGCATGACGACCTCATCGATCGGCTTTTCGATCAAGAGATCTCTCTCCATGGCTTCCTGATCGGTGGAAGTGAGCTGCGTCACCGCGATCAGCATCGGCCTTGTGCCATCCTCTCTGGCAAGACCGTTCAAGCCTTCCTTCATCATGATCGAGGTGCCTGCCGCATGGCAGTTGATCATATCGACATCGAGTCTGCTCAATACCTTCATCGCCTTCTTGACGGTATTCGGGATATCGTGCAGCTTCAGATCCAAGAAGATCTGATGACCTCTTTTCTTGATCTCACGGACGATG
>JAZQIF010000128.1:0-13478 GCA_045540935.1 Erysipelotrichaceae bacterium | reverse complement strand
ACCTCAAGGAAGACGATCATCTTCGTTTCACGATCATGGCCAACCGCAGCCTGAACACTTATCAGGGCGGAAGAGGCGAAACGATCGATATCGCACCGGTACCTCTGGATCACGAACACCTTTCTTCGCTCGCCTTACTGGAAGATAAGACCATCGTTATCGACGATGCCTACGATGAAAATCTGGATAAAGTCTATACCGGTACTCGCGCTTATGATAAACAGCTGGGCTATCATACGACGTCCGTTCTGGTCGTGCCGATGAAAGATCCCCGCGGAGAAAAGATCGGTGTCCTGCAGCTGATCAATGCGAAAGACGAAAAGGGGAACATCATCCCGTTTTCCAAAGACTCCATCAAGGCAGCCGAGTCCATCGCATCGCAGGCGGCCGTCGCCATACTCAACGTCCGCTACCTGAGGCAGATCCGCGAGCTTTTCGATTCCTATGTCGAGACCTCGGTGCAGGCGATCGGCAAGCTGACGCCGTTCAACGAGAACCACACCAGGAACATGGTCGATTACGGAAGAGCCTTCTTAAACTACCTCAACAAAAAGGCAGAAGAAGAAGGAAGAGATCTCCCGTACCCCAAGCAACACTACGACGAACTGATCATGTCGATCTGGCTGCACGACTTAGGAAAGCTCGTGACACCGGTCGACATCATGAATAAAAACAACCGCCTCTGGCCAAGACAGAGAGATGCGATCTTTCATCGGCTCGAGGTCTTCGGTCTGAAAGCACAGATCTTCCTTTTGCAAGGAAAGATCAGCGAAGAGGAAAAGCGGGAAACCGATGCCAGATGCATGCAGCTAAGGACCTTCATCGAAAAGGCCGACGGCAATATCGTCAATGACCGTGCAGAAAAACTGGCGATCTATAAAGAATGGATGTTCACCGATGAAGACGGCAATGAGCTGCCGTATTTAAAAAGCGATGAACTTCATCAGCTTTCCGTTCCGTACCGGACTTTGACCGATGAGGAATTCGATATCATGCACAGCCACGTCGAAAAGACGGATGAACTTCTTTCCAAGATGAAGTTCCCGCAGGACATGTCGCATGTGCGCAAGTGGGCTTCCATGCATCACGAACTGCTCAACGGCAAGGGTTATCCAAAACATGTCAAAGAAGACGGGATACCGGAAGAAGTGCGCATATTGACGATACTGGATATCTTTGAAGCACTGACGGCATCCGACAGAGAATACAAGAAACCGAAGAGCCCGGAAGAGGCGATCGCTCACTTACATAAGATCGCCGGTTTCGGCGAGGTCGACGAAAGACTCGTGAGCATTTTTGAAGAAAGCGAAGCCTGGAAGAAATGAAACGCAAGACTCTGACCTGGGCACTGATCGTTCTGGAACTTTGCGCGTTCCTGTTGAGCTTCTCGAAGATCTTTTCGAGTGCCGATCACTACATCGGTGACCTGCTTTACCAGAAAGGGAACATCGCTTCCGGAAAGATCGTCATCATCGAGATCGATGAGAAGAGCCTGCAGCAGCTTGGAAGCAATCCCCTGGACTGGGACAGGAAGGTCTTCGCTTCTCTGATCTCAAAACTCAATGAAGAGAAACGCCCGGCTGTGATCGGGCTCGATGTCATATTTGCCCACGAAGAAGACAAGGAAAGCGATGAAGCTCTGATCAAGGCGGCGTCGGCAGACAATGTCGTCACTGCCGGCATGTATTACTACGGCAACCGGCTGGAGACGAAGTCCGACGGTTCCTATCACTGGGAAACGGACGCGGTCATCGATGCGGCATTGCCGTATGAAGAACTTGCCGCAGTATCGGATACCGGTATCGTGAATCTGGTCGCCGACACGGACGGAAAGATCCGTCACATCTTACTTACCTACAAAGGCTACAGCGAAAAGAAGGCTTCCTTTGCCTTACGGATCGCACAGAAGTATTGCGAATATACGGGGAAGCAGCTCGTCCTTCCAAAGAACGATCACGCCTATCTTGACTTCACCTACAAAGCCGGCGGCTATCGGGAAAAGATCTCCTTTGTCGATGTTTTGAACGGCCAGTACCCGGCATCTTATTTTGAAGACAAGATCGTCTTAGTCGGTGCCTGTGCTTCGGCGATGCAGGATGAATACCTGACGGCGATCTCTCATAATTCCGCGATGTATGGCGTGGAAGTCCATGCCAACAGCATCGAGATGCTGCTGCGGGGAGAATACAAATACGAAGTTTCCGATACCGCACAGCGCATCGTCTTACTGATCGCGCTGACGATCGGCGTCCTTATCTTTTCCAAAGCGGATTTTTCAAAGATGCTGATCTGCTACATCGCGATGTCTGTCGGATACTTCCTGCTGTGTATCCTGACTGATCGCTTTGGGCAGCTGCTTCATCCGCTGTGGATCCTTTCGGGGATCACGCTGTTATTCATTGCGGGCATTGCCGGAAGATTCGTCGAGGAGACGATACGCAGAAGGAAGCTGCGCGATCGCTTCGAGCGTTACGTCGATCCGATCGTCCTGAAAAAGATTTTGGACAATGGCGAAGAAGGGCTTGAACTGGAAGGCAAGGAGACCGGCATCACCGTATTGTTTGTCGATATCTGCGGTTTCACCAGTCTTTCGGAAAAGATGGATCCAAAGAGCGTCGTAGCCATACTCAACCGCTATCTTGAAATGGTGACCGCCTGCATCATGGAGAATGGCGGGACCCTGGATAAATTCATCGGCGACTGTGCGATGGCCTTCTGGAATGCGCCGTTTGAGCAGGAAGCGCCGGCCGATAAGGCGGTACAGGCAGCCTTGCAGATGTGCGAAGGGGCGAAGAAGCTCAATGAGGATCTCGGTTTTGACTTAGGCTTTGCGATCGGCATCCATACCGGCAAAGCGGTCGTCGGCAATATCGGAAGTTCCAAGAGGCTCGATTTCACGGCGATCGGCGATACGGTCAACACCGCATCAAGACTCGAGTCACTGAAGATCCCGGGTCTTACAAGAGAAGGAAACATCTACATCTCGCAAGAGCTTAAAGACGAACTCAAGGGAGAATATGATTATGAGGATCTCGGCGACCATTCCCTCAAGGGAAAGGAAAAGCCGATCCGCATCTACAGCATTTCAAAAAAATAACGGATGTCCTTTCGGGCATCCGCTTTTACAGATATGGAAATCTCTTAGCAGCCTTTTCTGTCCAGGGAACAGGATGGGGTGGTCAACGTGGATTCCGGCACGAAGATCTCGTAGCCGTTTTCTTTTAACCAGGTCTCCCAGTCGATCCAGACCTTGCCGTCATCATCGATGAGGGCAGGGACACCGATGTCTTCGATCGCTTTGAGATGGTCGAAGACGGGATCCTTGTCACGCAGGGAAAGGAAGGCGCCCAGGTTTCCGAGGCTTGCCAGGATATCGATAAAATCATATTCGATCTTGTTCTGATCGAGGTTTTCTTTCAATACGACACAATAAGGACATTTCAGGCTTCCGTATACTTTGATCATTGCAGTGCTCCTTTTTTCTTCATGGTAACTTCTGAATCGATTTTGCGCAAATGCGATGCTCTAGAAAGAACAGATGGTATCACAAAGGAAGTCAATGATCTGATCGACCGATTCTTTCATGCCGTTCTCTCTCCATAAGAGCAGGACGCCGTTGACTAAGGACAATTTGGCAAAAGGCCGGTATTTTTCACTGAGATCAGCGGGATCGTCGGCCGGGAAGAAGGAGCGCATCATCTCGATCAGGCGGTTGAGGACAAGCGAAAGGTTTTCCGAGCGGATCAGCAGGTATTCCTGTTCGGAATCCAGCAGAAAATGGATGAAGCGGTTGAGAAAGTCTTTCCAGATCTTCCGGTCGTTGCTGGCAAGAGCCGGCATGGCCAGCTGATGCAAGGTCGTCACGATCCTTTGCAGGGCATAGTCGAGCACATCGGAGGTCGATGAAAAGTTGCGGTAAAACGAAGCCCTGGCAACGCCGGCGGCATTCACGACGTCAGAGACCGTGATGTCCATGAAGGCTTTCTTTGAAAGGATGGCGATGAAGGCATCGGCGATCTGATCGGAAACGGTTGAACGGCGTGAATTGGTCATGATACATCTTCCCTTCCTTTTGTCTCATTGAGTTGAATGGCATCGGAAATGAGATTAAAATAGAATTGATGATACATTGTGTCTCATTTACACTCACACTATAACATCATAAAAGGAAGACAGGCAAGATGAACAAGACGGATCTGGATAATTTGAAACGTAAGTTAAGAAGATGGTTTGAAAGAAGGAACGGCACGGACACCTTAGGCAGGGATGTCTGTTATGCTTCTCTGTTTCTTGTCTTCATCGATGTGTTTTTAAAGACCGGCGTACTGACCCATATCTCGTTTGCCGGCTATCTCTATTCACTCTTTAGGGCTTTTTCGACCAACGTGAACCGCCGCAGCTTTGAAAACCAGAAGTATCTGGAACTGCGCTGGAAAGCGATCACGAAGTTTCAGAAGACCAAGACCCGGCTCCTTGATCAGAAGGACTACCACTACTACAAGTGTCCGAACTGTGGGCAGACCTTACGGGTCCCAAGAGGCAAGGGGAAGATCGAGATCACCTGTCCGAAGTGCGGACATAAATTTGATAAGAAAAGCTGAAGCCTGCATGAAACAGGCTTTTTTACTGCTTTGTCCGCTACAATAGAATCAAAGGAACATACAGACCATGATGGCAATGAAGAAAGATAATTCAGATATCAAAAAACTGGAAAGACTGCTTGCGGATGTGCAAGAGGCTTATGTTCAAAAGAGCTTTGATAAAGAAAGCCCAGAATATCGAAACAAAGTAAGTAAAATGGTGAACGATCATTTCGTGGATATGATCAACAAGATCAGCGAAAGTAAAGACGCCAGAACTATCCGTGAACGGTCGTACCTGAACGGAGAAGTGCTCAGAAAAAGAAGAAAAGTCACGACCGCTTACTGTATGAAGACCGCAGAAAGATTTCAGGATCATTTTGAGAACATCTGTATCGAGGAAGAGTTTTCTTTACTGATGAGTACGGTCAATTCCGAGAATTATGACATGATCGATTGTTATAACTTTATCTCGGAGGCAGCTGCCATCTATATCCTGGATAATATTTCCTATTCTGATATGGACGAAATGATGAAATATCTTCCAAGGAAAGAGGAAGAGATCGCTATGGCCATATGCAACGACGAAGTCACCGACGCCTGCCACAGCGATGAACTGATCCGTTCCCTGGTCTA
Source organism: Erysipelotrichaceae bacterium (assembly GCA_045540935.1). GTDB lineage: Bacteria > Bacillota_I > Bacilli_A > Erysipelotrichales > Erysipelotrichaceae > Colivicinus. The sequence continues at coordinate 8,262 of JAZQIF010000128.1, read as the reverse complement.
TCTGATACAGAACCAGAACCGCAGTCTGAAAAAACACGATGAGCTGACGATGTATCTGGAAGATGCTATGGTATCAGGAAGGCCGAAGGAGGCGGACGATAACGATCCACCGGAATCCTTAAATGAAAACCAGAAATTATTGCGCATCTTTTCACTGATAAACCCGATCAGGATCAACAGAGCGATCAGGCATTTTGAAGACGATGTCCTTCGCTATCTTGAGATCGTATTCGGGGTCTTAAATGATTATCAGAAGGAATACAACAAAGAAAAGAAGGCCGTCCTTCAGCTGATCAACAGACAGATGCAGAAACGGAAGAGTTCTCTGCTGATGGCGAGAGATCCGATGGAATCAGATGAAATGGAAGAGGTTTTTAAGGCTGCCGCAGGCGTACAGAAGATGAATGATGTGTTGGACAGACAGTCTGAATTTCTGTATGATGCGATCCATCTTCATACTTTCCTCTATGAGATAAGTGATCAAGAGGGGACCGAAAAACTGAAAGCTTTGGAGATCGATAATCCTTTTGAGACCTGTTTTGTGTTCGCCTATCTTTATACGGTCAACGACGATCTGATCTATCTGCCCAACCTCATGATCCCTATGTTGAAGATCGCTGCCGAAAAACTCCCGTGGTCGAAAGATGTCAATCCGGAAGCAGATATGTACGATTTCGAAGAGGAAGAAGATACAGAAGATGAAGAGGATACAGAAGAGGAAGAAGAAACAGAAGACGAAGACGAAGCAGAAAAAAGGAGGATCGAACTGATCAAAGAGATCGCAGAACAGATGAACGAGAACCGCCGGCAAAGCGAAGAGCTGGAGAAGGACTTCTATTCGTTCCGATACAACGACAGCGTCAGATTTCCCGGCCGGCAGATCGATCCCGAACTACTGCAGAAGCTGAATCTCCCGCAGGTCGTATTTGATCTGACGGGAGTGGTCTTGCCCAGAGATGTCTATTCAAACTCCGGCATGAAGGAAGAACTGCTGGCATCGGGTTTCAAAGAAGATCAGACAAGGCTGTTTGAACTGTTTCTGCAGACAGTGGATGCCCTGAAGCAGAGGACGGATTTTGATCAAGTCGAAACAAGGCAGGAAGAAGAGGATGATCACACGAAGGATGAAGTCGTTTCGATCGAAGAGCGAAACAAAAAACTGAGCGAAGAAAACAAGAGGTTGAAGCAGCTGATCTTCGAGAAAAATAAAGTCATAGAAGAACAGAAAAATAAAGTCCGAAAACTGGAAACAGAAGCCGAAAAACAAGACAAGGAACTCTCAAGTCTCAGAAGGTTCGTTGAAAGCCTGGATCCGAAAGATCCGGCAAAAGAAGAGACTGTGACACTGCCTTACCGGGTATCGGGAAAAGTACTGATCTTCGGCGGCAGCGTCAGCTGGCAGAACCAGATCAAGGAACTTCTGGATGGCGTGAGAGTCACGGATGTCGACAAACTTCCGGATGTCAATGCGATCCGTTATGCCGATGAGATCTGGATACAGACCAGGACGTTCTCGCACGCCCATTACAACCGGGTCATGCAGGCAGTCCGAACATATGATAAACAAGTCAGCTACTTCGCCTTCTCCGGGGCAGAAAAATGTGCGCTGCAGCTGGCAAAAGAAGATCAGAGGAAAAGAGGTAAAAAGAAATGAAGACGCAATGGTATAAAAATGCGGTGGTCTATCAGATCTATCCGTTCTCTTTCAAAGATTCTGACAATGATGGCTGGGGCGACATTCCAGGCATCCTTTCCAAACTCGACTACATCAAAGAGCTTGGCGCAACGGCCATCTGGTTTTCGCCTTTATACAAGTCACCGGACTATGACTTCGGCTACGACATCAGCGACTACAAGGCCATCGATGAGAAGTTCGGAACGATGGAAGACTTCGATGAACTCCTGAAGACCTGCCATGAAAAAGGATTGAAGGTCATTATGGACATGGTCATCAATCACTCTTCGATCGAACACCCCTGGTTCAAAGAAGCGATGGCCGATAAAAACTCCAAGTATCGGGATTACTACATCATCCGCAAAGGCATCGAACGCAACGGCCGGCTGTATCCGCCGACCAACTGGGCATCGACCTTTACCGGTTCCGCCTGGGAGTGGATCTCCGGAACAAATGAATACTACCTGCATCTTTTCTGCAAGGAACAGGCTGATCTCAACTGGGAAAATCCCGACCTGCGCAAAGACATCGCCGATATCCTGAACTTCTGGTTAGACAAAGGGGTCGACGGTTTCCGTTTCGACGTCTTCAACATGTTCTCCAAGGTCTATCCGTTTGCCGATGATGATTCCAAGTCTTTCCAGAAAGGATCGAAATTCTTCGTCGACGGTCCTAGGATGCATGAATTCCTAAAGGAATTGAATGAAAGGACATTAAGTCATTATGACAGCTTCTCAGTCGGCGAATCTTACCATCCTTCCAAAGAAAATGCGCTGGCCTATGTGAAGGAAGAAAGCAAAGAACTCGATGCGATCTTCAATTTTGCCCACCTGGATGCCGACAACATCGGCGGCATGAAGTTCTTTTATAAGCCATTTGATCTGAAACAGTTCAAGGAAGGTCTGTTTGGCCCGCAGATCGACAACTACGAAAGCGGCTGGAACACGCTGGTATTGGAGAATCACGACAACCCGAGATGCGTCTCGCGTTTCGGCATCGATGACAAACACTATCGCTATGAAGCGGCAACGATGCTGGCGGGGATCACGTATCTGGGTTATGGCACGCCGTTCATCTACCAGGGCCAGGAGATCGGCATGACCAACTCCGCCTTTGAAAACATCGATGAGATGAAAGACCCGGTCTCCCACTTCGTCTATGATCTGATGACAGGCTATCATATGCCGAAGTCTCTCGCCTTCCGCTTCATCCGCTATGGTGCAAGAGATCATGCCAGGGTCCCGATGCAATGGGATGACAGCGTCAATGCCGGCTTCAATGAAGGACATGCGCCATGGCAGTCCATGGGTACCGACCATAAGGACATCCATGTGAAGAAGGATCTGGAAAACGAGAAATCGATCTATCGCTTCTATCAGAAGCTTCTGAAACTGAGGAAAGACGATGATACATTCCTCTTTGGCGAAGTGAAAGAGTACGATCATGAAAACAGAAAGGTCGTTGCCTATACAAGGCAGCGGGAAGGAACACGTTATTTCATCGTTGCCAACTTCTCAAAGGGAAGATGCAGATATAAGGCACCAGACTATATTGAAAACAGCGATGTCGTATTGAACAATTATGAAGCTGTGAAGAAAGAAAACGGAACGTTCGATCTTGAGCCTTACCAGGTATTGGTATTAAAAGGATGAATGAGATGGAAGAAAAGACAAAATTCTTTAAACGGGTAAATTAAAAAGAGAAGGACAGCGCCTTCGAAGTCGACGGGATCTGTTTTGTTTCATACGAGGCAAAAGAGGATGAAAAAGAAAGGCTGATGAAATAGATCGAGGAGTATCAGCTCATCGATTCCTATAAAAACAAATATGAAGATCTGGCTTATAACGACAAGACAGAAAACGAAGGCGAAAGGATCATTACCGATGACCTGCTGGCAAGTTTTCTGCAGGTATCGTATTTCTCCGACCAGGTAAGAGGCGGCTATCTTTTCGATGAAGAAGGGTTCCTTGGCTATATCATGGCGATCGAAAACACCTCGAGCTTCGGCATGTCGGTAAACAGAAGTGAGGGCCTTGGAGTCTTACTGAAAGACGGGACGGCGCATGGCAGGACGTCTTATCATTATTTCCATTCAAGCACTGAGGTCAGCGAAACACAGGATTCGATCTTCCGTATCCGGAAAAAGGGATAGAACAAAAACAGAGTTAAGAGAAACGAAATCCGCTTTTAATAAGTAAGAGTAGTTTTTATCTTAAACATTAGAATTCTTATATATAAAACTTTAGAATTCAGTTATAATAAACTTAGGAAATCAGGAGAATATCAAATGATTAAACGAGAAGCAGAAGAAGCGGTATTGAGAATGGCTGAGCAGTTTCCGGCTGTAGCAATCACAGGTCCAAGGCAGTCAGGAAAGTCGACACTGGCAAAACAGCTGTTTTCGGAAAAAAGATATGTGTCTTTCGATGATAAGAATCTCAGAGAACTGGCGAAGTCGAATCCGGTAGATTTTCTTTTGGCGTTTCCGGATGGTGCCGTGATCGATGAAGCACAAAAGGTTCCGGAGATCTTTGATGCGATCAAATATCATATCGACAAAGATAATATGAAACCCGGTTCTTTTATTCTAACCGGATCAAGTCAGTTCCGTCTGAAGAAGAATATCAAGGAATCCTTATCCGGAAGGATCGGTCAGGTGGAGCTTCTGCCGTTAACAATATCTGAACTGAAAGAAAACGAACTTCTAAAGAAAGATGCTTATGATCAGGCTCTGAGCGGCTTCTATACTCCGTTTTATGATGCGGATAAGCATTATTATCCGGAAGACTGGTTTGAAAACTACATCGATACCTATCTGGAAATGGATATCTCTGAACAGATCAATACAAGTAATCTTTCTGCTTTCAGAAAGTTCATCCGTGTCTGTGCTTTATACAGCGGACAAATGCTTAATATGGAGTCGATCGCCAAGGCCGTGGAAATATCCGCGGTGACGATCAAATCCTGGATCTCGATCCTGCAGTCTTCTTATATTATTCATCTACTGGAACCGGATACAAACTCATTAGGTAAAAACCTGGTTAAGACTCCGAAACTTTATTTCATTGACAGTGGCCTGTTGTGCTATCTGCTCAGGATCGAAAACAAGGAAGAACTGATCTTAAGCAGATACAAGGGAGCAATCATAGAAACGATGGCGGTATCCGAACTGTTGAAAAACCGGATGAACAAGGGTAGAAAAGGAAATCTGACATACTATAGAGATGTCAATGGTTTTGAAGTCGATATCATTGCCGACTGGAAGAAAACCTATGCGGTTGAGGTAAGAAGCGATTCTGGCAGTGAAAGTAAGCTATCCAAAAACGTCAGAAAGTATATCGAACAAAGAGGAAACGATACAGATGGCGCAGTCTTCTATCTTGGGAACGATTCTATGAGGATCAGCAATACCGATTTCGTTTCCTGGAAAGACTGGTCAGATTACAAAAAACAGTAGATATCAAATTCGGAGCTATCCACGAACAAAAAAACGGGAGTTGAGCTTCTAAAACTTAGGTATAGTCCTGTTTTAAATCAATAAATGCATTTAAAAACACCTCATATGGTCCAAAATTTTATTTTTGAGGTATTTTTCACTCAAAATAACGAATACAGATCCTATTGAGGTGTTTTTTGACACCTCATATGGGTGTGGTCTAATGATGTGTATATATGTTATAATACATATGAGGTAAAATGTATCATGATAAATAATAAAGAGCTGATTATTAAAGATGATGATTACAAAAAATTGATACAGAGTATTAAAATTCGGTTCAAGAACAGTCAAATAAAAGCGGCTATGTCTATAAACGCTGAGATGCTGAAATTTTATTGGATAACCGGAAGAGAAATACATAATCTTCAATCATCAAACAAATATGGGTCCAGTTTTTTTAAATCTTTAAGCAACGATTTAAAAAATGAATTAAAAGGGGTAAAAGGACTATCGGTGAACAATCTCAGATATATGGAGAAATTTTATGAATTGTATCAGAAAACAATTCTCCAGCAACTTGCTGAAAAATCCATAGCATATGACGAAAATACAATATTCCAGCAAGCTGCTGGAATATTTGACATCTTATTTTCTCTGCCCTGGGGTCATCATATGGCAATTATTGACAAATGTACCATTGTCGAGGATAAAAAAGCTTTATTCTTTGTATATGAATCATTGAAGAATAACTGGTCAAGAGCTGTTTTGCTTAACTTTATCGATACCGATTTATATGAAAGACAGGGAAAAGCAATTTCCAATTTTTCATTAGCACTACCTGATGCAAATAAAGATCTGGCTCAAGAAATAACAAAAGATCCTTATAAATTTGATTTTCTGGAGATTTCAAAGGATCACGATGAACGTCAATTAAAAGATGCTCTCATGGATCATATTACAGATTTTCTGATGGAAATGGGAAAAGGTTTTTCTTTTGTTGGCAGAGAATACCCTTTGCCGATTGACGGAACTACGGAATTTATTGATCTGTTATTTTATCATTTGGTATTACATTGCTATGTTATTGTAGAAGTTAAGGTGAAACCATTCAGTTCACGTGATGTAGGACAGACTGCTACATATGTGGCAATTGCCGACGATCTGATTAAAACCGAATATGATAATAAAACAATCGGCCTTATCATATGCAAAGAAAAGAACAGCGTTCTTGCTCAGTATGCAGTGAAAGCAATTGCAGAACCTATCGGTATCTCCTCATATAAAATAGAACATCTGCTTCCTTCGGAAGAAGAAATTCAAAAAGGCCTGGAGAATCTGTAAATGGCCAACATTGCATACATCCGAGTATCCAGTGAGGATCAAAGCACTGCCAGACAGGAAGTACTTTTCAAAGATTGCAGCATCGATAAATATTACATCGAAAAAGTATCCGGCAAAAACATCAAAGACAGACCGGAACTGTTGAAAATGATGGAATATGTAAGAGAAGGTGATGTAGTATATGTAGAATCTATCTCCAGATTTGGAAGATCTCTGCAGGATCTGTTCACTTTAACCAATCAGTTGAATGAAAAAGGCGTTCAGTTCAAATCATTGAAAGAAGGCGATATCGATACTACGACGCCGACCGGCAGACTAGTGTTTTCTATTTTTGCCTCGCTTGCTGAATTTGAAAGAGAAACGATCAGGGAAAGGCAAGCCGAAGGGATCGCCATTGCTAAAGCCAAAGGTGTCTACAAGGGAAGAGTCAAAAAAGAAATCAATCCTGTTAAATTCAAATCTTTATATGATAAATGGCAGACAGGTGAGATTAAAAAGAAACATATGGCAAAGAAGCTGGGAATATCAATGGCCACACTTGACAGACGTATTGCTGAATACAGGAAGAAATAGAATCATACATCAAAGATCTGCCCAACGAGATATGTTGAAGCATGTGAAAATTCTCCGTAACCTGTGGAGGATTTTTCTTTATCAAGTGTTTCATCTCACGGGGTGTAGGCTATTGATCGGCTATTTAACTGCATATATGATGAAAAAGATTTAAAAGGTTAAACCAAAGAATCGTTTTTACATAAATTGTTAAATTAGATGATCGTTAACAAGACACGTTTTAGTATAAGATACGCTATAATATTCTTTTAATCGGAAAAAATTGAACATGTTACATGTTTTCGGAAGAATCGTATTATTCGAAGCAGGCAAGATACTCTACCTGCTTTTTCTATATTTCAAACAGGTGGATCAAACTGATATTTTCAATATCTTATAAGGACTAAAAACATTTCAATAGAATTTGGCCTCGGCTTTATAGGTGAAATCATATCACAGGGCGCAGAAAATGATACGGTCAGGCCGCGGTCTGGTTTTTGTATTCTGTGCCGAATTCTTCCATTGATTTTATGATCGGTCGCATTGATTCACCGATCTCTGATAAGGCATATTCGACCCTTGGCGGAACTTCCGGATAAACGGTTCTTGTAATGATGCCGTCTTCTTCCATGGAACGAAGCGAATCGGTCAGCACTTTCTGGGAGATACCATCCAGACTTCTTTTTAATTCATTAAAACGCCACGGTCTCTGTAAAAGATTTCTGAGTATGAGAAGTTTCCATTTGCTTCCGATCAGTGAAACAGTCGTAGCTACCGGGCAATCAGGCAATTCTTCTTTTGTTTTCATCTGGCACCTCCACTGGTTTCAATTATGATGTAACACTCATATTTGATACCAATATATCATCTCTGTTCTTTCTTTCCAATCAGTTACATAAAGGTGACTACGGCATAAAAAAGTGCGTAATTTTCTAATGATGTTTTCTCTTTCATAATGAGGATAGAGAACGATGCTGTTCTCGGATAGAAAGGAGATCGATATGGCGCTTAACAATCTCTATGCCTGGGCAGAGGAAGAAAAAGTCTCTGCGGCTTGCGGTGCAGCTTGTGGAGCATCCGACAAACCTGCTGAAGAAGCTCCGGCAGCTTGCGGTGCGGCTGATGAGGCTCCTGCTGCCTGTGGTGCAGCTGACAAACCAGCTGATGAAGCTCCTACTGCCTGCGGTGCAGCTGACAAACCAGCTGATGAAGTTCCGGCTGCTTGCGGTGCGGCTGATCAACCGGCTGAAGAAGC
>JAZQIF010000127.1:0-6301 GCA_045540935.1 Erysipelotrichaceae bacterium | reverse complement strand
AAATCTACACTTTTTAAAGCACTTTTATAATACTATGTCTATAGAAAACGGTCCTCTAAATCAGATTTAACATTTTAAAGCCATGATACAGACCATCATCATTTATATCCGCCAGTATATGATCGCTCATCTTTTTCAGTTCGTTTGAACTGTTACCCATGCATAATGAAGTGCCGACGGTCTCCAACATGGACAGATCATTCATCGAATCACCGATACCGATCGTGTCCTGCAGAGAAACGTGATAGTGATCCGCGACTTTTCTGATCGCTTTTCCTTTGTCAAAACTTCGGTGTATGAGCTCACCATTGAGGATGTTTCCATGTTCCTTCACTACGTGTATCACGAAATCATAGTCTTTCTCGTATCTCTGTTTTGCCTTCGCAAGCTGGGATGAACGATCACACATGATGACGATCTTATAGATAGGCTCGTCTTTATAGTCTCTCATCGGCAGGATATTCAGATCGTCTTTCAAAGCTTTACGCCAGCGTTCGATCTCGGAATTTCCGCCCTGATCTGATTCAAGGAAGTCACCAAGCTTCTCATCACCATAAGTGTTTTCTTTGCCTTCGATCGTGCAGAAAACACCATTTTCATGAAGGATTTCCAGAATACCATGGACATCCTTCTTCTCCATCGGTCTGTCATAGATCACCTCATCATCGACAAGGATATAAGCGCCAGCCAGCGCGATGATGCCATCAAAACCCAAACCATAAACAGGCTTGGCCATGCCGATGTTCCTGCCCGTACACAGGAAGACCTTATGCCCCTTTTTTCTTGCCTCACGTACCGCTCCATTGGCCGAAGAGGGTACTGTGTTCTCTCCCGGTCTGACCAGGGTTCCATCTATATCAAGAAATATCAGTTTCATTCAAACCTCTTTTCAAAAAGATCTTTCTCTTGCATGCCATCATTTGAAAGATCTTATTAGATCTCTATCATTAAGGCGATCGAAACGATCGGCTATGATCTTTTGGCCTCTGATGTATCTGATTGTTTCTGCATCTGTGAGTATCTTTAGATCATTGATCCTCTCTTGTGTCAGCGAAGAACATCTTCTCAGTTCATCATCGATTCTGCCCGGATGAAAGACGGCGACGTTTATCTCTCTATCCTGATCGAAAAGTTTCTCAAAAATCCCATATCTTCTATCAAGATCGCCATCCGAGATCATCCATGCCATCGCTTTGCCGGAGATCTCATACTCATCAGGCGATAAAGGCGTATTCACATAAAGGATGCCCTTGTCTTCTGCGATCTGTCTTGAGACTTCCATGAATTTCCTGCTTACAACAGAGTGGACATCCATATAGTCCGGTTTTCTGCCAGCGATCTGAACAAAGCGTTCGAATTGGGCGATCAGTTCGCAACGTATTGCCTCTTCATCGAAGTATTCCTCTTTCATCATCCTCAATTCTTTTGAAGAAAGAAAAACACCGTCTCTTACAAGAGATGAACTCATTGATTCCTGATGACACGGTCTTCCAACAGAAATATTGCAATGTAAGCCTATAGATACATCCCTGTCAGAGAGCTCAACAAAACGATATGTGACCGATGGAAGATTCACAAGAACAGAAACGTTCTTTACGATGCTCTCATCGATACATTGCATTATGCCATCGTTGACAGATCTTGAGATGCCGAAATCATCAGCTCTTACAAAGACTCTTTTCATCATATCCTCTCACAGATGAATCTTTCGATCCTTTGAACAGCCAGATCAGCATCATGTTTTGAGTACTCTTCCAGATGCGGGTGAGTGAAACCATGTCTGCAGGAAGGATAGATATAGAATTCAGTTTTTATCCCCTTGACTGTGAGAAGTTTATTGAAGCTTTTCTCCTCTTCCAGAAGAGAATCAAAAGCTGCACAGTTGAACAGAGTATCCGGGTATGCAGAAACATCTGACATAAGCGGACTCACAAGGCCATCGTTACATGCCTCTTCATCCTCAAAATACCATTCAAAATACTGATCCATCCTGCTTTTGGAGATGGCTTTGGATGCGTCATATGATGGCTTTTCCTGTCTGCTCCACTCAAAGATCCCATAATCAGAGACAAATCCTCTGAAATGGATACCTTCTTTTGAGAACAGCTGTATCATCGCACAGCAGAGGTGGCTCCCTGCGGAATGACCCATCAGAAAAGCTCTATCTTCATCAACATCATCCCTTTTCAGAAAATGACGTACGCATCTGCATGAGACATAGATGGCTTTCGGGTATTTGTATTCCGGTGCCAGAGGATAGTCGATGACCACCGTGATACAGCCGCAATCATGGCTGATCCTATCAGCAATGAAAAAGTCCTGTTCGGGAAAGCCTAAGGCCATCCCGCCGCCATGAAAATCAAAGACGATGGGAGATCTTTTTTTCCTTTTCTTTTCGGGATAAAAGACAAAGGTGTCTATCTTCCCGCACGATTCATCTTCAAAAATGATCCTTTCATATCTGTACTTTTCTCTTTCCGATCTATAGTATTCGTGATATTTCTTTCGCTTTGATCCGCGATATTCTTCAATGGTCTCTTCCATAGTTTCATACCATCTGATCTTTCATCCAGGTGATCGCCATAGAGAACCACGGTCTAACTTCGTCGCAGGTCTCACCGACACTTTTTGCGTAATTCTCATCCGCCATGCACAGACCATGCGGACCTTTGGCAAACAGATGATATTCACAAGGCACACCTTTGTTTATCGCTTCAGCAACAAATGCAGTGCAGACTGCCGGGTCGACGACCACATCTTCAAGCGTCTGCCATATGAACATTGGCGGAGAATCTTTCTTCAGATAGCTTATGGCTCTTAGTTTTGACAGTTCTTCTTCAGAAGGTTCATCATGACCAAAGAGACAGTCAAAGATCATCGGTAACTGACTGACGATGCTGCCAAGCTCATCCCTGGTCTTCATCATATAGTCTTTCAGATCGGCGGAGATCATCGGATAGCCCAGAATGAGGCCGCGGATCTTTCTTTCTTCTTCACTCGGCATGAAAGACAGACCTTCATAGAAGCGTTCATCATCGTCTTTCAGTATGCCCATCATGGCGACGTGGCATCCTGCGGAATAAGCGTTTATGAAGATGTTGCCGGTGTCGATATGCCATTCATCTGCCTTTGAATGAATGAAGTGGAGTGCTTCAAGAAGATCTCTTTCCTGGCTTGGAAAGTGAGCATCTTCATTGATTTCCAGAGTACTTCTGTCTCTGACCCAGGTCGAATAGCGCAGGACGAAACAGTGAAAGCCTTCGGAAAGGAATTTCATTGCGGCAGATTCACCTTCCTTGGTGGCGGTAATGAGGTAACCGCCACCCGGACAGATGATCACTGCAGGCCATTTTCTGTATGTATTGTATGAGATCTCGTGATCAAGGATATAGGAATATAAGACAGCGCTTTCGCCAAGTTTTGTTTCCTGATAGATCATTTCTTATTCCATGTCCTTGTCAAAACCGAAACGGTAAGTCAGCAGGAATGTCGCAATGAAGGAGACGGCCAGACCGATAAAGAGGTTGATCAGGCTCGTCCTGTCGGAAGTCATGGCCCAGCCGATGATACCGAGGTAGTTGGAATACAGGCAAAGGATGGAATTGCAGGTGACACCTAATATGCCCGTGACGAAACCGCCGATGGCAGCACCAAGACCCATCGTCCATAACGGCTTTTTGTATTTCATACAGATACCGAAGAGAGTAGGTTCGCTCAATCCGCCAATGGCTGAAGTCGTGACACAGGTCGCGGCCATGGCCTTTGTCTCTGCGTTTTTCGTTCTGAAGAATAAAGCGGCACCGACAGCGATGACAGCTACCAGAGAGCACCATAAGGAAGCGACGAACCAGGTGTCTGGGGCAGCAGATACCATAGCGACGATCTGCATGACCATAATCAGATGCATGCCGGTCATGACCAGATACATGTAAGTACCTGCTGCGATCGCAGAACCGACAGGACCTAAAGTGTCATGTAACCAGAACAGGAACATGGAGATGTAATTACCCAAGAATGAACCGGCAGGACCAATGACACATAATGCGATCGGCAGCATGACAGCGATCGATAAGGTGTAGGTCAGGATCAGATCAAGCATCTTCGGTACGTATTTCTTGAAGAAGCGGATGACATAGCCAAGCATCCAGACAGAAACGATGGATGGAAGGGTCATGCTGGAGTAATCCTGTACGGAACAAGGAATGCCGTAGACAGTGAACGGCTGACCCTGTAAGGCACGGAAGTTCGGATGGACAAAGATCAGGCCGAGCAGGAGTGCAGGCATGACTGGCACATCGAATTTCTTGGCAGCGGTATAGGCTGATGCGGCCGGTAAGAAGAAGAATCCTGCATCGCCTACGATATCAAGGATCTTGTAAAGATCGCTTTCGGCAGGCATGACATTGGCACCTAAAGGACCTAAGACGGTGGTCACAAGTTTGAACATCGCACTCGTGATGATCAAAGGCATCAATGGAGCGATCGCACCGGAGATTCCGTCAAGGATGGCGGAACACACGGACTTGAATGTCATTTTCTTTTTGAGGTCACGGTCAAGGTATTCATCGACGGCGCCGTTTCCTTCGATGCCGGAAGAGGCGATGATCTCATCGTATACTTCAGCGACTTCCTGGCCGATGATGATCTGGAACTGCCCGGACTGTAATTGACAGCCATAGACACCTCTGATCTTTTCGATCTCAGATACTTCAGGGATACTTTCATCTTTCAGATTCAGACGCAGTCTTGTCGCGCAGTGTAAAACATGGGAGATATTGTCTTTGCCGCCAACGGCTTCAATGATCTCTCTTGATAATCTCTGGACTTCTTTTTTAGTCATTATTCTTTCCTCCTAATCTTGTGGTCAGAAGGATTGATCGATCTCTCTGGAACAGAGTCTGTTGATATGCAGAATCAGATAGAGGATATCTTCCTCGTCATAAATGATCCTGGTCACAGTCTTGAGATGATCGATGATCTTATTTGCGCATTCATAGCTTTTCGGATATTCTTCAACGAGTTTATCGTAAATCCTGGAGTTTTCCGATACATAGCGGGAGTGTTCGTTCTTTCTTAACAGGTACTGCATATGGGAACAGAAACGAGAATAGTTGAACGATTCCCTGGATATCGTGACTTGCATGCTGCTTTCAACGATCTGAATGCAGTCTTCGATGATCTCTTCGGCATCGATGTTTCTGTTGCGATCATTGCTGGTCTCTTGCGAGTTGATGAGAGACAGTACGATCCCGTATTCTTCACTTTTCGGAAGCCTGATATGCATCCTCTTGCTGATGAGATGGATGGCATATCCGGCGACCTTGGTCTCGACAGGATATAAAGAAGATATCTCGACAGATAAAGGCGTAGAGAAAAGGATTCCCTTATTCATCCTTTGAATGGAGAAATTGATGTGGTCTGCCAGGGTAAAAGCCGCATTGGGGCTATAATCACAGTCCGTTTCCATTTTTGCCAGATCGATGACGTCAGCGGCGATCTCAAAAATGACGGGTTCGATTATGCTGAGCAGACCCTGATAATTCTCATCGATGCCGTAGAACGTCCTCTCGATCAAAGACAGATCGCTGATCTCCTTTGGACACTTCTGAAATCCCAGACCAGGTCCTAGTGCGATCAGTTCCCTGCCTTTCGAATCCAGACAGATCACGGCATTGTTTCCTAAACTCTTAATCGCTTTCATGAAATTGTCAAATAAAAAAACCCTTCTTTAGCTCATAAAAACAACATAAACGTTGAATTTCTGATCAAGCCTCCCGAAGAGTCACTCACTTAAATTCAAATACATCATACTATTTGTTAGCTCAGATGTCAAACTAAGCAGTATCTCGGTTTGAACACAAGAAAACAAACAATAACAGTACACAATGAATAGCGTACATAAATGTACACTTTGTTGACCTTCTGAAGGTCAACTTTTCTCAAGAATAGCTATTATCTTGTCTGCAGTCTCTTCATCGATCTGATCGAAGTATTTCTCGAATTTGATCGCAAGGATCCTTTTATAATTAGGAACCAGACGAAGAATGATCTAAATCCTGGTCTTTGAAAGTTCTGCAGCATCCTCTAGAATCTGTCTGGGATAAGGCTTCAGATGATAATGATCACAAAGGATATCGATCCAGTCACCGGGAATCGCCTTCTTGCCGCTTTCAACTTTGGAAAGGAATCCTTTACTGACACCTAAAACATCAGCCATATCCTGAATGCTCTGATGTCTTCTGGTTCTTAATACTCTTAGTTCCTCACCGAATTTGGTATATTCTCTTTTCATTATTATATT
>JAZQIF010000126.1:0-2577 GCA_045540935.1 Erysipelotrichaceae bacterium | reverse complement strand
TGACGTTTTGTTTAATTGCTTCTTATTTAGTTTTCAAAGATCGAATCGCGTCCGTTTCGTGTTTGTTTTCCTCAACGGCGCTTACTTAATATACCAAATTGGCAGGGGCGAGTCAACAGTTTTTTTCATTTTCTTTCAAATTATTTGATGACAGCGGTTTCATTTCGAACTCGCCTTTTCCCGCTTCCATTTAGTATGTTTCTCATCGTGATTTTTGTTCCAGATCTTATCTGTTTTTCTTTATTTTTTACTCGCTTTCCGCATAATCCGGCAGTATCACTTCACTTTGACCGGCATCCCAGTTGCATGTATCCGGATATGCCAGACAGGTCTTGACACCCTGATCTGAGACAGGCGCATACAAGGCATATTCACCCGATACTTTTGCCGGTGCGTCATCACTCAATATGATCCATGGCATATAGGAATCTATCGCGCAGCAATAACCTGCCGAAGGATCTGCCGCATAGAAATCCGAAGCTTCAAGATCATCATATTCCGCATCCTTCTGATATCCTATCAGCAGGACATAATGACCGGCGTAGGCATTTCGAAGCGAATCCTCATTCTGTGCAGAATGACCATAGATGCCATCGACATAGAATAAGACCGGCTTGCCCTGGCTGATCTGATCATACGCTCTTTGTAAGACTGTCTCCAAAGGATCGGAGAGTGCGATATCTTCAAAACCGGCCTTGCGCCAGTCTGCCCCGTCTCCATCGAAATACTCAAACGGATCGACGTCGAAGCTTTGATCGAGTATCGCTCTTGCATAAGCCAGATCGGACAGCGAGCAGAGATCATCCTCCTGCACGCCGATGTTCAGTATGTAGCGTCTGTCAAAATCCAGCATCCTGTATACATCATCATCTTCGTCTTCAAGATGTTCTGTGATCTCCTGTTTTACACTTTCATTCTCTTTATCTGTTTCCTTGGTTTCCTGTTTTGTTTCTTCCTTCTGTTTTTCCGCTTCCTGCTCTTTTGTTTCATGAAGCAGACTTTCTTCAGCCATCGATACAGCAGTCTCAGTCTTGTATGTATCCAGGAAACGTTTTAAAAGAAGGCCGGAAAATAATAATGAAATAAGGATCGCCAGTGTGCCGATGATAATGATCTTGTTTTTATCTGTGTTTTTCATAGAGACCTCATGATCTTTGTAAAAGATCCATTTTTATGCAAGGAGTTTTTTAAAGATATCCATTTTTCATTATATAATCTGATACCCGTTTGACATATTCGTTATAATTACATCGAAGCAACATTTACGTAAGGATGGAAAAATAATATGAACAAGATCGTCATAAATGATGAAGAATTTGCCGAGATCATAAAGATCAGAAGACATCTTCATACGATCCCCGAGCTGGGAATGGAATTGAAGAAGACCAGCGATTATGTCTGTGAACAGCTTTCGATCAGCGGCATCCCTTATGAAAGATTCGGGAATTCCGGCATCATTGCACAGATCAAAGGAACACTGAAGGACAGCGATACGGTGGTCATGTTAAGAGCCGACATGGATGCTTTGCCGATAAAGGAAAAGACAGGCCTTCCTTTTGCATCGCAAAACGGCAACATGCATGCCTGCGGCCATGACCTTCATACTGCCATGTTAATAGGAACGGCACGCAAGCTGCTCAGCATCAAAGGCAGCTTTGCCGGAACGATCCGCCTGCTGTTTCAAGCCGGCGAAGAGACGGGACAGGGCGCCAAGCTGCTGTTTGAAAAAGGTGCGATGAAAGATGTGAAGATGGGTATGGGCATCCATATGGATCCGCTTCGTCCGACCGGTCAGATCAGCGCGATCACCGGTCCCGACTGGGCATCGTGTGATCGTTTCAAGATCGCCGTCAAAGGTAAAGGCGGACATGGCGCCATGCCTCATGAGTGCAAAGATGCCACGCTGGCTGCTGCTGCGATACTCATGAACATTCAAAGCATCGTTTCAAGAAACTGCGATCCGAAAAAACCGCTCGTCATCACAGTCGGTTCGCTTCATTCCGGCAGTGCATACAACATCATTTCCGAAGATGCAGAGCTTGAAGGTACCTGCCGCTGCTTCGATCAGGACATCTACGAAAAACTGCCCGAAATGATCGAAACCGTAGTCCTCAATACAGCCAAGGCATATGGCTGCAATGCTTCGATACAATATGACAGGCTCATCTCTCCTCTGGTCAATGACGAAACTGCCTGGAACGTTTTGAAAACGACCTGCGAAGAATGCGATATCCCTTTTGCCGACCGGCAAAGCGAGATGATCGCCGAAGACTTTGCCATCTATGCCAAGAACACCCCTTGTATCTTCGCTCATCTTGGTGCAGGAGGAAAACACTCCTTACATAATCCCGAACTTATCTTTGAAGAAGATAGCATGAAAAACGGCATACTGGCAGAAGTAAACTTCGCCTTGAACGCCCTGAAATGAGAAAACCCGCTGCCGCGGGTTTTAAAATGATTCTATCTGACTTCTTTGCCGTCGATATATACTTTACAGACACAGGTATCGGAAACGAGCGGATCACCATTGGTGATGACGATATCCGCATCCTTGCCCTCTTCCAGAGAGCCGACGCG
>JAZQIF010000125.1:0-7681 GCA_045540935.1 Erysipelotrichaceae bacterium | reverse complement strand
TTTCTCCTGCATATCATAAATAGCGACGCCGTCATCGTAAAGGGCATCGCTATTACAGTAGTATTCGTCTAACAGTTTTTTATATGTCTCCAGCACTTCCGGATGGACGGCAGTGGTCGAGACGGCATCAAAGTATACTTTCACTATGCATTCTCCAGGATCTTTTCATCAGCGTTTTCCGGGAACAGCGTCTCCATGCAGGAGATCGCCGTCTTCAAAGCCTTGGTATATTCGCCATTCAGATACTGGAATTCGGCCTTGGAAAGCTCTCTGTCGATCTCAGGGTAAGTGGAACGGTACTTATTGCCGAAGACGATGGCATTTTCGACCATGATCCCCATACCTACGACATTGTTGATGTTGTTATAGAACTTGTAGATGAAGTCGATCGCTTCATCCAGCAAGCCGTTCAAAGCGGCGATATCGATCGGGATCTGTGAGATCAGTTCACGGATATCGGCGATGTATTTTCTCGATCTCTTCAGATCGTTCTTATACGATTCATCGATGCTCGGAAGTGCATATTCGGCAAGCTTGGTCTCGACTTCCGAAACGACAAGCTGCAGTTTGGTGAGCTGGGTGAAGGCCCTCGTCTCTCCGTCCGTCGATTTGTCGATCGTCGACTTGTAGCTGTACAAAGTCTTGAGATCGGCATCGATATCCGCATCCAGAGCCTGTGCTTCATCCAAGATCTCGGAAGCCGGCTTGACGCAGTCGGAAAGATCGGCATTGATGTTCTGGTATTTTTCTTTGTAACGTTCGATATTCTCGCGCAGCTTCTTCAAGATCTCGTTGAGGTTCTCCAAACCGAACCTTGCGGAATCCTTGTCATAAGCGATGCGGACATAGTTTTCGACCTTTTCCATATCGGTGATATGGCCAAGTGCGCGGTCATTGGTCTCTCTGGTGAGCTTGTAAGCCTTGTTTTCTTCAGCCAGACGCTCATTGAGTTCGTTGAGATCGTCTTTGGCTGCCGCAACTCTGGTCTTGATGCCTTCGGTATTGGCGGAACTGAGTTCCTTGATATCGGCATTGAGCGATGTCTCGATCTCGTTGAGCTTGTTTTCGATATCGAGATGTTCGATATAGACGCCCCTTTGCCTGGTGAGAGCCAGTTCGCGCTTGGTCTCATCGAGCATCAGCGGCAATACGCCCTTGGTATCTTTGACGAGCTTCGGCACCGCGTTGGCATTGGCCTTGATCTCTTCGAGCAGTTCGTCGATCCTTTCAAGATCATCCTGGGCTGCGCCATAGTCGGAAGAATACATCATCTCTTCGGAAGATGAGAAGAGTTCCTCACATTCCTGCAGTTTGGCAACGAATCCGTCATAGGCGATCGATAAGAGCTGTGCATTCTTATTGATGGTCGTCTTGACGACGCGGTATTTTTCTTTCAGTTTGGAAGAATATTCCCTCTGGATGTTTTCCTTCTTGGAGAACTCTTCCAGGAAATCATCGATCTCAGCGACTTCTTTTTCGCATTCGCTCAGCTGCTTGGAAGCATCGTCGAGCATCTGCAGCGCTTCCTTATAGGAAACGGTGTTCAGAGAATCATCGACATCTCCCAGCCTGTCCTGGATCTGATTGATGTGACCTTCCGTCTCTTCGTACTTTGCGTAGTAGTTTTCCACGGAAGCGGCCATTTCCTCGTTCCGTCTGGCCATCGCCTGTGCCTTGTTCAGTTTGAACGCCAGAGGCACGGTCTTTACGGAGTTGAAACGAACATACAGCTCATCGAGCTGCTTTCTGAGGTTTTTCTTTCTTGTCTTCTGGGTGGTCACAAAAACCGTGATCAGGGTGATCGTCACCAGTACGGCGATCGAGATCAGTAGATATTCCGTCTTCATACAGGTTCATTTTACTATTTCAAGTATCATTTTTCAATTGACTTATAAAGATCGATTTGCGATAATATTTAAGCACATAAATTTTATAGCAGCATGTAAAGTTACCGCCCCATGCGTCAGTACCCATAGGGAGACAAGTAGCCAGGCGCTATTGGCGAAAATCGAATACGGACACACGCGGTAATGATTTACACCTGTACTTACTTAAGGAGGAAAAAACTTATGGCAAGAAACACAGGTCCTACTTGGAGAATATCCAGACGTTTAAACTTCTCTGTTCTCGAAACAGGTGAAGAACTGACAAAGAGACCTTACATCCCGGGACAGCACGGTTCCGCTACCAGACGTATCAAGCAGTCAAACTATGGCTTGCAGAAGGCTGAAAAGCAGAAGATGAGACATATGTACGGCTTGAGCGAGAAACAGTTCTACAACACTTACGTCAAGGCCGTCAAGAAAAAAGGTGTCACAGGTACCAACCTGTTCATCATGATGGAATCAAGACTTGACAACCTGGTTTACCGCATGGGCTTCGCAAGCACAAGGAAACAGGCAAGACAGATCGTTTCTCACGGACACATCTTAGTTGATGGCAGAAAAGTGGATATCCCTTCATGCCAGATCAAACCGGGAAGCGTCATCGAAGTCAAAGAGAACTACAGGAACAACCAGTTCGTTGCAGAATCTCTGGAAGCACAGACTTCCTTCAAGGATTTCGTCGAAGTAGACAAAGACGCCCGCAAAGGCAAGTACGTCAGATACCCTGAAAGAAAAGAACTCAATCAGGAGATCAACGAACTGCTCGTCATCGAATACTACAACAGGTAATCAAACGGGTAAAGCATCGCGCAAGCGGTGCTTTTTTATTGAATTGGCCATGATATAATCCAGATATGCTGGCAGACTATCACGTACATACGGAATTCTCCGATGACTCCGACTACGAAATGGAAGAAGTCGTCATCGATGCGATCGCCTCAGGTCTTGATGAGATCTGTTTTACCGACCACATCGACTACGACGTCAAGCTCGACCACGGACAGCCCGGCACTACGCCAAGGTGCGATGAAAACGGTCTTCCTATCTATAACGTCGATTATCCGCTCTACTTTGAAAAGATATCTTTCCTGCAAGAGAAATATAAGGATCAGATCATAATTAAGAAAGGCCTGGAATTCGGCCTTGAGATGTGTCATCTGGACGAATACGAAAGACTATATGAGACATGGCCGATGGACTTCATCATCCACTCCAATCATCAGGTAAATGATATCGAGATCTTCCTGCCCGAATTCTTTCATGGAAAGAGCCAGAAGGAATATAACCGCATCTACTACGAAGAATTATTGAATACGGCCATCCATTACAAACACTATTCGGTCTTAGGACATATCGATGCCTTCAACCGCTACGACCCGCAAGGTCCCTGCCCTTTAGAAGATTTTTCCGACATCGTCTATGAGATACTGAATGTCGCGATCAGAGATGACAAAGGGATCGAGCTCAATACCTCCAACGTGCGCTACGGGCTCAAGAGCCTGACACCCTGCATCGAGATACTGAAGATGTATAAGGACCTGGGCGGCAAGATCATCACGATCGGCTCCGATTCCCACCGCAAGGAACACCTTGGTTTCAACATCCAAAAGTCGCAGACGATACTCAAAGACCTGGGCTTTGAATACTTCTGTACCTTCAAAGACATGGAACCGATCTTCCACAAGTTATAAAAAAATAGAGATGAACTATCTGTTCATCTCATTTAATATGATCTGTCTGACTTCTTCGACTGCCTTATCAAGATCGTCATTGCAGACGATGTGCTCGTAGAAGTCGATCTCCTTGAGCTCTTTCCTGGCCTTGGAGACTCTCTTTAAGATCGTCTGTTCATCTTCCGTACTGCGCTCTCTGAGCCTTCTTTCCAGCTCTTCGATGGAAGGCGGTACGATGTAGATCGACAAGGCATCCGGACATTTCTCCAGGACCTGTTTGGCGCCCCGTATCTCGATCTCCAGGATCACGTTTTTCCCCTCGTTACGCATCTTTTCAACGTAATCTTTCGGAGTTCCGTAATCATTTTCCACAAAGCGGGCGTGTTCGAGAAGCTCGCCGTTGCGCACCGCTTGCATGAAGCGTTTCTTATCCACAAAGAAATAATTCACGCCATCGACTTCCCCTTCCCGGGGCTTTCTGGTGGTCATGGATACCGAGTAAGCAAGATTGAGTTCTTCCATCGGCATCAGCTTGGCAAGGATCGTGCCTTTGCCGACACCCGACACTCCGCTGTATACGATCAATAGTCCTTTTTTCATATTCATATTCTACAATAAAAATTATAATAAAAGTATGGATATCTTATGCCCTGTCTGTAAAAACAAGCTCGATCTATCCGGCCGTTCTTTCCGATGCTGCAACGGCCATAATTTTGATATCGCCAAAGAAGGCTATCTCAATCTGAATCTGAAGAATTCCAAAAACACGGGCGACAATCCCGATATGATCAAAGCCAGGAAACGCTTCCTGGAACAGGGCTATTATTCTTTCCTGAAGGATGAAGTCAACAAACTTCTGAATGAGGAGGATTCTCTGGTCGATCTGGCGTGCGGGGAAGGCTATTATACAAAAGACTTCATCTGCAAGGACAAGATCGGCATCGACTTATCCAAGTCCGGACTTAAGATCGCTTCCAAGTCCGACAAGTCGACCCTGTATCTGCTCAATTCGATCTTTCACGATCCCTTGCCCGATAAATGTGCCGATAAGGTCATCACCATCTTTGCGCCGATCGCCGAAGAAGAGATCTGCCGCATATTGAAAGATGACGGAAGATTCATCCTGGTCAGACCGGATGAAAGACACCTCTACGAGCTCAAGGAAGCCATCTATGAAAAACCGTATCTCAACGAGGCAAAAGACGTGATCATCAAAGGTCTCACACGGGAAAAACAGATCGCCATCGAAAAGAAGATGTGCGTAAAAAAGCCTTACATCGAAGATCTGTTCATGATGACACCTTATGTCAATACGACTTCCCAGAAGGATAAAGAAAAGCTGACATCGATCGATCAGCTCGACATCAGCTTCTGTTTCCTCATCGATATATTCAAGCCTAGCTGAGTCAATCAGCTTTTCCTTTGACCTTTTTCTGTACGATACCGACCGCTCTGGCTGCCAGTTCCAAAGGCAGGAAACGGACGGCTTTGATCATCAGATTATTGAAAGTCCCGTCGATCTTATAGGCCTTGCCGGTCTCAAACAGCGAGTAGCCGCTGACGGCAGCCTGCGTCGAAGTCCTGGTAAAGGCAGACGATCCGACAAGCGATCTGTCGCCTTCCGCTCTCTTCCAGAAATCGGATGATACCGGTCCTGGACATAAGACGGAGACTTTGATGTTGTCGTTCTTCAATTCTTCCCTCAATGCCAGCGAGAAAGACATGACGAAGGCCTTTGACGCATAATAGACCGCCATATAAGGACCCGGCATGAAAGATGCCACCGAACCTAAGTTGATGATGTGGCCATAGCCCATCTTTTTCATATCCTGAATATAATAATGACTCAATGCGACAAGTGCCTTATCGTTGAGATCGATCATCTCCATCAGCTTGTCAAGGTCGGCATTGGCGAAAGTCTTGTAGTCACCGAAACCCGCGTTGTTGATCAATACGGAAACTTCGATGTCGTGTGCCTTGGAATACTCATAGACCGCTTTCGGATCTTTGGCCAGGTCACAAGGGAAGTATTCCACTTTCACCTTGTATTCATCTTCGAAATCTTCCTTGATCGCCTTCAATTCTTCTTCCCTTCTTGCGACCAGGAAAAGGTTGTAGCCCCGATAGGCAAACTGTCTGGCAAATTCCTTGCCGATACCGCCGGATGCACCGGTCACCAATACTGCTCTCATTTGTCCTCCAGAGAATCCGCAATGGATTCGATCTTATTTAAACGGTGTTTCATACCCGACTTGGATATGACTTCTCCATAATTCCTCTGATAGATGTCACACAGTTCCAGAAGCGAGGCTTCCGGATAACGGACGCGGATGTCCGCCGCATTCATCAGCTTCTCACCCATCGTATCGAATTTGTCATATTCGATGATCCTGGCGATCGCTTCGATCTGTTTCTGTCCGGCCCGGATGCTTTTTTCGACGTTCGCGATCTCGCAATTGTCGATCCTCGACAAGGAGTTCTTCAAGTCCCTGGCGATCCTTTCATCTTCAAAACGCATCATCGCATCATGGGCCTTGATCAGTGCCAGAAAATCGGAGACATAGTCCGCCTTTTTCAGATAGACCACATAGCGGCTGCGGCGTTTGACGATCTTGGCCTTCATATCGAAACGCGAGATCAGCTTGACGATGTAGTTTGCTGTCTCAAGTTCCTGCAAAGAGATCTCCAGATGATAGTTGGCATTCTGCGGATCGTTACAGGAGCCGTACGCCAGAAAAGCACCCGCCAGGTAAGATGCCGCACAGCAGTTTCGCATCAGGATCTCATAGCCCGGATGGGATTCCAGGCCCCTGGCGGAATACAAGCCGAGATCCTCCAGGATCTTTCTGGCATCGTTATCGATCGTGATGGTATAGACGTTGTTTTTCTTTAAATTGGTCTTCTTGGCGATCTGCAGATCCGTATCGGCATCATAGAGGTTCTTCAGCAGATACATGATGCGCTTGGAAGTCGTCGGCGATTCACTGCGTATCAGGATGCCAAGCTTTCCATTGGAGATGGTCAAAGAAGAAGTCAGCTGTATCAGGGCACTCAGCTGTGCTCTCTGACAATGGTTTTCCAGCTGCGAATTGGCGATCTCCTGTTTGATATCGGTAGTAAAAGACATTACAGAAGCTCCTTCACCGCTTCCCTCACCAGTGACGGGTCATGTCTGACCAGACCGTTGTCAAACTTCAGCAGCGGTTTTTTGATGACCGGGACCTGACAGTCTCCGTGGTCTTCCACCTCGATGGAATTCTGACGCTGGTAACGCATCCGGTTCATCTCCGGGATCCGATCAGCGTGCATCAGCACCTTATCGACCGGCGTCATATGCTTCTCAAAGGCATCCAGATGTGCCTTGAGATCGTAATTGTACGTCTCATTGGACTGGGTCATACAGTTGGCGATATAGATCTTCTCCGCCTTGCATGAATGTAAGGCTTCGTTGATGCCCGGTATGATCGTGTTGGGTAAGATCGAGGTATAAAGCGAACCGATCCCGTAAAGGATCAGGTCAGCCTCTTCGATCGCTCGTATGGCTTTTTCGTTGGCTTTGACATCGACCTGATAGAAGACCTTTTCGATGTTGTGGATGAGGCTTGGGATATTGGCCTCCCCTTTGACGATCGTATCATCATCCATCCGGGCAAACAGCGTCACATTCTGCAGGGTCGACGGGATGATGTCGCCCTTGACCTTGACCATATTGGAAGTGATGCGTATCGCTTCATCAAAGGATCCCGTCATATTGGTCAGTGCCGTCAGGATCAGGTTGCCTAAAGAATGACCGGCAATATCCATATTGTCTTCCCCTTCGAAGCGGTAGTTCATCAGTTCGTGCAGCAAAGGCTCGGAATCGGAAAGCGCCAGGATGACGTTTCTGACATCCCCCATCGCTGGAATGGTGTAGCGTTTTCTCAGTCTGCCTGTCGAACCGCCGTCATCGGCCACGGTCACGATGGCGGAAATGTTGATGTCTTCAATGTCTCTGATCCCCGAAAGGATGGCGGAAAGGCCGTGTCCTCCGCCGATCGCTACTACATTTTTCATTCTTTGATTTCCCTGTGTGCGATGTAGCACATATATCTGCCGTTATAGTATTCATGAAGATAGTTGGCC
>JAZQIF010000124.1:0-6547 GCA_045540935.1 Erysipelotrichaceae bacterium | reverse complement strand
GTACTGAAAACCATCAGTAAAATGCCATAGATCGATACTATGATATGTTTTTGCTGTGAGCTGAATACAAAAATTCAGCTTTTTTTGTTAAATATGGCGATAATAGAAGAAAGAAGTGTCGAAAACTACCAACCACACCATAGTATCTGACGGGCTTTGACCCCGTTTGATAGATGAATGCTGTTCAGGGCACAATGAAAAGGTCTCTGAACACGAGATTCTGTTCTTTGAAAACTTAATGAAGTTAGATTATTAAAGAGATTCAGCTATTCAGCTTGATCCAGGCATCAAGATGTATATTGATGGCGGCGAATATCGCAAAGAATCCGTTTTTGGCGAAGTCTCTTACTCTCATCTGATGAAGATGATAATCGTTGAGAACGCGGTTGTTGATCCTTTCTGTGGAAGTCCTGTTATTATAGATCTTCTTCCACTTTTCACTGCGGTAGACAAGCGGTCCTCCATATCTTGCCTCATCAGCGTCGTTGATATAGATGACTCTGCCATAGGAAGAAGAGGAACACTGATCTTTGTGTGGGCAATCCTTTATCCTGCCCATGATCAAAGGACAGCGGAACTTCTTACGGCTTCTTTGAACATCATAGCCGTAATAGCTCATCCTGTTTCCGCTTTTACACACCGGAATGCCGTCGTTACTGATGTATTCTTCACCCTGCTTCATCTTGACTCTTGATTCATTCCGTTTGTTGTGATCGATCACGGGAATGATATGATTAAGACGGAAATATTGGTAGATCGCATTGGCATCTGAAGCCGAATCAAGACAGACATATTTAGGGTGTAAGTCTTCATTCATATCAAACAGCTGGCCAAAGGCGCTCATACAGTTGAGGGCATCGTGCCTGGAAGCTTTCTCTAAGCTGATATATACAGGAAGATCTATGCCGTTTTCCTTGGAATGATAGGAGACGTTGTAGAAAGTATAGCCTAGATAATAGCTTTCCAGATCGGAGTCCCAGCCAATATCCGCATCCGGTGCTGAATAGCGGTATATATCTTCATCATCATTTCCTTCCCTGACTTTCCTAGGGTACCGGGAGGCATGAATGTGAAGACTCGACCCGTCTGCAGACAAAACAAGATCTTCTGTATCAATCATTCCCTTATCCAGTGAGGGTATGACTGCCAGCTTATTAAACAGCGACTGCAGTTTATACAGGATCCTGTCTCTGTCTGCTTGAGCACCGTTTTTATATTTATCAAGAAGGTATTCGGTTTCACTGTGGGAATAGTTGATAAGCTTTTCGCCTTTCTTTGGCTTTTCCTTTGGCGGTTTCTTATAGTAGTCCTTATTGTGTAACTCGTTCCTTGAATGGACCTTACAGGTGAATCTTTCAATGAAGTCATAGTGATTGGATACACATAAGGGTTCATGGCTTCCAATCAGATAGGAAAGAAGATCATCGCCTTCAACGGCCTCACACCATTTATGCAGCGATGTATAGCCGAAGTGCTGCATCAGGATAAATGATCTTATAAGAGTACAGGGATCCCTGGCTGGTCTTCCTGTATCGGAATAGGAATCTTTGATCGTATCTGCCGCCAGGCCGATATCCAGCTTCTTAAGTTTGTGTACAGCTCTTTTAAAAGGAAGCGAATCAAGACGCTTTCGCTGTACAGCATCAAAATCACTTTTGTGCGAGCTGAGGAATTCTCGATAATCCCAGATCGTAGACAAATGTTTAAGCACATCACGCTACCTCCTTCACCTTCTTAAACGAAGCGAGCGCAGCGAGCCCGATTTTCATATTTTTGTCAAGTATTCTTGCATAAAAACCATTGAAATCTGGGGGTGTTTAATAAATCAGGCAATAAAAAAGAGCGCTGTTTTATTGCCTGAAACAGTTTTCGACAGCGCTCAATACTAAGGGGGGAAAGATAATTATGCTTCTCAGATTAATTGGCGTAGCTATCGTTGTGCTCGGCCTCATTTTGAAGTTCGATACGATCGCAACTGTAGTCCTCGCCGGACTTGTCACCGGATTGGTCGGCGGTATGAGCATCATGGATATCCTTACTACGTTAGGTAATTCATTCGTTACTCAGAGAACTGCTACCTTATTCGTTCTGACGTTACCTGCTATCGGTATCTGTGAAAGATATGGTCTGAAGGAAAAAGCTATCGACTTTATCCGTTCGATCAAATCCGCTACTGCCGGAAGAGTCATCATCGTTTACGAATTGATCAGAACTCTGGCTTCCGCATTCTCTATCAGACTGGGTGGCCATCCGCAGTTCGTCCGTCCTGTCGTCGTTCCAATGGCAGAAGGTGCTGCTGTTGCCAAATACGGCGAGATCAACGACGAGATGCAGGATATCATCAGAGGCGGTTCTGCCGGTGCTGAAAACTATGGTAACTTCTTCGCACAGAACTGCTTCATGGGTTCCTCAGGCACTCTGCTGATCGTTTCGACTCTGGTCGGTTTAGGTTATGAAGTCGACGCATTACAGATCGCCCGCTGGTCGATCCCGGTCGCTGTCATCTCTGTCGTGCTGGGTGCCATCAGAAACCTCTGGCTGGACAAACAGCTTGATGCTGCAAGCAAAGGAGGTAAGAAATAATGACATTCGCTCAGATCTTAGGTGAAGTTTTCTATTGCATTATCGGTTTGGTCTTCATTCTTGTCGGCGTCAAAGCTTTAAAGGATGACGGCTGTTCCAAGAAAGCGACAACGGCTGCTTTCTGGTTCTTACTTGCCTTCACATTCATCTGCGGTCCGTGGGTACCGAAATGGTTAGTCGGTGCTGCGATCGTTATCATGGCCTGCCTGACTGCCATCGGCGGTGTCGTGCAGTCCAAGAATGATGTACCAGATCCAAAGACGGTCAGAGCCAATGCCGACAAGTTCGGTTACAAGATCTTCATTCCGGCTCTCTGTATCGCTCTGGTCGCTGTCGTCGGCGCAACTCTGGGCTCCAAAGTTCCGGCTTTATCCTGGCTGACTGCCAACAACGCGATCGGTCTTTCAGGTCTGGTTGCATTATGCGCAGCTATCTTACTGACGAAATGTGATCCGAAGTATGCGGCGGTCGACGGCGCAAGACTGATGGACAACGTTTCTACAACAGGTATCCTGCCTCAGTTGCTGTCCGCATTAGGCGCATTATTTACAGCTGCCGGTGTCGGCGATGCGATCTCTTACTATGTTTCGATGGTCGTTCCTGAGAACAACATCCTGATCGCTTGCTTCGTATACTGCTTAGGCATGGCATTATTCACAATGATCATGGGTAACGGTTTCGCAGCCTTCTCCGTCATTATGGTCGGTGTCGGTGTTCCGTTCCTCATTTCCAAGGGTGCCAACCCGGTCGTTGTCGGTGCTTTAGGTCTGACTGCTGCATACTGCGGCACTCTGTGCACACCGATGGCTGCCAACTTCAACATCGTACCGGCGGCATTGTTAGAGACCAAGAACAAATATTCTGTCATCAAGTCACAGATCCCGTTCGCTGTCTGCATGCTGCTGATCCATGTCATTCTGCTTTACGTTTTTGCATTCTAAACTGATAGGGAGGAAGTATGAAGATCTTACTTACAGGCTTTGAACCTTTCGGCGGTGAATCCGTCAATCCGGCTAAGGAAGCGGTAAAACTGGTGAAGGATGAGATCAAAGGTGCACAGATCGTCAAATGTTATGTGCCTGTCGTATTCGGCAAGGCGATCGAGACTGTACACGAGGCAATGAAGAAGGAAAATCCGGATGTCGTGCTCTGTATCGGTCAGGCTGGCGGCAGATATGAGATCACGCCTGAAAGAGTTGCGATCAACTGCGACGACGGAAGGATCCCTGATAACGAAGGCAACCAGCCTGTCGATCAGCCGGTCTTCGATGACGGTGCAGCGGCATACTTCTCAACTTTACCGATCAAGAAGATGGTCGAATACATGAAAGCTGCCAATGTTCCGGCTGCTGTCTCCAACACTGCCGGTACCTATGTCTGCAATCATCTGATGTACGGCGTACGCTATTACATCGAAAAAGAATTCCCGAACACGATCGGCGGATTCATGCATGTACCTTTCTTACATGAACAGGTCATGAACAAAAAAGAGACCGCGTCTCTTTCCAAAGATGATGTAGTCAAGGGCATCGAAGCTTCCATCGAAGCCATCGTTGATTCCTTAAGCTAAAGGCTGAAACAAAAGATCGAAGCGTTACACTTCGATCTTTTCTTTTACACATTCTTTCCTAATTCGTAGGCCTTCTTCAGAAGGTCTTTTTTCTCCGGATCCTCTTCGATCTTTCTTATATCGATGCCGCCACCCGATAAGATACCGGCGAAATGGGAATCCGGGAAGCAGTCGATCCAGCCTTCCAGGCACTCGACAGCTCTTTCGTAGACTTCCTCATCATCTTCCGCCGAGGTCGTGATCAGATAGACATCTTCAAATACCGGTTCCTGGCTGTACAAAGGATTGAGACGGTCCAAGAACGTCTTGAGCTGGCCGGAAAGGCCGTAATAGTAGATCGGTGTGGCAAAGATGAGCACATCGGCGTTCCTGACTTTCTCAAGTACAGGAGCCATGTCATCTTTGATGATGCAGTTTCCCGTCTTCTGGCAGGCCAGACAGCCTTTGCAGAAGCGAAGATCCATATCTTTCAGAGTGATGAACTCGGTCCGATTGCCGGCATCATTGGCGCCTTTGGCTGCCATACGGGCAAGGACCTCAGAATTGGAATTGTTTCTTAAACTCGATGATACGACAAGTACGTTTTTCATATCCTACTCCTTAACTAAACTGAATGTGACCTCGACATCTCCTTGACCCAGGACTTCCAGAAGACTTTCTCTTGTCGCATCCGGGATCCTGGCGAGATAGGTGAAGTTCCAGGTATTTTCACTGTAATAGATCGTGATCATGTTTCCCTGATAGAGGATGACATCGCCGGGAACTGTCGTGATGTTGGTATCGCTTCTTGTGATCGACCAGGGCAGGTCACCGACTTTTTCGAAGTTTCCGTAGTCTTCCAGATGAACGCTGATCGCTCCGTCTTTCAGTTTTTCTTTGAATTCCTCAGTGGAGGCGTTATCCGCAAAGTCCGCATATAGAGTATTTCCATTGGCATCGATACGAAGTTTCATCTGTCTGACCTCCTCTTGTATCGTTTCTTGTGTTTGTTCCTGTATGCTGACTGTTTCTTTCTTTGCGCAGCCGCTTAGCAGGAACAGGATGAGAAAGATGATCGCATATTTTTTCATCATCTTTATTTTAAAACCTTATTTCAGATAATCTCTGAAGAACTTTTCGATCCTGTCGAACGGGATGACATGGTCCTTGCCGCCGTCATACAGGTCACAATGGCTGGCACCGGGGATAGTTAAGAAGAACTTGTTGTCCGTATATTTATTGCCCTTGATCATGTTTGCGTAGGCGTCTTTTCCCATGTAGAAGGAATGCGCCGCATCACCATGCATGATCATGACGGCATTTCGGATCTCGTTGGAGTAATGCAAGAAGCGCGTATTCATCAAAGAAGCGTTGGCCTGCACTGTCCAGCCGCCGTTGGAATTCAAGGAGCGGGCGTGGTATCCGCGGTCTGTCTTGTAGTAATCGTAATAGTCTTTGATGAATTTCGGCGCATCTTCAGGAAGCGGATCGATGACACCGCCTGCCTGAGCATAAGAACCGTTTTTGTAGTCGATCGTTCTTTGTCTGCTTAGAGCGGCACGCTGTTCATAGCGGGCAGCTTCATCGTCGAATTCATCGTTGTAGCCGTTGCCGGCAGTGCGGGAAAGATCATACATCGTCGATGACAGCGTGGCCTTGATCCTGGTATCGATCGCCGCTGCGTTGATGGCCATGCCGCCCCAGCCGCAGATGCCGATGACGCCGATCTTTTCCGGATCGACATTTTCTAAAGTGCTGAGGAAATCGATCGCTGCCTGATAGTCTTCGGTATTGATGTCCGGAGAATTCATATAGCGGGGCTGACCGCCGGATTCACCGGTAAAGGAAGGATCAAAGGCGATCGTCAGGAAGCCTTGGCTTGCCATCTCTTGCGCATACAAGCCGCTGCACTGTTCCTTGATCGCACCGAACGGTCCGCATACGGCGATAGCTGCAAAAGGTCCGCTCATCTCTTTCGGGGTATACATGTCGGCAGCCAAAGTGATGCCGAAGTGATTGGTGAAGCTTACTTTTTTGTGGTCGACCTTATCGTTTTTCGGGAAGGTCTTGTCCCAGACATTTGTCATTTCAAGCTTGTTTTCTATCATTTTTCTTTTTCCTTTCTGATCAATGAATCGATGTCGTCGATCTTTCTTACGCAGCAGTGATATTCTTCCATGAGATTGCAGCGTAGTGTCCGCAGTTTTGCGATGACTTCCGCCGGATCGTCAAGGGAACAGATGTGATCGCTCTGTTTCTCTTCGATCCCGATCTTTCGCAGTGCCTCTTTCAGGCATGTCTTATCTTCCGCCATGTCCTTCATACATCTTCATCGTAAAGAAAAATGACTGAGTTTACGAATAGAAATAACTTATATCGTGATATGATATAAAGTAATAACATGGAAATACGTAC
>JAZQIF010000123.1:0-15500 GCA_045540935.1 Erysipelotrichaceae bacterium | reverse complement strand
CCGTTCTTTTGAACATTATTATGACTATAATCCTTCTGAAGATACATATACGGCAAAAAGATATGAGTTCATGGACGCTGAACCTAAAGATGTCGATCTGCCGGAACCGGGAACACTTTTCATAAGATCACAATAATCAGCATGATCGCTTTCTTGATTCGTGATTGCATAAATAGGATAGCCAATATATGGCCCATTTTTCAAATTTGCAGCAAGCACAACAAGGTTGATATGATGGGTATAGATAGTGCAACATGGCAGGTCCTGCGGGATACTGTTCACAGACTGAATGGAAAGAGAAATGATTGGACTATGAAAATCCATGAATAGGAGGTGCTTATCAGATCATGTACGACCCTTTGAAATATGATGAGAGCCTGAAAGCTTCTATAGACAGGCTGGAGAAATTTAAACAGTCATTGGCAGATGGCGATATACGCAGAAACATCATAGATAAGGAACTGTATGAAGGTTATTATGATGTTTTTGACAAACCTGAGTACAGGATCCTGACATCTTATCTGCTCGCGGATTATATGGTCAGCGAAACAGGTTCTTTTCATTATCACGAGAATGTTCCTTCATTGCCTTTTGATTGGAAAGAGGATATCAGGAACGCCGAGCACATTATCTTCAAAACAGAACTGCCGCAGCCTCTTGTTGAACTAAGCAGCACTTATCTGTCGTTTCTGGAAAACCACTTCAACAGGGATCCGTATGTCAGAAACCGGATGCTGGAATCATACAATGAAATGTACCAAGGTCATATCGTATTCTACAGGTTTTATGAGCACATACCATATGAAAACATGATGAAGATGATCGATCAATTCTGCAAAGGACTCAACGATATTGCCGGATATTGATTTTTGAAAAAGATAACGAATGAACAGAAGTATAAAATTGATGCTGTCATTCCCGATGATAAGGATCATTCTGTCCATCTTCTTTGTTTTTATAGCAGCCTCTTGTACAGATGAAAAGGCTGTTCTTTCGTTTGAAGAAGCAAAAACAAGTGACGGCGCAACACTGACTGCAAGTCTGAAAGGCCGCTCAATCTCTGAATTGATCAACGCCTGGGGAGAACCGATGACGGAGGATCGCGTCTTTCAAGTCTGTTCTACCCTGGTGATAATGATCTGATGATCCAGGTATTCTTTTCTGAAAAAACAAAAGAGATATCCTTTGTACGATATTGTTACAGGTCCTGCGTTTTGCCTTTCGAGATCCTTTCTGTCAATGAAACCCAACAGGAAGACGGGACGATCGAAAAAGAATATCTGTTAAGCATCCAGAACGAAACGGGATACGATATCATCACTCTGGTCTTACAATTTTCTCTTTACGGAAATATCACAAACAAGGGGAACCTTAAATCCGACGGTTGTTTGTATCTATACGAACAATATCTTAATCAGAAGGAAAAGATCACTGTCGGTGTTTATATACGGGGTAACGGTGACTTTGGTCTGAATCCTTTGAAAGAAGATGATCAGGAATGACATTGTCTCAACTGTCAAAGCCTGGAATCTAGATCATCTTAATAGAAATGGATGACAGAAGGATCCTTGCCATGATCAATGATGGTCTGTCTTTGGAAGGCTGGTAAAGTATAAGGCGATGAGCATTTCTGTAAAAAGAATGTTGTAAAGCTGCCGGGACATCATCAAAGATGGCCGGATTTGAAAGGAGCTGCATGAAAAAAATAACTGCTATACTGCTTGCCGTTCTTATGTGCATGGTGTCAGCCTGCACATCGATGTCGGTATATGATCGCAATTTCGGGATCATGTTTCATGATGAAACGACGCATATCATAATAAGAACAGATTATAAGAAGACAGGCGAAGTCTTGGAACTGTATATAACCGATGAAAGATCAAACAGCACCTTGAATAACATTGACGGGGTCAACAGTGACCCTTTAAAAGAAGAGGAAGAATCTCTTACCTATTACGCAAAACAGAATGAAGACGGAACGTATTTTGAAAGGATGATCATCCGTTTTTACGCGGATGACTTTGATGCAGATGATGTCAAGGAAATATTGAAATATCTCGGACTGGAAAAAGAATATTCTGATGATGTCCTTTCATATGATGAATTAAAAAGTGCTGAAAGCTTTATATACAGAAACACGATCATCAATGGTGAAAAGATCAAAAACATCTCATTCGATGGAGATCCGAAATATGAATTCAAAGAATAAAAAAGACTGATTCCGTTTCATGTTGATACAAAAAATCCTTTAAAATAAAGCTAAAACTGAGATTCAATTTTTTCCTTGCCCTGTAAGGCTGGTTTTAGCGTTTATATTCTGTTTGAATATACGCGAAATCTAACGACGTATAAGTAAATTCGCCATGTTTTTATGCCCTGAAAAGATAGAGCATCATGTAAATTGAGGACAATATGAAATACAGTATCAAAAAGTGTTTTAATTTCTGGATCTGGCTGCTTTTGCAGGTAGTGTGTATCTTTCCGGGCATATATTATGCGATCGGTCAGTCCTATCACTCTCCTTTTTCTATTTGGACACATCTTGTTTTTCTTGCGATGAGTCTTTTCTATACGGTCTATACATTCCTTCTTGCCTGGTATAAGAAAGGTAAAGCAAGATATCTGACAATCATCTATTCGATCGGGGCATTGGGTTGCTTTCTGAATTATCTGACACTCAGATTCCCGTCATTATATTCCCCGGATCTTGAAAGCTTCATCCTTTTATCCGTCATTCTGACATTTTCTCCGTTCACAGGTTTTATGATCATCCCAAATGAGATCATTTCGGAAATATCGATAGGGATCATCTGTATTGCCATCGTGATCGTCAACGAATACAGGAACTATACATTGTTTAAGAAAAAGAAGTAAATAATTATGATGGAAACAAGAAAGAAGACCGGCAGCAAGATGCTGGTTTTTAATTGTCTTGGTTTTTAACTTATTGCCAGTCAAAGGAAGAAAAACTTGGCGAAGAGTATGTCTTTGTAGATAAGAAAGGGAATGTGATCCCGGTGGAAACTCTGCGAAGGAAATACAAGAGGTATGTGGAAAGGGCAGGAATCCGATATTTGCCCCTGCACGCGCTCAGACATTATTTTGGCACGTATCTGAGTTCTCACGGAACTTCTGTGGCACTGACACAGCGTCAGATGGGACATTCCAGGAATGATACAACAGTACTGAAACACTATGTTTCGGTCACCGAAGAGGAAAGGAGGAAATACATTGAAATGATGGATAAAAGCATCGCCGAGAGCGAAAAATGATCGAAGTTGGCAATGAAGTTGGCAATGAAAGAAAAATATAGAATTCCGAAAGCTAAAAAAAGCCCTGTTTATCACAATAAACAGGACATCGCCTCAAAAGATGGTGCCGACACCGTGAATTGAACACGGGATTCATCCTTACCATGGATGCGTATTTCCACTATACTATGTCGGCCTGTATCTTATTCTACTACAAATAAAAATATCCGTGAAGGATA
This sequence comes from Erysipelotrichaceae bacterium, assembly GCA_045540935.1. GTDB lineage: Bacteria > Bacillota_I > Bacilli_A > Erysipelotrichales > Erysipelotrichaceae > Colivicinus. Next base: position 12,010 of record JAZQIF010000123.1, on the reverse strand, counting down.
TTTTTTACAAATATTTCTTTAAGCGGTGGTAAAGCTCCGCGATCGGCAGTCCGACGATCGTATAGTAATCGCCTTCGATGCAGCGTATGAACTTGGCGGCATCGCCCTGAATGGCGTAGGAACCGGCCTTGTCCATCGGTTCATTGGTCGCGATATACTCGTCGATCTCCTCATCACTCAAAGGATAGAAGGTCACGTTCGCCACGGAGGAGAAGGTCTCTGTCTGATCTTTGTATAAGATCGTGACGCCGGTAACGACCTGATGGGTGTTATCGGACAGCTCCTTCAGCATCGCTTTGGCATCTTCGATGTTTTTCGGTTTTCCTAAGACATCGTTGCCGATCTTGACGATCGTATCCGAACCGATGACCAAAGCATCCTCATGGTCTTTGAATACAGCGTGAGCCTTCTGATAGGAGAGCTTTTCGATCTCTTTTACCAGATCGTTTTTATAGTCGATCTGTTCGTCGATGTCGGAGACGATGACTTCAAAGGGAATGTGCAGAAGTTCCATCAGCTCTCTTCTGCGCGGCGACTTGGAAGCCAGTATGATCCTAGTCACCGACATACCTCTGACACAGATAATTGAGTCCTCTGGTCACGAAGTCCGGATCGTATTCGTTGAAAAGATCGATATACGGTGCGACCTTCTTTCCGAGTCCGCCGCAGCCGATGATGTACATGTCTTCGCCGATCTCGTTGCTCATGCCTTCGATCAGAGATTTCAGCATGCCGATATAGCCGTTGTAGATACCGACGTTCATCGCATCGATCGTATTGTCAGCCAGATAGGTATCGGTATGTTTGAGTTCGAATTCCGGTAACTGGGCAGCATTCTTCCAAAGCGTCTCGGCGATCTTGGAGAAGCCTGGCGCGATGATGCAGTGTTTGAATTCACCGGCCTTGGTCACGTGACATATGACGGTAGCCGTGCCCATCGATACGATCAGCATCTCCCGGCGGTACAGATTGTAGGCATATGCGCACATGACGATCAGATCGTCCCCCGTATCCTGCGGGGATGGCATGACCAGCTTGATGCCGTAATCGGTATTCGGGTTGATATCGACGATGTTGTGTTCGCCGACGATAGATGCCAGTGCATCGAAGATGTTGTCATACACACGCGGTACGACGCAGGAAAGGATCGCTTTGTCGATGGCGTCTTCCCTTAAATTCGCCTTATAGATGAAAGAAAGGATAAGGCTGCGATAATTGTCATAAACACCGTCAGCACACAGAAACGAGATTTGAAGATCGCCGTCAAATAAGCCCAATTTCGTGCTGGTGTTCCCTAAATCCACTGTTAAAATCATACACATTATTATAAAGGTTATGAATTGCTTTTTCCAGGCAATTATCATAAGATAAATAGGTATCCGGGCTTGGCGGAACTGGTAGACGCGCCAGACTTAGAATCTGGTGGGCGACCGTGGGGGTTCGAGTCCCTTAGCCCGGACCATTTGAAATGTGATCATCTGAAAAGATGATTTTTTTATTTTCAGACGATGAATGAAAGCTGCTGTGCCGGTATTTCATAGAACCGTTTCCCGCTATAATGAAAGTGATATGTTGAAACTCTATGTTCCGAAATATGAGGATCTGTCTTTCAGAAAGATGATGATGGAGGATGAAAAGACGATGTCCTACAACCATGCCTATGGCGGCTGCATCCCGTTTCCTGAGGAAAACTGGAAAAGCTGGTATGAATCCTGGGTCCTTGATGCCGGAGGATCAAGAACCTATCGCTATCTGCAGGATGAAGAAGGAAGCTTTGTCGGTGAGATCGCTTATCATCTCGACGAAAAAGGAAGATGGATGGCAGATCTGATCATCTTTTCTCCTTACCGGGGCAAAGGCTATGGAAGCAAGGGCCTGGAACTTCTTTGCCTTCTGGCAAAGGAAAACGGCATAAAAACACTCTATGACGAGATCGCCATAGACAATCCTTCCGTTTCGCTGTTTGTCAGAAACGGTTTCAAAGAGGAATCCCGTGATGAAGAAAAGATCACGGTCAGAAAGGAACTGTAAATGAAAAAAGATTGGAAAAAACCGCTGCTTATCCTGATGGCTGCGGCACTCTTGATCGAAACGATCCTTCTGGCCGACTTCTATCGGAAAGAAAGAAACAGACAGGAAGAGCAGGCGGAAGTCGATTTTGAAGAAGAGATCTCCGTTCTGTTTGATGAAGCGATAGAAAACAGACAGATCGAAGTCTATTATCAGCCGATCATCAGCTGTGAGACGGAGGCTGTATCCGGTGCGGAAGCACTCAGCCGCTGGAAAGTGAATGGCGAATATCTTTCGCCTTCGGTCTTCGTATCGGTATTGGAAAGCACCGGTCAGGTCACGACATTGGACGAATACGTCTTTGAAAGTGTCTGTACTTTTCAAGCGGAACGTTTAAAACAAGGAAAAGACACTTTCCCGATCAGCGTCAATCTTTCTGTCCTTTCTTCTTTGAAAGATGGCGTTGCCGAACAGTATGCACAGATCTGTGAGGATCTCGGGGCAAAGAAAGAACTCATCTCTGTGGAGATCACCGAGACGCTCGACAGTGATCCCGCCTTGATACAGGAAACGGTGAAACAGTTTCAGTCTCTGGGCTTTCAGGCGGAGATCGATGATTTCGGTGCCGGTTATTCCAACTATTCGGCACTTTCGGCGATCGGATACGATATCGGAAAGCTCGATAAGTCCCTGGTCGATTCTCTGGAAAGCGAAAGAGGACAGATGATCGTAAAGGACATGATCGCTCTTTTCAAGAAACTGGGCATGAAGGTCATTGCCGAAGGTGCGGAAGAAGAAGGGCAGGTCATTTTTTTGAAGGAAAACGGCTGTGATGCCATTCAGGGTTACTATTATTCCAGACCGTTGGATGAGGTCTCATTCATCGATTATCTGGAAAGCCATTAAAAGCTTTATTCTTATATTTGTGTAAGAGCGGTATTAAACTGAGATCATGGAAAAGAAAAAACGGAAATATATCTTTGTCCACGGCCTTTCCGGCTGGGGAAGCTATGATGAAGCATATAAGAGGATGCCTTACTGGGGCATGCGCAACGGCGATCTGATCGCTCAATTGCGAAAGGAGGGCTATGATGCTTATTGCGCATCGGTGTCTCCGCAGGGTTCGGCATATGACCGCTCTTGTGAGCTCTATGCCCAGCTTGCCGGTACAAAGACGGATTATGGCGTAAGACATGCCCAAAGATATTCCCATGAAAGATACGGATCGGACTTTACTGATAGGCCGCTGATCGAGGATCTTGAGGGCAGTGAACTGGTCCTGCTTGGCCACTCCTTTGGCGGGGCCACGATACGCAGGTTTGCCCACATCATGGAACACGGCATCGAAGAAGAGGGAGGCTCCGATTTCTTCAAAGGCGGAAAGAAGGAAAACATCTTTGCGCTGGTCTGTCTGGCGGCACCGCATAACGGGACGACAGCCTACGACATGTATCAGGATGAAGACTTCGATCCTTATGCGATCAAAGGCGATCTCAGGGAGCGGATCGGCTCTTCATTGATGTCAAGGCCGAACAAAACAAAGAGGGTCCTGCCCGAAGATGACTGCGCAGCTTACGATATGCATATCGATAACGCTTTGGCGATGAATGTGACGATGCCGATCTCAAAGGACATCTGGTATTTCTCCCAGCCCTGCTGCATGACCATGGAAGATGAAAAAGGCGATCAGATCCCGGTAAGGGACAGGGTCGAGGCCATCTATTCCAGGACATCGAGAAGGATGGGTGCCTATACGGGAAAAACGAAGGGCGGTCTAGTGATCGATGAAAGCTGGAAGGCAAATGACGGCCTGGTCAACACGGTCTCATCCATGTATCCTATGAGCGATCCGCATCGTACTTTCGATCAGGAGAAGATCGAAAAAGGTGTCTGGAACGTGTTCGATGTATATAAGGGAGATCACATGTCCTTGCAGGGCGGATTGATGATAAAAAATGATGTTTCAGACTATTACAGAAGGCTTCTGGCACTGATCGACAGTCTGAATTGATATAATTTGCCCTCTTTTGCAACAAAAAACGGGCTGTGGTTTTGAAAAAATGAAAAATCTGCGATAATGAGTATAGGACCATGGTACCTGTGGAAGTACCTGAATGCGGTCTTTTATGAGAAATGTGAGGGGAGTAACACAATGTCTGAAAAGAAGGAAGTTAAGAAGCCAAAGAGCAAGACTGTCAAAAAAGAAAAGGCAGAAAGCACTTTGAAAGAAACGGAAAAGAAAACTGCGAAAAAGACGGCAGCCCGCAAGACGAAGGAAGTTGCCGCCAACACAGAAAACGAGATGGCTCAGGTCATGGTCGCAGCCGACGGCAAAGTTGCCAAGACGACGAAGAAAGTTTCGAAAGTCGCCAAGGCAGCCAAGGAAGAAAAGCCGGCTGAGGAAAAGAAGACCAGAAAGACTGTAAAAGCCGTCAAGGTAAAAAAGGCCGAAGAAACAGTTGAAGAGAAGACCGAAGAAGTCGTCTTCGAAGAACCGGTCAAGGATCTCGGCCCGAGAAGAAGCGTTGCTTTCATCGGTTCGGAGTGTTATCCGTTTGTCAAGACAGGCGGTCTGGCCGATGTCATGTATGCTTTGCCGAAAGAGCTCGTCAAGCAGAACTGTGATGTCAAGGTCATCCTGCCGCGTTATAAATGCATCCCTTGGAAGTTCCAGGAGAAGATGGTCTACCGCGGAGAATTCTATATGGATCTGTGTTCCGACGGACGTCAGTTCTATGTCGGTATCATGGAATATGAAGCAGACGGTGTCGTTTATGATTTCATCGACAACGAAGAATTCTTCACCAGCGGCAATCCATATACCAATATGGTCGATGATATCCCTAAGTTCTGTTACTTTGCCAAGGCAGCGCTTTCCGCTCTGCTTTACCTGGATTGGATCCCTGATGTGATCCATTGCCACGACTGGCAGGCAGCTCTGGTACCGGTATATCTGCACACCAAGTTTGAAAATACGGCGATCGCCCGTTCCAAGACGATCATGACCGTTCACAACCTGCGTTTCCAGGGCATCTACGATATGGGCACGATCTCTTACTGGTCAGGACTTCCTGATTACGTCTTCAACAAAGACTGCCTCAAGGTCGGCTACAACGATGCCAACATGCTCAAGGGCGGTCTGGCTTATGCCAACATGATCACGACCGTTTCCAATACCTATGCCGGCGAGATCCAGACAGAATTCTATGGCGAAGGTCTGGATGCTCATCTGCGTTATCATTCCGGCAAGCTCAGAGGTATCGTCAACGGTATCGACTGTGACATCTGGAATCCGGATACCGACCAGAGGATCTACACCAACTACGACACTGAAGATGCTGTCGAAAAGAAGAAAGTCAACAAGAAGGCTTTGCAGGAAGAACTGGGCCTGACAGTCGATGAAAACAAGTTCGTCATCGGTCTGATCTCCAGACTCACCAACCAGAAGGGTCTCGATCTGATCAACGCGATCGTTCCGAATATCATCGACGGCAATACGCAGCTGGTCGTCTTGGGTACCGGTGATCCGGGCTATGAAGATTCCTTCCGTTACTATGAAGGCGCTTATAAAGGCGAAGTATGTTCCAATATCATGTATGATGAGGATCGTGCACACAGGATCTATGCGGCATGTGATGCATTGCTTGTTCCGTCCTTATTCGAACCGTGCGGACTCACACAGCTGATCGCCATGCGTTACGGCACGCTGCCGATCGTCAGAGAAACAGGCGGTCTGAAGGATACTGTCGAACCGTACAACATGTATGAAGATTCCGGAAATGGCTTCACATTCGACGGTTACGATGCAGGCTTGCTGCTGGATGCGATCAACAGAGCCAAGACGCTTTACTTCGAACACCGCGAAAACTACGACAAGATGGTCGTCCGCGATATGCAGAAGGATGTTTCTTGGGAGAACTCCGCTGCCCAGTACAGAGAACTGTATCTGCAGCTGAGACCGGAATAAAGATCTATGATCAAGGGCTGAAAAGCCCTTTTTCCTTGAAAAAAGTACCGGTTTTTTTACAAAAACTTTACAGTTCACTTACTTTGGCGAGGTATAGTAAAGATAATGATATATTGTGTTGAAGATGATGCTTCGATCAGAGAATTGATCATCTATACCTTAAAACTGTCGGGTTTTGATGCGCTCGGTTTTGAAGAAGGCGACTCGATGTTCGAGCAGCTTTCCAAGCAGCAGCCGGAACTCATCCTGCTGGATATCATGCTGCCGGGGAAAGACGGCTTGCAGATCCTCAAGGAACTCAAGAGCGATCCGCGCTATGACGATATCCCGGTCATCATGGCGACCGCAAAGACGACCGAGTATGACAGGGTCTTTGGTCTGGACAACGGCGCCGATGATTATCTCTCCAAGCCGTTCGGAATGATGGAGATGATCTCAAGAGTCAAGGCAGTCCTTCGCAGAGGAAAGAAGACCAACAGCGAAGGGAAGATCGCATTTTCCGATGTCATCATCGATACGAGACGCCGTACGGTGGAAGCCGATGGCATCCCGGTCGAACTGACATTAAAAGAATACGAACTGCTGCTGACACTTGCCGAAAACAAGGGTATCGTCTTTTCCAGACAGCAGCTTCTTGAAAAAGTATGGGGATCCGATTATCTTGGTGAATCCAGGACGATCGATGTCCATGTCGGAACACTGCGTTCCAAATTGAAAGAATACGGATCCTGCATCGCGACGATACGCGGTGTCGGCTATTGCCTGAAAGAAGAGGACGATGGCAAATAAGATCTTCAAATCCATTCTTGCAGTTGCGATGACGGTCCTGGTGCTGACCGTCATTTTTACCGTGGATGAGATGTACCAGTCCTTTTTCAATGCCCAGATGGAACTGCTGGAAGCGGAGACGAAGGTCATTGCTTACGGTATCGATGAAGTCGGCACATCCTTTCTTGATGATCTCGATGAGACGGATTATCGTATCACCCTGATCGATCAGGACGGTACGGTCATCTATGACAACAGCGGCAACGACATCTCCCAGATGGACAACCATTATGACAGGCAAGAGGTGCGCGATGCCTTTGAGACCGGTTTTGGCACATCGACCAGGCAGTCGGCAACGCTTACCGAAAAATACGTTTATACGGCCACGCTTTTGAAAAACGGCGATGTCGTACGTCTTTCCAACACCTATCCTTCGATGTACCACGTGATGTCGATCCTTGCCCAGCCGATGGCGATCATCATTTTGCTGATCTTCGTGATCTCTTTCCCGCTGGCTTATCACCTGACTTCCAGGATCGTCGAACCGCTCAACCAGATCGATATGGATGAGCCGGATGAAGATGACTGCTACAAGGAGATCCGTCCTTTGATGAAACGTCTCTCCCAGCAGCAGGCCATGATCAACAAGGACAGGGAGGTCCTGTTTCAAAGGAGGAAAGAATTCGAAGCGATCACCGGCAACATGAATGAAGGCATGGTCCTTCTTTCGCAGGAAGGCGTGATCATCGATATCAACAAGTCTGCCAGAAGCATCATTTCCGATGATGAAATGGATGTTCTGGGCGGCTATATCTCGGCTTGCGAGAATTATCCGAAGTTTTCCGATCTTTTCGAGGAAAGCGACGGCTCACAGATCGTTTCCAAGCGTGTCCACCTCAACGACCGCACCTATGAATTTGAACTTTCGCCCGTCAGAGTCGAAGAACTGGTCTCCGGCTATGTCCTTCTGATCTTTGATGAGTCATACAAGGAAGCCAACGAAAACATGCGCAAGGAATTTGCATCCAATGTTTCTCACGAACTCAAGACACCGCTTCAGTCGATACTCGGCTATGCCGAACTGTTGAAAAGCGGCTTGGTAAAAGAAGAAGACCGCAGTGAGTGCTACGACAAGATCTACAGTGAAGCTCAGCATATGTTCACTCTGGTCAAGGATGTCATCAAGGTCTCGCATCTGGAAGATGAAGAGACTATGATCGCAAAGGAAGACATCGATCTTTCCAAGCTCTGTGAGCAGATCGTCTCCTTCCTGAAAGAAGAAAAATATGACAACAACGTGAAGATCCACGACGACATCGATGCCGGTCAGGTCATCCATGCCAACGAGGAACTTCTCGAAAGCATCATCTACAATCTTTGCGAGAACGCGATCCGCTACAACAAGGAAAACGGCGATGTCTATCTCAAAGTCAAAGGCGACAAGAAAAACGTCTTTCTCATCGTGGAAGATACCGGTATCGGTATCGCCAAGAAGGACCACGACCGCATCTTCGAACGCTTCTATCGGGTCGATAAGGCCCGTTCAAGACAGGTCGGCGGCACAGGCTTGGGTCTATCGATCGTCAAACATGCCTGCATCCTCAATAATGCGACGATCGAAATGGAAAGTGAACTGGGGAAGGGTACGAAGTTCACTGTCCGATTTGATAAAGCTTGATTTACATAAAATTTACTTAATCTTGAAATACCTGTGATGCGCATGCAGTAAGTTAATATCGAGGAGATATTGACTTATGAAAATGGATCAGATTATTACGGATCTGCTTAGACTGCTTGCCGGAACAGGTGTTTTTCTTATGGCGTGCGAGATCATGTCAAAAAACCTGGAGGCGATCAGCTCGGACAAATTGAAGAGTCTCTTCTCCAAAGTTTCAGGAAACAAGCTTGTGGGTGTCATGATCGGTGCGCTGGCAACGGTCGCGATCCAGTCATCCGGTGCGACGACGGTCATGACGATCGGTTTCGTCAATGCCGGGATCATCACGCTTTCGCAAGCAGCGACCATCATTTTCGGCGGTGAGATCGGTACGACCATCACCGGTCAGATCGTCGCTTTGGGTATGTTCGGCTCAGGTAATTTTGACGTCAATGTACTGTTTTCTTCTTTGACAGGTATCGGCGTCTTCATGAATATGTTTTCCAAATCGGAAAAAAAGAAACTTTTGGGTTATGTTTTGGCGGGCCTTGGCATGCTGTTCGTCGGACTCAACATGATGTCGACTTCCATGCGCGGCTTTGCCCAGACGGAAGGATTGAAGGCATTCCTGGCAAACATCGATTCCGTGATCTTACTGATCATCATCGGTGCGATACTGACCGCGATCATCCAGTCGTCTTCCGCCATCACTTCCATCGCCATCACGATGGTCGTGACCGGTCTCATCGATCTCAATCAGGGCATCTATCTTACACTCGGTGCCAATGTCGGCACCTGTCTGACAGGTCTTTTGGCGGGAATGAAGACCGAATCGCTCAATGCACGAAGAGCTTCGCTGATACAGCTGATCTTCAATATCGGCGGTGTCGTCCTGGTGGCGGTTTTAGATATGTTCATCAAGATGATGTCCGGTGGTTCCATGTCTTTCTCGATCATGTTCGAAAATATGTTCCCGGGCATCCCGCATACACAGCTGGCGATGTTCCACACGTTCTTTAATATCGCATCGGTCATCCTGGTACTTCCGATCTCCGATTATCTGGTCGATCTGACTAAGAAGTTTATTCCGGATGATGGCAGTGAAGCCGCAAAACAGCGCTTCTACTTCGTGGATGAAAACATGATCGCTACTCCGGCCATTGCCGTTCAGCAGGTCAAGAAAGAGATCATCAATATGGCGATGATCGCCATCACCAATTTCGATCTGGCCATCGAAATGATCCTGAACAACGATTTGGAGAAACAGTCACTCTTGCAGGATAACGAGGAAGAACTCAACTTCCTGAATCATCATCTCGTCGAGATCGTCGTCAAGCTGACCCGCAAGGAAGCGATCTCTAAGAAGGACTACTACTTCCTTTCTTCGACGTATCGCGTCATTTCGGATATCGAAAGGATCGGCGATTATTCGGTCAACATCATGGAATATGCACAGAACCTGAAAGAAAGCGGTGAGTCTTTTTCTGAAGAAGCCAAAAACGAGATCTCTCAGCTGCAGAAGCTGATCAACGATCTTTATCAGGTCACGATGCAGATCTACGGTTCCAACAAGCGCAAGCTGATGAAAGATGCGTATAAGCTGGAAGACAGGATCGATGATATGACACATATGATGGCGAAGAACCATGTCAGGCGTCTCAATAAGGGTGAATGTACCGCCAATCTGGGTGCTCAGTATCTGAAACTTTCTTCGGATGCGGAAAGGATCGGCGACCACCTGATCAACATCAACGACAAAGACTATGTCAACACGCACTGAAAGGAGGCAGGATGTATAAACTGATTTGGAAATACGTCAGCAGGCTGAATATGACACAGCGTCATAAACAGAATCTTTATCTTGCGATCTGTACGCTGATCTTTGCGATCGTCGGAGCTGTCATCTGGTTCAGTGTCGGTGATGATCTTCTGGGAAACAGCTTGAAATGGATGGTCTGTTTCATCGGTTTCCCGTCTGTCATCCTCGGTTTTCTGTGCGGCGTCTTCACCTTGTTCAAGATCGATCAATAGGCTTGTCATTCAGACAGGTCTTTTTTGAATGAAAAAGATCGGATTTTGTGATTAAATGAGTAATGTATATGCCGCATCCAAGAAACACGGACCGACAAGAGCGGTCCTTCGATAAGACCTTATACAAAGATATCCTGAGCTTTGCCTGGCCGATCATGCTGGCAAACCTCTTACAGATATCTTTTAATTTTGCCGATACGCTCGTCGTTGGCAATTTCGTATCGGAAAAAGGTCTGGCAGCCGTAGGCTCGGCAGCGCCTTTGATCGTCTTTTTCACCTGGGGACTCAACGGACTATCTCTTGGTGCCGATGTACTCATCTCGCGCATGATCGGGGCAAAAGAATACAAGACGATAAAAAAGGCTGTCTTTTCGGCGATATGCATCGCCCTTGTTTTCGGATCGGCGATCGGCTTATTCGGTTTCTTTTTTGCCAGACAGCTTCTGACACTGCTTCTTACACCGACAGATATCCTAGCGGATGCCAGCCTTTATACCAGGATCTATTTTCTGGCGTGTCTTCCGATCGCGGTCTATCATTTCGGCTCTTCGATACTCCGCGCTTCCGGCAACACCAAAGATCCGACCTTGTTCCTGGCGATCTCGGGAGCGGCCAATGTCGTTTTGAATCTGCTGAGTGTCGCGGTACTAAAAATGGGCATCATCGGCGCGGCCGTCTCAAGCATCATCGCCCAGTGCATCTCGGCTGTTCTGATACTCAGAAGGCTATTGAAAGATCAGGACATGGTCAGACTGCATCTTGACCGGGACAATTTCGATATGGATCTGGCAGTAAAGATGCTTCGCTATGGCATCCCCTCTGCCTTGCAGAACCAGCTGTTTTCCTTTTCCAACATCATCATCCAGTCTTCCATCAATTCCTTCGGTTCGCTTTTCGTTGCCGCGAATACGGCTGCCAATGCGATCGAAGAATATGTCTATGTCTTCGTCGATGCCTTCCCGCTGGCTTCTTTGAGCTTCAACTCAAGACTGTATGGGGCAAAGGATTACAAGAAGATCGCAAAAGTGACCTGTACGACTTTTCTGATCTGCGGCATCGGGGCATTTGCCATCGGCGCTTTCATATTGCTTAACGGCCGTTTCTTCCTCGGTCTGCTGGTCAAGGAGAGCGAAGTCATCGAGCTGGGGATGTACCGCTTGTTCTATGTCACGTTCTTCTTATTTCTGAACGGTCTGCTGGATGTTGTGGTCAATTCGATACGCGGCATGGGATTGGTGAGCTTGCCGACGATCGTGACGCTTGTCTGTGTATGCGGCTTCAGACTGGTTTATATCTATACTGTATTTGCCGCACATCATACGCCGCAGGTCTTATACAGCTGCTTCCCGCTAAGCTGGACGCTGGCGTTCGTGATCCAGCTGTGTATATGGATGTTCCGCTATAAAAGGCTGTGCAGATCGGCTTATGAAAGTTTTGGTTAATTTAAATTGGGATATCCCGCTTATGTGATATCCCGTTAAATTGGGATATCCCGTTTTTACTGTTTTTTATCTAATCCTTAAGGCTGATATGAAGATTGAGTTCCTCGATCGGGATCTTTCTCAGATTCAGCTTTT